>NATV01000164.1 GCA_003094535.1 gamma proteobacterium symbiont of Ctena orbiculata | reverse complement strand
GGCAGGGGGTTTGCCGTGGTTGCCGATGAAGTCCGTAGCCTGGCGGGACATACCCGGGATGCCACGACGGAAATTGCCTCACTTGTTGAAACGATCACAATGGAGACCGGGAAATCGAAGGAAACCATGTCATCGATGAGAGATGTGACAACCAGTTTTCAAGATCAGGTTGAGCAATCGATCAAAACCATTAAACAGCAATTTGATCTATCGAAATCGATGGAGATGGTGATATCCTCTACCGCGCTCAGAACCTTCGTTGAGCTGGCGAAGTTTGACCATTTGATCTTTAAATTTGGCATCTACAAGGCCTTTCTCGGACTGGCCGAGCTTCCCGCGGACTCTCTCGCCGACCACAGAAGTTGTCGCCTAGGGCAATGGTACTATAGCGGCGAAGGGGTTTCCTGTTTCTCAAAACTCCCCGGTTATCGTGAAATTGAGCCTCCCCATCAACAAGTACATAAACATGGTAAACAGGCGCTGATGAGCCTGGAAAATGGCGACAAAGAGGCCAGCATCGATAACATAGCCATGATGGAAGAGGCCAGTATGCAGGTCATTACCAATCTTGAACGATTGGCACATGCGGGCGAGTCCAATGCTCATATACTGTGCACTGATGAGTCTGGTTCAGATGTGCCACAGTAGATATTACACTTCCCGGGATTGAATTTGGATATATATTCTAATCAGAAAATACATCAGTCCGGTCGTGTGGAGTAAAGCCAGCTTCAATGCATGGGTGGCAATTATTTCTACTTGATCCCGTCAAAGACTAACAAATATATCTTGTTTTAAATATTCGGATGCAAGGAATACTGATTAGAATTATGATAGCAATATTAATCACTACTTATGACCAGGCAATCTAGTGATGCAAAAGAAAACTGGGCTCTATCTCCTTTCTTCCGCGTTCTGCGTCGCAATTACTACTCCTGACAGTGCATTTGCTGAGTGCGCTCGAGACATCATCGGCAAATGGCAGCAGTCGCATGTCGAGTTTGCCGGGAATAGGATCAAGGACGATAGTCAATCCTGGGAATTCATGAAGAACGGCACGGTCCGCTTTGTCAAATCCCGTCCGGTAATCGATAAGTCAGGGGGCTATAGCTGCGAGGGTGATATCATCTACATGAAGGGACGGTTACCGGGAAGATTGAAGATCCTTGCCTATGATGGCGGAACAATGGCGTTGGAGTCATTGGATCATGGAGGCGGAATCGCCCATGTTGTAAAAATAAAATAGCCTGCGGGTTACATTGAAAAACTCGCAGAACAGTACCGTAGAATTATAGTTAGCGAATGTTTTATTCGCGACATACCTCATCCCGTCCGTCGATCACAATGTGGTAAGCCGCGCAATCAAATCCGGAAACAGATAAACCAACACGATCATCCCGGGGATAACATAAAAATAAACCCGCATACTGTTCCGCAACAACCGATTGGCATCCTTGAGCTCCATAAAGTGATCGACAATCATCCGCCCCTTGTAGGCCACGGTAAAGGTGATTACCAGGATCAACACCAATCCCTGATCCGGCGACTCGGCAATCGCCGCGCTGAGCAGGGTCAACCCCATCAGGACCAGCCAGATAAAATCTACGGATTTCGTGTTGAACACCAATCGTCTCCCGTCAACGCAGTACGTATAACAATGGGAATATGACAATCCACGCCAGATCGATCATATGCCAGTAGACGGCAACGGCCTCCAGGCCGCTGTGGTTGTGCTGGGTGATACCACCCATCCTGATTCCCATAATAGCCCATAAAATGGCACCGCTCCCCCAGCCGACATGGAGCAGGTGGTTGAAGGTGGTGTAGTAGTAGACGGTAAAAAAGATATCCGTGTCTGTTGCCAGGCCCCGCTCGCTGTTCCAGTGATATTCGTAGAACTTGATGATCAGGTAGAGCGCCCCCATGGCGACCGCGTACCAAAGCCAGCGTTGGCACCGGGCGACCTGGCCGATCCTGATCGATTTGATCGCCTTGATGACGAAATAGCTGCTGGAGAGCAGCACCAGGGTGTTCAATACCCCGGCGGTGGTATTCAGACGCAGTGGCCCTTCGGAGAAGAACTCCGGATTGTGGACCTTGGCGAGGAAGTAGACGATGAACATCAGGGCGAACTCGGTCATTTCCGAGAGAATGCCGACCCAGATGGCCATGTTGCCGGGTATATGGTTTTTGGCGGGTATGACGGCCTGGGGTGATGGCGCTATGGAATCGGGCATGGATAAGTGATATCGGAAACGGAATCCGCCCGGGCGGATCGGGATTGTGAGCACTCATTTTCTGCCCACCCGGGGATTGTGCTTTGACCAGGATCAAATCAGCGGTCCATGGCTGCAGAAAAATCCACTCAAGCCGAAGGCGTATTCAGCTTGATATTCATCAAGGTGAAGAACGGGGTCTGTTTTAGCATGGGTTACTGTGAGTTATCCCATAGGAGCAGCGAGCCCCGTGCAGGCCCAGTCGACAATCGAATCCAACCGGTTTCCGCCGGGGGATCTGGCGATTTGGGTCTTCATCCTGGCGGAATTGGCCGCATTCGGCGCGTTTTTCGGGGCCTACGCCTTTACCCGTATGCGTAATGTGGAAATGTTCAACCAGTACCAGGCTACCCTGGACAGCGATGCGGCACTGATCAATACCTTTGCCCTGATCACCAGCAGCTATTTCGTGGTCAGGGCGGTGGCGGCGATTCGCGAAGACGACAGTCGCGGGTGTGTGCGTTGGCTATTGGCGGCGATGGGGATGGGTGTGCTCTTCCTGGTGGTGAAGGGGCATGAGTATGCCCACCACATCGAGGAGGGCATTAGGCTGAGCACGAATACCTTCTACATGTTCTATCTGTCGCTGACCTTCTTTCACTTCATGCATGTCATCATGGGCATGGTGATTCTTGCGGCGGTCGTGGTGAAGGCCAACAGGGGCGGTTACAGCGACAGGGAGCATACGGGGGTTGAAACGGGGGCGTCCTACTGGCACATGGTCGACCTGGTCTGGCTGATCCTCTTTCCCCTGGTCTATATCATGAGATGAACAATTATGACGAGACGAACCACGCTTGGCATTCGCGCCTGTACCTGGGTCTGGCTGTTTATGATGGGATTGACCCTGACAACCTATCTGATCGGTCAATTCACCCTGGGCGGCCTGGGCGTCTCGTTGACTGTTTTGGCTTTCGCCCTGATCAAGGGGCAGATGGTGGGTGACTACTTCATGGGACTGAAACGGGTCCGGGGTTTCTGGCGCTGGCCGGTCAGCCTCTGGCTCTTTCTTCCCGGCGGGTTGATCGGCGCCGCCTTTGCCCTGGTCGGATGAGGAGATGACGATGGAAAAACCTGTGATCCTGTCCACCCGGGAAGATGACGAAGCGCTGCCTTTCTACAAGCCCCAGGCGCGGGAGATCGAGCTCTTCGAATATGGCTACAAGCATCAGCTGCCTTTGCTGATCAAGGGTCCGACCGGTTGCGGCAAGACCCGTTTCATCAACCACATGGCGGCCAGGCTCAAACGGCCCGTCTACACGGTTGCCTGCCATGACGACCTCAGCGCCGCCGACCTGGTCGGCAGGCACCTGATCGGGGAGAGCGGGACCTATTGGTCGGACGGGCCGCTGACCCGCGCGGTAAGGGAGGGGGCCATCTGCTATCTGGACGAGGTGGTGGAGGCGAGGAAGGATACCACCGTGGTGCTCCATCCTCTGACCGACGACCGGCGCATCCTGCCCCTGGAGCGCACCGGCGAGATTCTCAAGGCGCCGCCGGAGTTCATGCTGGTGGTCTCCTACAATCCGGGTTATCAAAACCTGCTGAAGGGGATGAAGCCGAGCACCCGGCAGCGTTTCGTCGCGCTCCGCTTCGAATTTCCGGCGCCGGAGCTGGAGCAGGAGATCCTGATCGGTGAGACCGGCGTCGATGGCGAGATGGCCCGCCAACTGGTGCGCCTGGCCAACGCCATGCGGGCGCTCAAGGATCACGATCTGGAGGAGGCGGCCTCTACCCGTCTGCTGGTCTACGCGGCCACCTTGATACTGGGCGGCTATGAACCGGTCGAGGCCTGCCGTTCCGCGCTGGTCGAACCGCTTACCGACGACCTGGAAACAGCGACTGCCCTGATGGAGGTCGTCTATGCCTCGATCGGGCGGTGACAACTACCCGGCGGAGGAACCACCGGGTTCGGCCATGGCGATCGCCGCGGAATCTCTCTTTTTGGCGAATCTGCTGCTGATTCCCGGGATTGCGTTTGTCATTCTGGCGCTGGTCTATTTCAAGCAGGGCAAATCCTCACCGCCGCTGGCGCGTTCCCATCTTGATCAGACCTTCATCGCCTCGTTATGGGCAGGGGTGCTGCTGGTAGTCGTCAACCTGGTCATTCTCCTGCTGGGCGGCTACCAGGGCGCCTACACTTGGATGGTGGTCATTATCTACTTCACGGTCTGCCACTCCAGCCTGATTCTCATCGGCATGCTGGGCCTGGCCAAGGCGATGGCCGGCAAATGCTACCGCTACCCCTTGATCGGCAAGGCACTGCCCGAGGGCTGCCGGAGGCTCTCCTGATGGCCAGCAATTCAAACCGTTCAAGGGGAGACTAGGCCGTGGAAGAGCGGATCGGCGAACTCTGGCACCGGCTGATCACCCGCCTGGCGCAGGATCGCTATCCCGAGGCGGCAGTGCGCCTGAGCGAGCTGAACCAGACCCTGGGCATTCTCTTCCGCGCCTTCGGCGGCGACGGCGGATTGCGGGTGGAGACCGCAGGCGCCAGTGAGCACCATGCCCGGCGCGGCGTGCTGCAGCGTATCGCCGGCAGTGCCACCCGGATCGAGCTGGCCTGGCGTGACGAGCAGGCCCTGCGCCTCCCCGAAATCATCGACCTCTTTCCCCGGGCCTCGCTCAACCGCGATCTCTATTTCTGGCTCGCCGCGCTGGCTGCCTGTGATCCTGGCGGACATCAGCCCTGGCTGGCAAAGAACCAGCAATTGAGTCGCCTTGCCCTGGAGAGATATCCGGGCATGCGGCCACGCTACCGGCGTTTGTGTGAGGCGCACCTGGCGCAGCGGCCCGATCCGGCAACCCTGAAAGCGGATGAGGCAGCGCAGGAACAGACCATCCGCCGCGCCCTGGACGAACCCGGTGCCGTGGCGCAACTGCCGGTGGCTAGCCACGCGCCCTGGCCGGTGCCGCTCTGGCTCCATCCCTCTCCCCCGGGGCCGGGGCGGGGGGGCAATGGCCGCGATCAGGAGAACGAATCCGGGGGCGATTCGAAGGCGGTGAAGGATGGTCGCAGCCGCCGCGGCGAGCGCAAGGAGATGGGCGATGCCGACGGGGGACTGATCACCATCCGCATGGAGAACATTCTGAGCTGGGGAGAGTTCGCCAAGGTCGACCGGGGGGCCGAGGAGAACGAGGACCTGGACCAGGCCAAGGAGGCGGCGGAACAGCTGGAGCAGTTCAGCGTGACCCGCGACGGCGAGTCGGTCGCCTCCAAACTGAAATTCGACCTCGACCTGCCGTCCGAGGCCTGTGACGATGAGATCGTGCAGGAGGGCATGCTGCTGCCGGAGTGGGACTGGAAGCGCCAGCTCATGCAGCAGGACCATTGCCGCGTCACGATGCTGCAGGCGAGCGATGCCCCGGCGATGGAGTTGCCGGCGCACCTTAAAAAAACGGCCAAACAGCTACGCGCTCAGTTCCAGCAATTGATGCCGGCGCGTATCTGGCGGCATGGCCAGGCGGACGGCAGCGAAATCGACCTTGAGGCCTACCTGCGGTTCTCGGCGGAGCGGAAAAGCGGCCATCAGGCCACCGCCGACAATCTCTACCGGGATCTGCGAACGGGGGCCAGGGATCTGAGCTGTCTGCTGCTGGCGGATCTCTCCCTATCCACCGACAGCTGGATCGACAACCACCATCGGGTGATCGATGTGATACGCGACAGCCTCTACCTGTTCGCCGAATCCCTGTCGGCGACGGGCGACCGCTTTGGGTTGTACGGTTTTTCATCGCGCAAACGCGATCCCGTGCGTCTCCACCTGATCAAGCGATTCGATGAACCCTATGGTGCAAGCTCCCGCGGCAGAATCGATGCCATCAAACCCGGCTACTATACCCGCATGGGCGCGGCAATCCGCTATGCGCAGCACGCGCTCAATCAACAGCCGGCCCAGCGCCGATTGCTGTTGTTGTTGAGTGATGGAAAACCCAACGATCTGGACAAGTACGAAGGGCGCTACGGCGTGGAGGATACCCGGCAGGCGATCAGGGAGGCGCGCAGTTCGGGCATCCAACCCTTCTGCGTCACCATCGATGAGAAGGGCAATGACTATCTGCCCTACCTTTTCGGCAGCAGCGGTTACGTGGTGATTCACAAACCGCAGGAGTTGCCCCGCAAACTGCCATTGCTCTATGCCCGTCTGACCCGCGAATGATCGATGGCGGTGATGGCCGTTACGATTTGGGATATGACGGCCATACCGGTCAAATCCAATCACCACGGCGGTGTTTGGATTAGCGTTAACAGCTCCTAATATTCTTATTTTTCGGTATTGATAAAGGTCAAGGTGGGTGGCCCTTGCGCGCAGAGAATAGTGATGGTAGCGAGGTAAGCGCACTATGAAAACGATCAACGATTCGATGACACAAGACCACCGTCGCTGTGATGAACTCTTCATCGATATGGAACAGGCCATTATGCAGCACAGATGGTCGGAGGCAGATCGACTCTGTCGGGAGTTCATCGATTCGATGGAGCATCATTTCAAGATAGAAGAGGAACTGCTGTTTCCTGTCCTCTTGAAGGCAACTGCCGAGGCCAGGGGGCCGATCAATGTCATGCTGGCGGAGCATGCACAGATGCGGCATCTGATGTCGCAGTTGGTTTCCTCACTCGAGAATATGTCAAGAACGCTCTCTGCAGGCTATGTCGATACATTGCTGGTCACGATGCAGCAACACAATATGAAGGAGGAGGGCATTCTCTATCCGATGGCGGACAAAGCGGTGCCTGCTGCCGGCGATGCAATTGCCAAGGCGTACTCGGAGTCTGTCTAGTGGAGCAGCGGCTTGACGTAAGGGAGTTGGAGCCGCCTGTTCCGATGGAACGCATCCTGGAAGCATTGGAGATTCTGCCGTCGGACGACTGGCTTAGGGTGCGGCACAGCCGCGAGCCCTATCCGCTCTACTCCCTGCTGCGCGACATGAATTTCACATGGAACACCAGATGGCAGGGTGGCGAGTGCATCATCCTGATCTGGCATGCCGGACGCCCACCGCCCGAGATCGCGGGAAAGGGGTTGTGAAAACCACCGGGCTCTCTCTCGAGCAGGCCCCGCCGATTGTCATTCCCTTCAAGTTTTTCCTCACGGCTTCCCTCTTCGTGTTTGCCGTCGGACTGGTCCTGGTTGTCGGCGCTGACAAGGTATTTCTCTCCCGCTGGAGCCCCCTGGCCTTGGCCATCACCCATCTGGTAACACTCGGATTTCTAGCCCAGGTCATGACCGGGGCAATGATCCAGCTTTTGCCTGTCCTGGCGGGTTCACCCATACCCGCGGTCGTGACAACCAGCAGAATCATCCATCTGATGCTGCTCGGCGGCACCCTCCTGTTGGCGCTGGGTTTTTTTCATACCGATCAGCTGTTGATCGAAACCGGGGCAACGCTTTCCGGTGGCGCGATTATGCTGTTTCTTGCGGCGGTCATGGTTTCATTGATCAGATCGGGAAGACGGCATGACAACGCCATCTCATTCGGGCTCGGGTGGCTGGCGATCATACCCACGGTGGCCATAGGCATCTACATGGTGCTGGGACTGGGAGGGCTGGTTGCCGTCGGCGATATGCCGCGGCTCGTCGCAGTCCACCTGTCGTGGGGACTGTTGGGTTGGGTTGGCACCGTGCTGTTCAGCACAGTTTTCCAATTGCTGCCGATCTTCTATATAACCGATGAGATATCGCCGGGTTCAAGGGATTTCTACGTTGCCCTCATCATGCTGCTGTTGATGCTCTATTCACTGGCCTATTTTTGGAACATTGAGAGTCTTGAAATCAGCCTGCCGATCATTCTGGCCCTGTTCCTGTTTTTGAGTTTCAAGCTGTTTCAGAGCATCCGAAGTCGTCGACGCAAGATCGTCGATGTCACCTTGCTGTTTCTCTGGAGCGGCCTGGCTTCCCTGCTGCTGGCGGCCCTGGCCTGGATCCATGGAGACAACGACCTCCTTGTCGCCGTGTTTTTGCTGGGTGGTGTCTGCATGACCATGCCGATCGGGATAATCTACAAGGTGATTCCGTTTCTCTGCTGGTTTCACCTGCAGAGTCTCCAGGTGAAGCAGGGGAGAATCTCCTCCCGTCTTCCGTCAATGAAGCACTACATCAGTGACAAGGACGCGAAGCGCCACTATCTTCTACATATAACCGCAATCCTCCTCATGGCCGCGGCCGCCATGATGCCGACCCTGTTTGCGAGACTGTCAGGATTGCTTTTTAGCCTCGCATCGCTCTACTTTTTGCGCAATCTGCTGTTTGCGTTACTGAGGTATCGCGCACAACAGAAAGCATTGGCGGTTGAACAATGACCACGAAACCATCATTTCCCAAGCGTTCGACGGCACAAATGCGTTTTCACTTGCCGATGCTGTTGATGCTTTTCGCCCTGTCGGCATATGGACAGGAAGCGGAACCGTTAACCATGGGCGACTGCATGCGTCCGGAGCCCTATCACGATTACCGCCATTGCGATTTCAACGGCCGGGATCTCACCGCGGTGAATCTCAAAGGCAGTTTGTTGAATGGGGTCAACTTCCAGAACGCGAAGTTGCCGGACTGCAATTTGGACGGCGCGAAACTAATCGACGCCGATCTCAAATGGGCCATGCTCTCCGGTTGCAGGGCAGACTCCGCCGATTTCACCAACGCCGATCTTTTTCATACCAACCTGGACGACAGCAGCATCGACAACGCCAATCTCACCAAGGCCTATCTTTTCGGTGCCAGCCTGAACGGCGTGACTGCCGACGGCGCCAACTTCTCGCATGCGAATCTCAAGGATATATCGATGGAGGAGAGCCGTTTCACCAATTGCAATTTTGATCATGCGTTCATGATGCGGGCCGTGCTGATAGAGAGCGATATGAGCGGATCGAGTTTCCGTCAGGTTGTGCTGACGGGTGCCGCGTTGGAGCATGCGGACTTCAGCGGAACCGATCTGAGCGGCGCATTGCTGAACGGCACCACGTTGACAGAGACCCGCTTTCGCAATGCCAGACTCTCCGGCTCCCGTTTCGTCAATGCCCGTATGCAGTCACCCGATTTCACCGATGTCATCGATCCGCCGAAGGATCTGGTTGACGAATGATCCGCCGGGATATGGCTTGATCTTCATCAATCGGCAACAGCACGAGATAGGCTTTAATTGATATTAAACTAAGTGGTTGCGGATGCTTCCTGGCGCTGCATGACTGGCTCACTGTTGGGTAATCGAACAGATGATCGATAGTTGCATCTCTTTTTTCCCGCCGGGCCGCTACCTATATTTAAGATCAGAAAATTGATCTAACTATATGATATTTAATCTTAATAAATACCAAAAGTTTTTCTCTGTCAGCCTTTTCCTAACGGCATTAGGCGGCGCGGAAGCGAGCGCTCAAAATAGCGAGCAGTTGGCGGCGATAAGCACCCTCGGCAGGCTCAACGGCATCGCGCTGCACTGCAAGGCACTCGCGGAGACGCAGCGGATGAAGCGGGTATTGGTGGCGACGCTCCCCAAGCGGCGCCAGTTGGGCGAGCTGTTCGACTATGAGACCAATCGCTCATTCATGGCATTTATCGAGCAAGACGAGGCCTGCCCCTCGCCGCACTCGTTGACGCTGCAGGTCGACGAGGCCCTGGAGCGGCTGCAGTCCCTCTATCCCGCGAAATGAAACGGCAAAGGTCAAGTTCGTTCGTTCTCCTTGCGCTCCTGTTCATCGGGCTGTCTTTCGTACCTGTTTCCCATGGTGCCGATTCCCTGCGCGTCATGGTCAGCATCAAACCGATGCATTCGATCATCGCCGGACTGATGGCGGGCGGGGAAAGGCCCGAACTGCTGATCGATGACCAGATCCCTTATGACTTTGCCCCCAAAGAGGATCAGCTGGCCGCGATGGCGCGAGCGGACCTCATCTTCTGGGTGGGCGCGGAACTCGAGCCGGGACTGGCCGGCAGCCTCGAAGCGCTGCCGCCAGGGGTTAAGGTGGTCGAGCTGCTCTCCCATCAGGGTATGAAGGTACTTCCTTCCAGGAGTGATCCGGATCGGCGGGATCCCTATTTCTGGCTGGACAACCGCAACCTGCTCATCATCATCGACGATATCGCGCGTCTTCTGCAGAATGCCGATCCGTTGCGCAGCCATATCTATGAACGAAACAGACGCAAACTGCTTACACGCCTGTCACGGATCGACAGGGAGTACGAGTATGGCTACCGCGGCATGAAGGCGGATCTGGGGGTACAGTATTTCGATACACTGCACTATTTCGAACAGGCCTATGCCTTAAAGATCATCGACCATGTATCCGCCGCGCCCGAGCGCGAGCCGGATACCCTTGCGCTGCTGAAGGTGCGGGAAAAGCTGGTGAATGGCGAAGCGGGTTGCCTGTTATACGAAAAAGGCTTTCCCGCGAAACACCGCACCCTGCTGACTGCCGACAGCAACGCCAGGCAGGGTGAATTGAACAGTTTGGGTTTCGCTATGCCGGCGGGGCCCGATCTCTATTTCGAGATCATGGCGCATAATACGGAGACGATCAGAAGCTGCCTGAATGCCGATGGGCAGCAGCCTGTTTCCGCAACGAACCTGGACCTGGTACAAGACGCCAGGGGTATCGGCGGCGGCCAGTTTCTGCTCACGGATCATCTGGGTGGGTTGGTGACCAAAGAGAGCATGAAGGGGAAATACCAGATAATCTATTTCGGCTATACTTTCTGCCCCGATATCTGCCCGACCTCGCTGCAGGTTATGTTCCGGGCCCTTGATATCCTTGGAGATGAGGCTGACCGGTTTCAACCCTACTTCATCACCATCGATCCGGAGCGGGACACCCAGGCCGTTATGTCTGACTATGTGCGCTATTACGACGATCGCCTGATCGGCGTCACCGGATCTCCCAGGATGATAAAACGCGTGGCCGATCTTTTCCGGGCGCGTTTTGAAAAGGTGGCGGAAGCGGGTGCGGATCCCTCCCTCTACCTGATGGATCACACGGCAAGCCTCTATATCCTCGATCCGGAGGGCAGGTTTCTTACCAAGCTGGCGCACGGCATCGATCCGGAGGCTGTTGCCAGGGAATTGCTCGCGATTATCAATAAATAGTTCCGTCCGGCTCAGCTGTCAGTAGTCACAGCTTGTCCACAATGGACCTATCCAGGATTGGGTAGCCGACATACCCCCTATTAGGAGGATGGCGGGCCGGATTTGTGGCATTTGACCTACATCAATGAGCAAAACGTCATAACTCTCAATATGTCTCCGGTAACATCGCGCTATCAACAACTACCTATTAACAACGGGGACGGGGAATGATGAACACAAGCTTGAAACGCATATCCGCATTGACCCTGGGATTGGGTATTGGCCTGAGCGTCGGCGCCAATGCCTGGGCTCAGTCTTCACTCGAGAAGGTCATGAAGGAGCGCGGATTAACCCAACAGGATCTGTTGGCCGCGGCTAAGACGTATACACCGACAGGCGGACGCGACGAATATCTCGCCTTCAGCTCGGGGGGTCAGAGCGGACAGGTAATCGTCTACGGCATCCCGTCCATGAGGATACTGAAATATATCGCCGTATTCACACCGGAACCCTGGCAGGGATATGGTTTCGACGATGAATCAAAGGCCGTATTGGCCCAGGGTCGAATCAACGGCAAGGACATCACGTACGGCGATACCCACCATCCGGCTTTTTCGGAAACCAATGGCGAATACAACGGCCGTTATCTTTTCATCAACGACAAGGCCAATCCGCGCATGGCGGTGATCGATCTGCACGATTTCGAGACCAAGCAGATCGTGGTCAATCCCTTCATGAAGTCGGAGCATGGCGGTGCCTTCGTCACCCCCAATACGGAATATGTGATGGAAGCATCCCAGTACGCGGCGCCCTTCGAGGATGGCTTCGTCCCCCTCGAGGAGTTCAATGAAAAGTATCGCGGCGCGGTGACCTATTGGAAGTTCGACGAAAAGATCGGCCGCCTCGATCCGGAGAAATCCTTTACCTTCGAACTGCCGCCCTACAGCCAGGATCTTTCCGATGCCGGCAAGGGACCTTCGATGGGATGGGGCTTTACCAACTCCTTCTGTTCCGAGCGTTACGTGGGCGGCATCGAGCGCGGACGTCCTCCCTTCGAGGCGGGCTGCTCGCAGAAAGACACCGACTTCCTCCATGTGACCAACTGGAAGAAGGCAGCGGAGCTGGTTGCCGCGGGCAAGGTCAAGAAATCCAAGGGCGCCTACATGATCCCCATGGATCAGGCGGTCAAGGAGGGGCTTCTCTATCTGATTCCCGAGCCGAAAAGCCCGCATGGTGTTGACGTCAGTCCCGACGGCAGCCACATCATCGTCTCGGGGAAACTGGACAGCCATGCCTGGGTCTACAGTTGGGAGAAGATTCAGAACGCCATCAAGAACAAGAAGTTCGAAGGCAAGGATCCCTATGGTATCCCGATCATCGCCATGAAAGATGCGCTGCATACCCAGGTCCAGGTAGGCCTGGGACCGCTGCATACCCAGTATGACGCGAAAAAGTGCGTGGTCTATACCTCGATCTACGTCGACTCCATGGTCACCAAGTGGGACTATTGCGAAGGCAAGGTGTTGGATCAACTCCATGTCCACTACAACATCGGCCATCTGGT
Source organism: gamma proteobacterium symbiont of Ctena orbiculata (assembly GCA_003094535.1). Classification (GTDB taxonomy): domain Bacteria; phylum Pseudomonadota; class Gammaproteobacteria; order Chromatiales; family Chromatiaceae; genus Thiodiazotropha. The sequence goes on along the minus strand of NATV01000164.1, from coordinate 5,383 downwards.
CTCGATGGAGGGCGACTCGGTATCCCCCGACGGCAAGTATCTGGTCTCACTGAACAAGCTGGCCATCGACCGCTTCAACCCGGTCGGTCCGCTGCATCCGCAGAACCACCAGCTGATCGATATCAGCGGCGATAAGATGCAGCTGCTCTACGACATGCCGCTGCCCTTGGGCGAACCCCACTATGTGGTGGCGATCAAGGCCGACAAGCTGAAACCCGTGGTGCGCTACAAGTCGGGTTGGGACAGCCGCAGCGACAAGAAGTCACCCTACAAGACCCGCGCCGGACGCGAAAAGGTCGTGAAGGATGAGAACGGCGTGGTACACGTCTACGGCACGGTTATCCGCTCCCATATCACTCCCGAGATCATCGAGGTGGAAGAGGGCGATACCGTATCGATCCATTTGACCAACCTGGAGCGTGCCGAGGATGAAACCCACGGTTTCGCCCTCTATAATCAGAACGTGAATCTCTCCATTGAACCCGGCAAGACCGTATCGGCGACCTTCAAGGCGGACAAGGCCGGTGTCTATCCCTACTACTGCACCGAGTTCTGCTCGGCGCTCCATCTGGAGATGCAGGGCTACATGCTGGTCAAGCCGAAGGGCTATGTGGCAAAAACCACAGGCATGGTGGAGGGTACCAAGTACACCCAGGCCGATTATGATAAGCAGGTCAAGACCAACATTGATACCCAGGCGGTAATCGATTCGGTGGTCAGCTTCATCACCAGCCACAACTACAAGGACTTCCCCGAGGTTGTAGCACTGGTCGAGGATGCCACCGATCAGCTGGGCTTCGCGGAAGAGGCGAAAAAGAAGTCCGAAACCTTCGCCGCCAAGGGCGACTACCAGAACGCGACCCTCTGGGCCGGCCAATGGTGGCAATATCAGGTCAAGACGGCCGACCTGGGACTTCGCGCCAAGACATTCCTGGAAGAACATGGAGCGAAAAAGGTCAAATAACCTGAAAGGCGCTGGTAGGTGAGGAGAGAAAGGGGCCTGGATGGCCCCTTTCTATATTTTGCGGGATTAATCACGTGTATTTATCGAGGTTTTTCCAATTCGCAACTTAACATACCTCAAATCCTGCAGCCGCCGGATCGAATAGAGTCTGGTCATCACTTGGTGATGGCCGAATATAAATCGAGGTGATCGATATGAAGAGAATAGTGAACATCCTGTTGTCCTCCGCCGTGCTGTTCCTTGCGGCGGGCGCCGCCACCCAGGCACATGCCCTGGATGGCGCGGAGCTCTACAAGACAAAGACCTGCTGGTCCTGCCACGGGAAAGATGCCGATACGCCGATCATGCCCATCTATCCGAAGCTTGCCGGACAGAATTCGGACTATGCCTACAATCAGATGAAGGACATCAAGTCAGGGGCCAGGAGCAACGGCCAGACGGCGGCGATGAAGGGCGTCATGGGCCTGGTGAACGACGAAGAGATGCGGGCGATCGCAGACTGGCTGAGCACCCTCTGAGGTGACGACAAGGCAATGATTTCGTCACTGTTTCAAGCAGCGAAATGCTGCAGTTGATGTACATCAAAGTAGACGAATTTCGCCTATGAAAGACTGCGGTATCACTGCTGAAAACCTGTTGGCTACAAAGGCACCTACAGCGAGTCAGGAGGCAGTGGCGGAACCCAAATATCCCCTGTGCAAGTCAATGGGGCTGGAGAAAAGATGATGAAAGTAAATTCGATGTTGCGAATATTGACCGCCGCGATGAGCGTCGTGCTGTGCGGGACCGCCCTGGCCTGGAACGAGGCCGGCGGTGAAAAGGATGAAGCGATGTTGCTCGATCCGGATCGCGAGCGGGGCATCGCCGTGTATGAGGTCTGCTCGGCCTGCCATCTGCTGGAGGGCTGGGGCCTGGATGACGGCACCTTTCCACAGCTCGCGGGACAACATCGCAATGTTCTGATCAAACAGCTGGCCGATATACGCGCGCAAAACCGGGACAACCCGACCATGTATCCTTTTGCCCTAGATGATCAGATTATGGCCGCGTCGGGCTATAAGCACGGTGAGATAAAACCCGCGCAGTTGGTCGCCGACGTCACCGCCTATATCGCCAAGCTGCCGATGAATCCGGAGAACGGCAAGGGTCCCTGGAACGCGCTGTTCCCCGAGTTCGCCGAAGGCAAGAAGCTCTATGATGATAACTGTGTGCAGTGCCATGGAGAGAACGGCGAAGGGGACGACGAAAAGTTCTTCCCCAAGATCCACGGCCAGCACTACGCCTATATGCTGAGACAGTTCGAGTGGATCCGCGACGGCAAGCGGCGCAATGCGAATCCCGACATGGTGGAGCAGATCAAGAACTTCTCCGACAAGGATATGCAGATGGTCATCAATTATGTCTCCAGGCTGCCTGTCCCCAAGGAGCTGCTCGCGCCATCCAAGGATTGGGAGAACCCGGACTACGATTGATCTTCATACATATCGGCATGACCGCTTCGACCAGCAGGCGGTCATCCCGGTTGGCATCAACAATCGATGGCCATGCATGGATCGGTTGATCGGTTGCTCTCGGTAAATAACGCTATGCAGTCTAAGCAAACAGTTCAAGTCACCCTGCTTATCCTGATCGGCTTGGGACTACTCGCCGTCATTTTCTATACGCCTGTTTGGTGGGTATCACTTACCGCGCCCAACTATCCGGCAGAGTCGTTCCCCGACGGTGTCCGCATCCATTTCCACATGACCGGCGTGTTCAACGGCTGCGAGAAACAGGAAAAGGCGGAGATTGCCGAGGAGGAGGCCCTCGACTGCGTGCACGAGATGGATACCATCAATCACTATGTGGGCATGTATCCCATCGCGGCCGGCGGCCCGGTGGAGCGGGGATTCTCCCAATTCCTGATGGCCTTCCTGGGGGTGATGCTGATCGGTTTTATCTTCACCTCGCCGAAACAGCGAATGGTCGTGTTAAGCGTTGGGTTCGTCGCTATCGCCGCCTGGATGGCGCTGACAATCTATAGCTCGAACGGCTTCGAACTGCAGAACAAAGGCTATGTCAGCGCACTGGTCACGTCGCTGGATCAGGAGGCAACGGGTGAAACCAGCGAACCCGAAATCGTCATCGGCGGGATTGCCGGCATGCTCAAGGAGTCCCTGGAGGAGTCGGGTGTCGAGGTAATTCTTCCTTCGCAGGTGGAGGCGGCCAAAAAAGCCGGCCAGCAATCGGCCGGCGCGGACAAAACACACCTCATCAAGCAGCTGAAGCTGACCTACGACATCGACCAGGTGAAATCGGACAGCCTGAAGCCTTGGGACGGCAGCGCCTTCCAGGTCATGTCGTGGCACTACGCCAAAAGCCTGGGCCGTTATTTCAACAATCCGCAAGAGATTGAACCGATGGTCAAAAACCTCGAACTGGCGGTGCATCTTGTCTTTTACGCCATTCTGGGTGCGATGGCCCTGGTGGTCTTCGGTTCCCGCAAGAACAGCGGTTTGCTCTACTGGCTGCTGATCGTGGTTCCCATCGCGCTGCCGCTGTTTTTCGTCATCGACTATTCGGCATGGCTCTGGTGGTACGGTCATACCTTGAACGATATGGGCGCCTTTTCCGTCAAACCCTTCATGCCGACGGTATTCGGCGACGGCAAGGTGGCGCAGTTCACCACCCACTCCTACCCTTATATCGGTTTTGGGTTGATGGTGTTGATGTCGCTGGTTTTGGCGATGGCGGCATTGCTTCGGTTCAAACAACTGAAAGATTAATTTTGAACTTTGAATTATGAATTTTGAATTAATGCGTTCACTGCGTTCACGGCTTTTCAACTGGCTGTTTGCGTACGCACACGCATCAATTCAAAATTCAAAATTCTTAATTCAAAATGCTCTTCTGTTGTTGTTGAGTTTTCAGGCAATCGCAGACACGACTTCCTATCCATCCTTTCAGGCACTGGTTGATCAAACCGAGACCGGCGGCACCCTTGTTCCACCGCCGGGGACATATGCGGGACCGGTCACGATAAGCGACCCGATCACCATTGACGGCAAGGGGGCCGTGACCATCGATGCGGGCGGCAAAGGCTCGGTTATCACCCTTGAAACCGACGGCGCCACCCTGAAGAACCTTCGCTTGACCAACTCCGGCGAATCTCACAATACCATCGATTCCGGGGTGCAGGTGAGGGGAAATTTCAACGTCATCAAGGACAATGTCATCGACAACACACTGTTCGGTGTCGATCTGCAGCAGTCGAAGAATAATATCGTACGGGGCAACCGCATCTCATCCAAACCGCTGGAGTTGGGCGTGCGCGGAGATGCCATCCGCCTTTGGTACAGTTTCGACAACAAGATCACCGACAACGTTATCCGCAACTCGAGGGATACGGTGGTGTGGTACTCCCGCGACAATCTGATCGCGCGCAACGATGCCCGCGGCGGCCGCTACTCGCTGCATTTCATGTATGCGCAATACAACGAGGTGGTGGACAACCACTATGAGAATAACTCTGTCGGCATCTTCATCATGTATAGCGACGGGGTGCACATCAAAAACAACTACATTGCGCATGCAACAGGCGCCACCGGCATGGGAATCGGCTTCAAGGAGACCTCCGACGTTGTGGTCACCGGCAACCGGGTGCTCTATTGCGCCACCGGTCTCTATCTCGACGTCTCGCCCTTTCAGCCGGACAGCATCAACCGCATTGAAGACAACTTGATTGCCTACAGCGGCATCGGGGTGATGTTCCTCAACGACTGGACCGGCAACCACCTGATCGGTAACAGTTTCAAAGGCAACATCACCCAGGTTGCGGTTTCAGGTGGCGGCAAGACCGCCAATCGCAATCTGTGGCAGGCGAACTACTGGGACGACTACGAGGGTTTCGATATCGACCATGACCAGGTGGGCGATAAGCCTTACGAGCTGTACAGTTATGCCGACCGGATCTGGATGGATGTACCCTCCGCACGCTTCTTCAAGGGATCCCCGGTGCTCGAAGTGATGGATTTTCTGGAACGTCTTGCACCCTTCACTCAACCCAACATGCTGGTGCGGGACGAACATCCCAGGATGAGCACGGCAGCTGCGGTCCTGACAAAAGAATCCCAGGTCTCCGCATCGGCCATCGAAGCCGATAGGTCGGAGAGATCCGCTTCGCCGCCGGCTGAGACGGAGCAGGCCTTTGACGCCTACAAGGCACTGCGCGAGTCGTTGGGTCGTTGAGAGGTCATCCTTGCCATGAGTGTCAGAAAAAAGGAGACAAAGCGCAATAAACCGACCTTGACGCCCAGGCGCCGGGAGCAGAGCCGCCGCGAGTTTTTGCGCGCCACGGTTTTGACCGCGGGCGTGGTTGGCGTCTCCCTGTTGGGTTTCGTGCCGGTGATCCAGGGCAAGGCGATGCGCCTGCGCCCCCCC
>NATV01000163.1 GCA_003094535.1 gamma proteobacterium symbiont of Ctena orbiculata | reverse complement strand
AGGGCCGCAATCTCCTCTTTCCAGAGGGTATCGTCGATGGTCTCCAATACCAAAGGGATATCGTCAAAGCGTCTATCCTCCATGATATAGCGAAACACCTCCCAACCCAGCTTGCCCATACCCAGGCTGTGGTGACGGTCGACCCTGGCACCCAAGTCGGGCTTGCTGTCGTTCAGATGCATGCCGCGCAGATAAGGGAAACCGACGATGCGATCGAATTCGCTGAATGTCTTGTCACAGGCCGCCTCGGTTCTGAGATCATATCCGGCGACAAAGGTATGACAGGTATCGAGACAGACGCCAACCCTGCTTTTATCCTCCACCCCATCGATGATTGCCGCCAGGTGTTCGAAGCGATAGCCCAGGGAGCTCCCCTGGCCCGCGGTGTTTTCGATCACCGCGGTCACGCCTTGGGTACGGTCGAGCGCCAGGTTGATCGATTCGGCAACCCGTTGCAGGCTCTCCTCTTCGCTGATCTTCCTCAGGGTCGCCCCGGGGTGAAAGTTGAGCAGCGACAGGCCAAGCTGCCTGCAACGCTGCATCTCATCGAGGAAGGCTGCTCTCGATTTTTCCAGGCCCTCCGGTTCGGGGTGTCCCAGATTGATCAGGTAACTGTCGTGGGGGAGCACATGCTCGGCAGCGATGCCGACCTTTTCGAGATTCGCCTTGAAGGCCGAAATCGACTTTTCGCTCAAGGGTTTCGCATACCACTGGCGCTGATTCTTGGTAAACAGGGCAAATGCCTTGGCGCCGATCTCCCGGGCATTCAACGGCGCATTCTCCACCCCGCCCGATGCACTGACATGGGCACCGACATATTTCATGAGGATATACCTTAACTCAAATGAACTGGATCAGCCCCTTCTACATGAAACGTCCCTTGATCACAAACCGGTCTCTGCAGATTAAATCCGTTCAGCCAGCAACAGCTTCAGGGCAAGTAGGCAAAAGATCGCTGCAGCGACACGATGCATGACCCGCTGCGCCGAATTGGAACGCTTGAGCCAGGGACTGATGATTCCCGCCAATTCAGCGATGCCACCGAAAACAATCAACGTGGCGAGGATGAAGACAATACCGAAACTGATCATCTGCAGCGCCATCGGCCCACCTTCCGGCAGGGTGAATTGAGGCAACAGGGCAAGAAAAAAGAGCGATACCTTGGGATTGGTTACATTCATGATGATACCCCGCTGATAGATCAGCCAGGGTGTGAGGTTTGGCTGCTCCTGCAGCGGAATTGAACTGTTCGATCGCTGCAGAAAACGCCAGGCCAGGTAGAAGAGATAAACGGCGCCGATCACCTTGAGCAGGTTGAATGCCACTTCGGAGGCTTGAAACAGGGCGGCCACACCCAAGGATACAGCAGCCGTATGTACAATCAGTCCGGTACAAAAGCCCAGGGTCGCATACCAGCCTGTCCGCCTGCCATGGAGTGCCGAGTGGGTCAGTACAAACAGGTTATCGGGCCCCGGAACCAGCGCCAGGACGATAGCGGTAACGAACAGTGCGAGCAGGTTTTCCAACATAACGGGTATTGACACTCTCCAGGCGGCGCCTGCTTATTCCCTCTCTTTTACCGAAACCAGACCTCACCAGGTAAATATTGGTTAATCCCTGGCCAGCCTTGGGCATCAACCAGCACATTTAGGTTATAGTCTGATCCTAATATATGGACTTTGGAGTTTAGGATTTCAACATGGTGAATAATCCCCTCGCCGGAGCGGGCTATCTGATACAGGGCCTCGGCCTTTTGAACAAACCAGGTCTGAGAAGATTTGTAGCGATCCCGCTGCTTGTCAATATCATCGTCTTCAGTCTGCTGATCTGGCTCGGCATCGGTCAGTTCGAACAGCTCATGGATCGTTTTCTTCCCAATGACGAGAGCTGGCTCTCCTGGCTTCGCTGGTTGCTCTGGCCCCTCTTCGCCATCACCCTGATATTGATCATTTTCTATACCTTTACCGTCATCGCCAATCTGATCGCCGCACCCTTCAACGGGCTTCTGGCGGAAAAGGTTGAACACTATCTTGGAGGGGAGCTCCCGAAACAGTCGACCGGTGCGAAACAGATGTTCAAGGATGTGGCGCCGGCTCTGCTCTCTGAGCTGCGCAAGCTGCTCTATTTTCTGCTGCGCGCCATCCCCCTGTTGATACTCTTCCTGATTCCTGGTCTCAATGTCGCGGCACCCTTTCTCTGGATGTTATTCAGCGCATGGTTCCTCGCCCTGGAGTACGGCGACTATCCGATGGCCAACCATAACCTGGCATTCAAGCAGCAACACAAGCGGTTGAAACAGGCCCGACTCCCATCCCTCTCCTTTGGCGGCGGCCTGACCTTGATGATGATGGTGCCCATCCTCAATTTTTTCGCCATGCCCGCCGCCGTCGCCGGCGCCACCCTCTTCTGGCACGAACGGCTGCGGCATATCAAGAGTTGAGTTCGCAACTGTACGCCAATGAACGCAAATGCTATTCATCGATTCACATGATGGTCACTTCGAGTTTTACTTATTGCGAACCACCAGCACATTGGAAAACGTGATTAAGCTTTTCAACATTGAGGGGTTTAGCAGTCTGCACTTGAATCTTATTTGCGTTCATTGGCGTTCATTTGCGGACTTCTTTCTTCCCAATCTCAGCTCGCGAGGAAGGCGCTAATGCGTTCAACCCCCTCCCGCAGGCGTTCCAGGTCGGTGGTGTAGGCAAAGCGCAGGTGGGATTGGGGCCGATTGAAGCCGAAGTCGAGGCCGGGGGTAACAGCCACACCTGCCTTCTGCAGCAACTCCTGCGCGAAAACCTTGCTGTCATCGCACAACTCGCTGCAGCCGGCGTAGAGATAGAAGGCCCCCTGCGGGGTTACCGGGATCGAAAATCCCAACTCGCGCAGGGAGGGTAGCAGAAAGTCGCGGCGCGCCTGGAAGGCCTGGCGGCGCCGCTCAAGAATCTCCATCACCTGCGGGGTAAAGGCACCCAGCGCGGCGTGCTGGGAGAGGGTCGGGGCGGAGAGGAAGATATTCTGCGCCAGGCGGTCGATGGGATCGATGAAGGTCTCGGGGGCAACCAGCCAACCCAGCCGCCATCCGGTCATACCGAAAAACTTTGAAAAGCTGTTGATGACGAACAGATTGTCGGCAAACCTTAGCGCCGTACCCCCCACCTCGTCATAGACCAACCCCTGGTAGATCTCGTCGACGATCAACACCCCTCCCAAACGCTCTACCGTGGCGTGCAGTTTTCGCATCTCATCGTCGGAGATCAAGGTGCCGGTGGGATTGGAGGGCGAGGCCAGCAACACCGCCTTGGTATCGTCCCGCCAGGCCTCCTCCACCAGCCGGGCAGTCAACTGGTATGCGGTTTCAGGACCCACGGCCACGGGCACGGGCACGCCGTCGACCAGCTCCACGAAGTGGCGGTTACAGGGGTAGCCGGGGTCGGCCAGCAATACCGACTCCCCCGGGTTGACCAGGACACTCATGATCAGTTGCAGCGCACCCGATGAGCCTGGGGTGACCACCACCCGCTGTGGATCGAGATCGGTGGCGTAGCGATCCCGGTAGTGGCCGGCAATAGCCTGTTGCAGGGCCGCCAGGCCCTTGGCCGGGGTATAGTGGATCTCCCCCGTCGCCAGGGCGGCCTGTCCCGCTGCGACGACCGGTGGCGGCGTGTCAAAATCGGGTTCGCCGATCTCCATATGGATAATGGACCGACCCTCGGCCTCCATGCGTCGGGCCTGCGCCAACAGATCCATCACATAGAATGGAGCGATGCGTTGCATGCGCCTGGCAATGCCGGTCACCGGTCAGACCTGCCGTGTAGGGTCTGCAGCAAGGCAATATCGACATAGTTGTGACCATTCGCTGTACCGGATTTGACCTGGAAAGGCTGGTCGGGCTCGCCGAACTGATCGATCACCAGCGTGGCGCCGCTGAAGTCATCCTCGTCGGTGTAACCATTGGTGGTCACCAGAATCGAGTCGATCGCGGCACGCTGGGCGGATTGCACACCGTTGTGGGAGTCTTCGAAGGCAAGGCAGGCATCTGCCGGTAGGCCCATCTGCTGCATTGCCCAGAGATAGATGTCGGGTGCCGGCTTCTTCGCCGCCACGATATCACCCGCCGCGATCACCTCGAACCAACTCTCCGCATCGGGGCTGAGACTGTGTTGCAGCAGGGCACTGACATTGGCCGGCGTCGTGGTGGTTGCTATCGCCAAGCGCAGCCCCGCCTGTCGCGCCTCCTGCAGCAGGCGTTTCACACCATTGCGCATCGGTATCAAGCCCTGCGACAGCATTCGGGTGTAGTGCTCCGTCTTGCTGGCATGAAGGGCTGCTATGAAGCCATCGAGATCGTCCGGTCTTGGGTAGTCCGGGTTGTAGTGATCCAGGTAGTGGCGGATTCGCTCCTTGCCGCCGGTAACCGCCAATAGCTTGCCATAGAGGGTAACCGACCACTCCCAGTCGAGTCCCGACGTTTCAAAGGCCCTGTTGAAGGCCACTCGGTGTCCGTCACGCTCGGTATCGGCGAGGGTACCGTCCACATCAAATATCAATGCCTCTAGTTCAGCCATCATTCCCCCATAAACTCAGGGCCGATTGGAATCGAGTCAACCCCGAAAAAACTAAAATCAGCTAAGGTATCCACCAGTCTGGACGCTAGTTTTTACCATGCTTCCACAACCGCATATGGTCGCGATTAACCATTTGTCGAAGAAGGCGCACAAGCATACCTAGTGGAGCCTGGCGTGCAAAGCCGCCTGGAAGGGCAAAATCCACACAATTCGTGCGCTGAGACAACCATTGTGGATATATTGACCTTTAAATTCAGTCAATTTGAACCAATCTTATGGATGGGAAGACGATTAACAAAGCCGATCCCGATTTGTTGTTTCGTTCTTTCCTTTCTGGTATAGATATGCGCCTTCACTGAAGAGGTACCATGAATGGCCCAGAAGAAAGCCGCCACACAAGGGGCACAATCCTTCGGAATTGAGCCCTACAAGACCGCCAAGGGCGAAGAATATATGAGCGATCAGCAAGAGGCTCATTTCCGCGCCATCCTGGCCGCATGGAAATCCAACCTGATGCAAGAGGTTGACCGCACCGTGCACCATATGCAGGATGAGGCCGCCAACTTCCCCGATCCCAACGACCGCGCCACCCAGGAGTCGGAATTCAGCCTGGAGCTGCGCACCCGGGATCGCGAGCGCAAGCTGATCAAGAAGATCGATGAGGCCCTGGAAAAGCTGGACAACCACGAGTATGGCTATTGCGAATCCTGCGGCGTCGAGATCGGAATCAGACGACTCGAGGCCCGCCCCACGGCGACCCAATGCATCGATTGCAAAACCCTCGATGAGATACGCGAAAAACAGATGGGATAGAGTCCTCTTCATTTTTTTCCCAGAAAAACCGGCATTTGCCGGTTTTTCTTTTTTTGTCGTGGGATTATGATCTGCCGACGACGCCTAAGGAAAACTGAGCCAGGCATGCCCGATCATGACGAAAACCGGCACTATCGAGGCCGTTTTGCCCCCACGCCCAGCGGCGAACTCCATTTCGGTTCGCTGGTGGCGGCAATGGGCAGCTATCTGGATGCCCGCAGCCACCGGGGGGAGTGGTGTCTCCGCATGGAGGATCTGGATCGAACCCGCGAGGTGAAAGGCGCGGCCAAATCGATCCTGCTGACACTGGAGAAATTCGGCTTCCAATGGGATGGCGAGATCGTCTATCAGAGCCAGCGCAACGCCGCCTACACCGATGCGGTCGACAGATTGTTGGCTGCGCGACTCGCCTATCCATGTGGCTGCTCCCGCAAGCAGATCGAAAAGCGTGCCGACAGCGGCGCCGAGGGAGCGATCTACCCGGGGACCTGCCGCGGCGGCATAGCGAATGGACGTACGGAACGAAGCATCCGCGTACTGACCACCGGTCAGACCATTACCATTGAGGATTCGCTACAGGGTCTGATCAGCCAGCGGCTCAACAGGGAGATAGGCGATTTCGTGATCCGACGAGCCGACGGCTACCACGCCTATCAGCTTGCCGTGGTGATCGACGACGCCTGGCAAGGCATCACCGATGTCATTCGCGGGGTGGATCTGCTCAGCTCCACCCCGAGACAACACTATCTGCAGCGACTGCTGAAACTTCCCCACCCCGAATACGCCCACCTCCCCCTTGCAGTGGACGATCGAGGTCGAAAATTGAGCAAACAGTACAAGGATGCCCCGGTCGATCCGGCGAGGCCGATAGAGTCCCTTCTGCACGCCCTCAACTTTCTCAACCAACCGCTGCCGCCACAGTGTCCGGACAGCCTCGAGGCCTTCTGGGAATGGGCGGTGACGAACTGGTCACTGGCGAAGGTGCCGGGACATCTTCAGATCCCGGCCGCATCACGCAGGAATTTGAAAAGCCTTCGATAGGCCGCGGCCGGCCGCCCCTGCTCCCGCTCTCGCCGGGTTGCCTGAATCAGCTGCCGCAACTGTTGGCGGTCCACGCCGGGATAGGCCTGCATGAATTCGCCAAACGCTTCGCTATCCTCCTCCAGGAGCCGCTCACGCCATCGCTCCAGGGCGTGAAAGCGCTCGACATCGGCCTGGTGCCGGTTATCGATATCGCCGATCACCCCCCTGATGGCGTCGAGATCCTCGCGGCGCAGCAGCTTGCCCAGGCGTCGATAGTGGCGGCGCAGGGCATTCAGTGACTTGATCCGCCCGCTCTCTTCCAGCGCCTGTTGCATGGCATCGCTCAGGGAGATCCGCGCCAGCTCCTTGGGCGAGAGCTTGGTAAGGCGCTCGCCCAGCTGCTGCAGAGCCAGCATTTCACGCTTTATTTCGCTCTTGCTTTGCTCCTCAGCGTTCGTTTCATACTCTTCTAGGTCGTCGATTGAATTGTCTCCACTATCAATTGTGCCGATCGCCTGCCTCGAAACTCATTCACATCCAGCCGGTAGGTCATCCAAACCCGACGATCACTGGCGGACAGCGGCGGCTGATTGAAGGCGATGGCATCGATTCTGCAGCTGCTGGCGGCTGATGACAACACAAGTTTCAGATGACTCTCCCCCACTACGCGCTGCTGCTGGAGATCGAAACAACCCTCAAACAGCGGCTCCGGGAATCCCTGCCCCCAGGGTCCTCCCTCACGAAGAATTACCGCCAACTCCAGATTGAGCTCCTCTACCGGCAGCTCACCGTCGGTGAACACCACCTCCTCCAACATTTCGGGACTCAGCTGTTCTGCGGCCTCCCGTTCGAAAGCCTGTTTGAAGCGGGGGTATGCCTCTTCGGCAAGGGTCAGTCCGGCAGCCATCGCATGGCCGCCAAAACGGGTTATCAAGCCGGGATTGCGGGTCGCGATAGCCGCCAGGAGATCACGCATATGCAGCCCGCTGATAGAGCGGGCGGATCCCTTGAGCATACCGTCATCTCCCTGGGCAAACGCGATCACCGGACGATGGTATTGCGTCTTCATGCGCGATGCCAGGATTCCCACCACCCCCTGGTGCCACGCTGCATCATAGAGACAGAGTCCCGCGGGCAACTCCCCATCGTCACTGAGATGCAGATGCGCCATCGCCGAGTCTGCCTGGGACTTCATCGATTGCTCGATCGAGCGCCGCTCCTGGTTGAGAGAATCCAGCTGCTGCGCCATCTTTTGCGCCTCACGGGTCGACCCGGTGAGCAGACACTCTATACCCAGCCCCATGTCATCCAGGCGCCCAGCCGCATTCAGACGGGGACCGAGTGCAAAACCGATATCCGAGGCCACTAGATTGGGCAGGGCCCGTTTCGCGACCTCCGCCAAGGCGCGAATGCCGGGTCGGCAACAGCCGGCCCGGATCCGTCTCAAACCCTGGGCGACCAAGACCCGGTTGTTATAGTCAAGGGGCACGAGATCACAGATCGTGCCGATGGCCACCAGGTCGAGCCACTGAGCGGGGTTGGGCAGCGCCAGACCCTGCTGCTTGAACCAGCCGCCGCTCTCGAGCCGTCTGGCCAGGGCCGCCATTAGGTAGAAGACCACCCCCACACCCGCGAGATGTTTGCTGGGGAAGGGATCATCCGGCTGATTCGGATTGACAATGACGGCCGCAGGCGGGAGGCGTTCGGGAGGGAGGTGGTGATCGGTGACCAGAACGGGGATGCCGAAGTCATTCGCCCGTTCTATGCCGGAGAGACTGGAGATGCCGTTATCGACAGTGATAATCAGCCCGGGATTGTAACTGGCCACCAATTCGACCAATTCCGGAGTCAGGCCATAACCGTAGTCAAATCGATTCGGTACCAGGTAGGAGACCCTTTCGGCGCCATAGGCTTTAAGTGCCAGCATGGCCAATGCGGTGCTGGTGGCGCCATCGGCGTCGTAATCGCCGACGATCAGGATCGATTTGCCATCCTGCAGCGCCTCAAGCAGCAGATCGGCGGCATCCATGATTCCCTTCATCTGACTTACCGGCGCCAAACGGGCCAGCTCGAGTTCCAGATCACTCACCCTGGTCAACCCCCTGGCGCCATAGATCCGCTTCATCACCGGATGGATGGAATCCGACATCAAACCCGGCTCGGCCGGAACTGGACGCTGCTGGATCTTCACTATGGCTATTTCCCCTGGAAACTTATGCTTGTTGCCCCCATCTAATGGGATGGCTCATTATACAGCCCTCGTACACCCGTAAAACGAAGCATAGTCAGATGCCGTTGAACAAGATGCACCCGATCAAACGATTTCTCACATCACCGTTGAATGGTCTGTTGATCACTCTTTTGATCCTCTCGTCCCCCGCTTCCGCCAAGGTGGCCGCCCTGCTTTCGAACAACAGTGTTGCTCCCGACCAGCCCGTTCGGCTGACCCTGCAGATGGAGGGTGAGGATGAAATGAATCCCGACCTGAGTGAGCTGGAGGCTCGGTTCGATATTCTCGGCCGTTCCACCCAGCAAAGCATCTCAATCGTCAATGGCAAGATGTCGGCCAAGCGCTCGCTAGCCCTGACCCTGTTGCCAAAACAGACCGGTAGGATTGAGATTCCGCCTATCAGGATCGGTCAGGAGTCGACCCAGGCGCTGGTATTGGAAGTGGCGGAACGCTCCCAAGAGGAGAAAGATGCGGAAAGCAAGCAGGTGCTGCTGGAGTTGAGCCTGAGCAAACCCAAGGCCTATATCGAGGAGGAGGTCCTGCTCACACTCCGGCTCTTCCAGGCGCCGGGAATAAGGGCCGAGTCCCTGACCGAGCCCCAACCCTCGATGCCCGATACCCAGCTGCGACTGCTTCATGAGGAGAGCTATCAAAGCGAACGCGACGGCATCAACTACCTTGTCGTTGAGCGGACCTATGCGCTGTTCGCCTATCAGAGCGGCACCCTGGAGATCGGTGGGGTGAAGTACCGCGGTCGTAGTGGCAACGATAGGATATTCTCCTTCCTCAACGATCCCTTCAACAGCTCACAGCCGGAGATCCGCCAGTTCCGAAGCGAGTCGAACAGGGTCGAGCTGGAGGTGGTGCCGATTCCGCAAAACTTTACCGGCGATCGATGGTTGCCGGCGAAGAATCTCCAGGTGGTGGAGAGCGGACTGGCTCAGCAATCAGCCATCATCGCCGGCAAACCTGTCGTCAGGCGTATTATGGTCTTTGCGGATGGCTTGACGGCAAATCAGCTGCCGGCCCTCGAACAGACCATGCCCGAGGGGCTGAAACTCTACCAGGAGAGACCGCAGCTCAAGGAGACCCCCGCCAGAACCGGCATCAGCAGCAGCCGCCAGAGCGGGATGACCCTGATTGCAACCGAACCTGGGCGATACGATCTGCCTGAGGTGGAGATTCCCTGGTGGAATATCGAAACCGACCGCCAGGAGGTCGCCCGCCTGGAGGCAGTCACCATCGAGGTAGTGCCAAATCCCGGTGGCGCATCCGATCCCCAACCCCAACCGCCGCAATACACCCCGGAACAGACAATCCGGGACGATAACGAAACCATTGCAAGCAGCGATCAAGCCGCTGCGAACGGCTCCCGCGGCGAGACCCATTGGCTGGTGTGGCTGTTTGGTGCCGCCTGGGTGGTGACTCTCTTTGGCTGGTGGTACACAAGGCGCAGCGAGACCGCGCGACCCCGACAGGTAGAGCCCGCGGAAGTTGATAAAACAGCGGTTGATCCAGGCAAGCAGGCAATCGCGGAGGCATTGGCGCGTCTCGAGGCCGCCTACGCTGATCAGGATGCCGTTTCAGCCAGAGCCGCCTGGTTGCATTGGGCGCAGCTGCAGTGGCCGGATAATCCGCCGCACAACCTGACCCGCTTGGCCACCCGCTGCGACAATGCGGTCTCGCAAGCTGTCCTGAGTCTCGAACGGGCCATCTACAGCCCGCTTGACGAACCCGGATGGGCGGAATTTGAAGTACGCTTGCTGATCGAGCAGACGTCAGGGGAGAAAAGAGCCGAGAAACCGACAGATGGTCTGGTGCCGCTGAATCCCTAAGGCTCTATGGTATTGAAAATTCCTGATTTTTTAGTGTTGAATTTTGAGTTGTCTTGACCCGTCATCGGATCTTGTGCCGCAAAAGAAATTTGATGAATGGATCATAAGCGTCGTGAGCGAAGCGAACACAACCACTCAAAACTTCATGGTGGCGCTTATTTCAGTGGCCATGCAGGGTGGATATTAGGTAATTGTGGAGAGATTATGCCTCTTCCCAGCCGCCGTAGTCGAAGGTGATCTCTTCGTGGGGCTCGATATCACTCAAGGCATAGAGATCGAAGCCGTCGAATTCGGCATTCCCCTCATCCTGGTGGTTTAGATAGCGCAGTAGGTTGCGGCCGCTGCGGCCCACTGGATCCTTGCCATCCTCGAACACCCAGAGGACATAGGTGCCATCCCGCTTTGCGGCGGGGCCCTCATAGGTGCCGATATACTCACCCCTGCCAATCGCGATCTTGGCGAACAAGCCGTTGCCGTGGATTTCGGAGGGTGCTTTATAGACTACGCTACCGAGACGTTGTTTTCTTTCTTTGGTCATGCCCTAGGCCGCCTTTCTCACTCAGTGTGGGTTGTGTAACCGGGCATCCATCACCATACACAGCCATGATCGAACGCAACTCCTTCAGCACCAACTGCCGGCTTAGCTCGTCCAGATCACTCAACTCAGGCAGAACAACACCCCGGCTGAGTAATCGGATATCTTCCCGCACCGACCTGCACCCTTTCTCGCAGATGGCTTCGACGTACTGCTCTACCAGACTGTTTCGCATAGACTTGTTCGAAATCTGAGTTAGTATATGCCCTGAAATATTCGATCTGAATCCGCCATACACTACCGGGAACCATAACGCTATTCAAATTTCTAATAGGTTCCAATAGGATTCAATCCTCAATAATTTTTGTTACTGACTGAAGGACATGACATGCCCTGGAACTATAAAATCTTACTACTTCTGCCCTTGTTGATATTGCAAACAGCTCATGCTGAATGGGGCGAGGGCTGGGACCCGATCGAGCCCCCTGTCGCCACAACAGCGCCTGACGGCAAGGTGGAGGTGATAGAGTTTTTCTGGTATGGATGCCCGCACTGCTATCAGATGGAGCCTCAACTCGAGGCGTGGCTGGAGAAGAAACCTGAGAATGTATCGTTCATTCGCGTGCCCGCGCCATTGAATAATAAGTGGACAGTCCACGCCCAGTTCTACTATGCCGCGGAGATATTGGGGCTGACCGAAGAACTCCACAATCCCCTGTTTGAGGCGCTGCACGATAGGAAAAGAAAGCTCTATGACAAGGATTCGTTAATTGACTTTGCCGTCGAGCAAGGCGTCGACAGGCAGAAATTCCTCGATGCATTGAACTCATTCGGTGTCTATGTGAAGGTGCAGAATGCGAGAAAACTGGGGCAGCGCTATCAGCTGGACGGCGTCCCCGCCATTGGCATCAATGGGAAATACAAGACCAGCGGCACTCTTGCCGGCAGCTACAGCCGTATGTTCGAGATTGTCTCTCAGCTGGTGGCCAAGGAGTCCAATGCTGCTCCCTAGGGCCGTTAACAGGCGATCACCAACCAGGCCCCCTTTTTCTCCAGGTAGGACCTGAAACGCTGCGGAAAATCTTCAACAACAGAGTCTCTGACACAGGGCAGAGAGGCAAGCCTCTCTGCCCATCCGGCTACGGATTGCGGATAGTCCACCTTCGCCAATGGATTAAATCGGGTCAGCAGATCGAGCCGCATGAAGAGCGGAGCAAAGGCGGCATCGACAAGGGAAAAATGGGCGGAATCACCAAATAACCCCTCCTCGAGGGGCGCCACCAAATAGTCCAGCTTGGCTTGCAGATCTCCCCTTTTTTCCTCCACAACCGCACTATCCGTTGCCATGGCCAATTCATGCTGCAGGACCAGTAGTGATGAACCGAACTCGATCCATGCCTTGTGCTGTGCCCTTTTCAGGTTGTCCACGGGATGGAACCTGGGTGAGAAGCTCTCGTCGATATAATCGAGAATCACGGCGGACTCGAATAGTACTTCTCCATCGACAAGCAGCAACGGCACCCTTCCCAGCGGTGAGAGCTGTTGAAACCACCGCGGTGGGCGCTCCAGGTCGATATACTCGATCTGATAGCGAACTTGCTTACTCTCCAGCAGAATGACAGAGCGCTGGACATAAGGACAGAGGATAAAACTGACCAGTTTGATTTCTGTTTCCTGATTCATCGCTTGCCTATCGCTATTGATTGAGGTCATGGAGTTGAGGAAATAAAAGCCTGATCAACGAAGTACAGAGCACCCTGCTGTCTAAACGCCGATACACCCAACTCATTTTGTCTTAATTTTTCAAGTAGTTATATTTTTCGAATAAGAATAAAACCTGAAATCCCATAAGCCAAAAACCTATAGTAAATAAGGTATTTTACAATTAGACACAATTTCTGTATTTTGTCGTCAAATCAGCAGTCTACGAAATCAAGGACGTTCATCGAGACCGGATCACATGATGTGATATGCCTCCTTCAGCAACAAGCTCTCGCTCCAACTCTCGGCGAAAGGACAGAGTTCTACGGCTTCCGAAACCAACCTTGGGTTGGAGGGGGTCCGTTGCAGATGAGGTTGGATACCCACTACCGTTTGTCGTGTTTTTGGCCCGGATCAGGAGATATGTCTGTAGTACTGATGTGAAAAATGACTATTCTCTATTTAATGTGAACAACTGAAAAGCCTCGGCAGTACAATCGATATGGCAACATCCAATCCAACAGGCTTAAGGATCCCTGAACAGGCCCCCCCATCGGGCAACTCTTTTTTTCTCGATGACAAGAAACTTGCCGCCTGGGCCAAGGAACTGCCGGTTGCCAATGTGGGTGAAACCGCGCGTAAGCTATTCCAGACATTACGCTCGTTCAACAGAACCGAACTTGAGAGTTCAAGGCGCATCCTGTGTGCTGAGCAACTGAGGGAGCCTCTGAGTTATGTCAGTTCGAATCTGAACAAGCACTATACCGGGGTTCGTTTTCCCCTCAGTGAGAAGGCTCACAAGATAGCCAACCTGAACCGGGAACTCCACAGCGGCATGGCGACTGCCTATAAAGCGGCCATCGTCGATCTGCTGATGGAGAGTCATGGCTCGCCGGACACCACCCAGCTGACCCTGGCGATTCACCGCTGCATAAGCTACTTGTCCCGGGTTATCATGCTCTCGGTGGTGGTCTATGACAGCTATCCCAAGCGCACTTGGCGGGAACTCCACACACTCCATCGGCTGGCCAGCCGCTATGGAATCGGTTCTTACACCATCGAAGACAAACTCGAGACAAGCGCCATACGCTCGAACATCGATGAGATGTATCGTCGCTGCCTGCTGTTTTCCTTGTCATCTCCCTACAAGATGCGTCAAAGGGAGAATCTTCAACTATTCGACACCCTACTTGAATGGAGTAGATATACTGTAATCCGCCCATACGATGAAGCACCGGAAGAGTACACCATCACCATTCATCAGGATGCGGACCTGGCACCCAGCCATGAAACTAGGATTGAGCATACCGATAGTAAGTATGTGCAGATACTGGATGTATCCCCCCTGCTTTCAAGCCTGCGGGATCTGTTTATCGACACGGCCGATGAATCACCCAGCCTCTACGGAACCAATGAGCTCAGCAAAAGTTTGATACGCCAGTTGCTGATGCTCTGGTCAAAGGCTCAGAAGCGGGCCTTTGTGCGTACGAAACTAAATTTCGAACTGCGTGTCGCTGTTGGCCTTCGCTCTGTCTATAAACTGATCATGCTGGGGGACGAACCCATTCAAACTGATGATAAATCGGTTGAAAATGGCACCTGGATCGAAACTCAGTTTGCCCAGGGCGGCGAACTCAAGGTGACCGAACATTTCTCGCTGATGCCGATGGATGTGGCGGCCTACAATCCCCGTCGCGGAGACTTTGAGGAGTTCGGTCCAAATTCAACGGAATACAGCAGTTTTGAAGTCCCCCAGGAAAATGAGATGAAGATCTGGGAAGATAACGACAAGAGCCAGCTTGACAGCGCCACCAGCCTCTTCCACACCATCAACGAGAGTGCGGGCGGTTATTGCCTGGATTGGCGGGGCAAGAAGATCCCGAAGATACAGGTGGGTGAGCTGATCGGCGTACAGTCCGCCATGTCCGTCACCCAATTCGGCGTAGGCATCGTGCGCTGGATGCGCAGTTCCGACCAGGATTCAATGCGGGTGGGCGTTCAGATGATCGCACCCAATGCACTCGCCATTACCGCTACAGATCCAGAACAAAAGGCGAAAAAGAGCGATGAGTGCCTACTGCTGCCCGAAGTAGGCACATCGGGTCAGCCAACCAGCTTCATCTGCGCCGCCCAGGCATTCGATGTAGGCAAGATAGTCTCGATAGACGATGGCGAAGAGAGCAAGGACATCAAATTGACAAGGCTGCTCGAATCGAGTGGCTCCATATCCCAGTACCAATTCATCTACCTCGATGATCCCGGCGCAGCCGCCGAGAGCGAAAAGGATGAAGAAAGCGGAAACGATTCCGATTTTGACAGTCTCTGGTCGACCCTGACTTGAAATTGGCTTTAATCTCCATCGCCTTTTGAAGCTCTGGAAGCGGAGCGGGGCTGATCAAAAGCCGGCCTTCTCATACCAGCGTTTGGCTTCTTCCGGATCTTTTTCCACGCCACGTCCCTCTTCATACATCATGGCAAGTGTGGTCTGCGAACCCGCCAATCCCTGCTCCGCCGCTTTTTTGAACCACTCTACCGCCCGGCTCAGATTCTGTTCGATACACTCCCCTTCAAGATACATAA
Organism: gamma proteobacterium symbiont of Ctena orbiculata; assembly: GCA_003094535.1. Taxonomy (GTDB): domain Bacteria; phylum Pseudomonadota; class Gammaproteobacteria; order Chromatiales; family Chromatiaceae; genus Thiodiazotropha. The sequence continues at coordinate 3,599 of NATV01000163.1, read as the reverse complement.
AACCGAGTCCATGTTGTGCCATCGGATGGCCCGCCTCCGCTGCCGCTTTCATGTATTTAAAGGCCATCAACTCATTGACAACCATACCGAGCCCCCCCTGGGCCATGATCGCCATCCGATATTGGGCCTCGGCACTGCCCTTCTCCGCCAATGGTGAAAGCAGCGTGGTGGCACGGGAAAAGTTCTTTCCTTCAAACGCGGCGACGCCACTGCTCAGTTCAAATTCCATCCCGCTCGTTGACTCATTCATATACTCTGTCTTGCCTCAGTCACTATTCACACTATGATAATGCTAAATCTTATATCACCCGCAGAATAATTAACTCCCTTGGGGATCTCATGGAATATGTTGGTTTTCCCGTTGAATCTCATCACAATACCCCAAAGACCCGATAATTGAAGCTCGATGCAGACCCAGATAAGCCAGCAGATACTCAGTACAGATGCGGGGCGCAAAGCGGAATCGATTCTGCGTAATTGTGTCCACTGCGGTTTCTGCACGGCCACTTGCCCCACCTATCAGCTGTTGAGTGACGAGCTGGACAGCCCGCGCGGCCGAATCTACCAGATAAAGCAGCTGCTCGAGGGAGCGGAGCCCACCGCCAGTGTACAACAGCATCTCGACCGTTGCCTGCTCTGCCGCAGTTGTGAAACGACCTGCCCCTCCGGGGTTGAGTATGGCCGGTTGCTGGAGATCGGCCGCCTCCACATGGCGCATCGCTATCGCAGGCCTCTGGTTGACAGATTGCAGCGTTGGCTGCTGCGCAAAGTAATACCCAACAGGGGCCCTTTCTCATTTTTATTGAAACTGGGACAGGCATTTAGGCCGCTGCTTCCGGCAAAACTCAGCCGTAACATTCCTCTCAGGAACCGGCCCACCACCCCTTGGCCGGCGGCAAACCATCCGCGCAAGATGCTAATCCTTGACGGTTGCGTGCAACCCTCGTTGGCACCATCAATCAACCTCGCCACGGCCCAGGTACTCGATCGTCTTGGAATCAGCCTCATTCAGGCCCCATCGGCGGGCTGTTGCGGCGCTGTGGCCTACCACCTGGATGATGAGGAAGCAGCCAAGCGCGCCGCCAGGCGCAATATCGATGCCTGGTGGCCCCATTTGCAGGCTGGCGCGGAGGCCCTGATCGTCACTGCGAGCGGATGTGCTCAGATGGTCAAGGACTATGGCGAACTTCTGGCAGCGGATCCCGACTATGCCGAGACGGCCAGGCACCTGGCGGCACGCACGCGGGATATCGCGGAAATAATCGAGAAAGAGAAGTTCGAACAGCTGAAAAGGGGGCTCAACAATCGATCCAGAATCGCCTTTCACTCCTCCTGTACCCTGCAACATGGTCAGGGCCTGGCAGGATGCGTAGAAAATATTCTGCGGCGACTCGGCTATCAGCTGACTCCGGTTGAGGATCCCCATCTCTGCTGCGGATCTGCGGGCACCTACTCGGTGCTGCAATCCAGGCTCGCGGATGAATTGGGCCGGCGTAAAAGTCGCTCGCTGCAAGCGGACGAACCCGATATCATCGCTACCGCCAATATCGGATGCCTTACCCATCTGCAAAAACACACAGGTCGCTCCGTAATTCATTGGATTGAGCTTTTAAACAATGACAAGTTGTGAATGTCAAATATCGTTCAATCCCGCTCCATAAATGCCGAGTAACTGCTACTATTCTGCTAGGGCCTATATACGCAATCAGGCCCAAGAAATCAGTAGAACATGCGTGGGCAAGTTTAGCCTGTCCCCTACCTGGCCCGGTACCGATTATCGATGCGTTATTGTTTTCATAGCTTACTGGTAATTCTGCTAACGTGGACAATCAACACCCCACCAGCGGGTGCCGCAGCGATTCCCCAGGGTGAAGATGAATCCCGCCTGCTGCGGCAACGGGTGCTTTTCATTGCCGCTGAAGAGGCGTTAAAAAACCAGGATAGCGAAACCTATCTGCAGCTCAAGGATGAGTTGCTCGACTACCCTCTGCTGCCCTATCTCGACTATCAGGAAACCTTGACGACACTCGACCGGCAATCGATTCAGAGCATAACCAACCGACTCAAATGGCTGCAGGGAACGCCCCTCGCAAGCAAACTGAGGTCCCACTGGCTGGCACTACTGGCAAAAGAGCGCCTGTGGGCCAGTTATCTCAGGTTTTCACGCACAGGCGGGTCCGTCGAACAGCAGTGCAATCGCCTCCAGGCATTGATCGAGACGGGTCGAAAGCAAGAGGCATTTGAGGCGGTGACACCGATTTGGCTGAGTGGCCGCTCGCAACCTAAGGCCTGTGATCCGGTATTCTCTGCCTGGAATGCTCACGGCAAGCTAGATACGTCACTGGTTTGGCAACGTATCGGTCTGGCCATGTCCGCCGGCAAAACCCGACTCGCACGCTATCTGAAACGCTATCTGCCGCAACACGAAGCCAACATGGTTGATCGTTGGCTAAAGCTCTACAGCCATCCGAAGCAGGTGATGACACTGCTCAAAAACACTCATCCCATGCGTGACGAGATGGCCATGCAAGCGATACGCAGGCTTGCCTGGCGGGATCTCGAGAGCGCCCTTATCGCCTGGGAAAAGTTCCACGATCGGGCCATCTTCTCCCACGCCCAACAGCGCAAGATCGCCTATACCCTGGCGAGCAGCCTGGCGCGGGATCCCGACAAGAAGCACAACCGACGGCTCATATCGCTGCTCCCCAGTCATCTGCAGCTTGACAGCGGGCTCTCTGAAAAACTGCTGCAGGCCGCACTCCAGGAAAACGACTGGCAATGGGTATTGCAGATCGTTGAAACCCTCTCCCCGGAAGAAGCCCATCAGGAGCAGTGGCGCTACTGGCACTCTCGGGCACTCATCGAACTGGATCGGGAGGAGGAGGGTAAAAAACTGTTGCAAGACCTCGCCCAGGAGCGCAGCTATTACGGCTTTCTCGCCGCACAGCGCCTCGGCGGTGAACCGAAGCTCTCACATGCTGCGCTGCAGGCAGACCAGCAACTCGTCGAGACTCTGGCAATGCGCCCCGGACTGATCCGTGCCCGTGAATTGATTCACCTGGATCGTCCGTTGTTGGCACGCCAGGAGTGGAACCTCGCTCTTGACGGCGCACTCCCTGATGAACTGAAAGCGGCCGCTCGTCTTGCGGAAAAATGGAAATGGCCATCCCAGAGCATCATTACCCTTGCGCGATTACGCCTATGGAACGACTTGGAGCTGCGATTTCCCCTGGCCCACAGAGAGGCTATCACCGACCAAGCAAGGGATCACGGCATCGATAGCGCATGGATCTACGCAATCATGCGCCAGGAGAGTGCCTTCATGAGTGATGCGAAGTCATCTGCGGGTGCCCGCGGATTGATGCAGCTGATGCCCAAGACCGCGAAACAGATGGCCAAAGAGTTGAAACAGTCTCTTGGCAAACCCGAAGACCTCTATCGGCCTGAACTCAACATAAAACTCGGTGCAGGTTATCTGAATATGATCTACCGCCAGCTGCAGGAGAGCCCGGTGCTCGCCACCGCGGCATACAATGCCGGACCTCACAGGGTGATAAGCTGGTTGCCTGAAGAGTCTCAAGCAAGCGATGTCTGGATCG
>NATV01000162.1 GCA_003094535.1 gamma proteobacterium symbiont of Ctena orbiculata | reverse complement strand
CCACCCGCAGGCGCAGCGCATTCAGCTTGATGAATCCTTCCGCATCTTTTTGATCGTAGGCACCGGCATCGTCTTCAAAGGTTGCAATCGACTCATCGAACAGACTATCGGTATTGGAGCGACGTCCCACGATGGAGACATTGCCCTTGTAGAGTTTGACTCTCACCACGCCGTTGACGACCTGTTGGGTCTGATCGATGGCCGCCTGGAGCATCTCCCGTTCCGGCGTAAACCAGTAGCCGTTGTAGATCAACTTGGCATAGCGCGGCATCAACTCATCCTTCATATGCGCAGCCTCCCGATCCAGGGTCAACGACTCAATGGCGCGGTGCGCCTTGAGCAGAATGGTGCCGCCGGGGGTCTCGTAACACCCGCGGGATTTCATGCCGACATAACGGTTCTCAACGATATCTGCGCGTCCGATACCGTTGGCGCCACCCAACTGATTCAATTTCAGCAGCAGCGCCGCGGCAGTGAGCTTCTCGCCATCGATGGAGACCGGATCACCGTGCTCAAAGCCGATTTCGATGTAGCTAGCCTTATTTGGCGCCTCCTCGGGGGAGACGGTCCAACGCCACATATCGTTGCCCGGTTCATTCCACGGATCCTCGAGGTCATAACCCTCATAGGAGATGTGGAGCAGGTTGGCATCCATCGAATAGGGTGACTTCTTGCCCTCCCGCTTCATCTCGATTGAGATGCCGTTGGCCTCGGCATAGGCAAGGAGCTTCTCTCGTGAGTTCAGGTCCCACTCCCGCCAGGGAGCGATGATCCTGATATCCGGTCGCAGCGCATAGGCGCTGAGTTCAAAACGCACCTGGTCGTTGCCTTTTCCCGTTGCGCCATGGGAGATTGCGTCGGCACCGGTCTCGTTGGCAATCTCTATCAAGCGCCTGGCGATAAGGGGTCTCGCGATTGAAGTCCCAAGAAGATATTCGCCCTCGTATACGGCATTGGCGCGAAACATCGGGAAGACGTAGTTGAGCACGAACTCCTCAGTCAGATCTTCAATGTAGATCTCCCTGATGCCCGCCGCTTCCGCCTTGGCGCGAACTGGTTCGACCTCCTCTCCCTGTCCGATATCGGCTGTGAATGTTACCACTTCGCACTGATACTCATCCTGCAGCCATTTGACGATGATCGAGGTGTCGAGACCGCCGGAGTAAGCCAGGACCACCTTCTTTATGTCATATTTGGACATCTGCCATCTCCCAATTATGGTGCTTTTAAAGCCGGCGATTATAACCCATCTTGCGAGGGATGATATGGCAAGATTCCGGCTATCAGCGCAGGCTATAGTGCTAGGATTCCCATTCTTGTTTGGAAAATTGCCGATTTATCAACTGCTATAATTCACTTGACTAGCCTTGTGAGCATAATAGCTACTGATTCGCACGAACGGCGTAGGCTCTTGAACTATAAAAAACTGGCCTTTCTCCTTTTGACCGCATGGTGCCTGGTGGTGCTGGCCTCGCTTGGGTGGAATATCAAACATACCCAAGTGGAGCATCAGCGCTTCCTGAAAGATACCGCGCAACTGATTTTTGACCACATAACCCTGGTTAGAGAGTGGAATGCCAATCACGGCGGGGTCTATGTGCCCGTGTCCGAATCCACCCCGCCCAACAGCTATCTCGAAATCGACGATCGGGAGATTGTCGTTAACGACAGGTTGACGCTAACCTTGGTCAACCCGGCCTACATGACCCGACAGGTATCCGAGCTCGCCACGCAAAGCAACGGCATTCAGCTGCACATCACCAGCCTCAAACCAATTCGCCCTGAAAACAGGCCGACCGAGCTGGAACGGGAAGCGTTGCTCGCATTCGAATCCGGCAAGGTGAATACGTTCAGCCGCATGCTGGCGACAAAGAGCGGCTATCGCTTCTTCTACATGGCGCCATTGATGACCACCAGTGCCTGTCTGCGCTGTCATGAAAAACAGGGTTACAGGGAGGGAGACCTGCGCGGCGGCATCAGCGTTACCATCCCCGACGTCCACCCAGCACCTGTCAAGGGTATCGTTATCGGCCACAGCGTCATCGGCGCAATCGGCTTTCTGGTTATCATCTCCCTGTCGCACAGGCTCTCAGCTAGTTATGAACGAGTCCACCGGCAGTCAATCATCGACGCGCTGACCGGAATCCCCAACCGGCGCCACTTCATAGACCGTCTGATTGCCGAATACAGGCGCGCAAGCCGCCACTCGACACCTATTACGCTGATAATTTGTGATATCGACTACTTTAAACGCTATAACGATTCCCTCGGTCACCTGGAGGGGGACGACTGTATAGTAAAGGTGGCCAAAACCATCAACGCTTCACTGCAGCGCGGCGGCGACCTCTGCGCGCGTTTCGGCGGTGAGGAGTTCATTGTTATCCTGCCGAATACCGATATCGAGGGGGGAAAGAAGGTTGCAATGCGCATCCAGCGGGAAATCGCTGCGTTGGCCATAGTCCATCCCGATTCGCCGCTTGGTGAGTTTCTCACCGTCAGTATGGGATTGGCTACCGATAGCAATGACTATCCTTCGCAAGATCATCTGATCAAACGTGCCGACGATGCGCTCTATCGCAGTAAGCAGTCAGGACGCAGTCGGATCGAATGCGACCCCAAATCCCGTGCACAGGCCGGTGCTGAGGCGGGCCCGGCAGGATCGCGGCAGACTGCGGCCTCAAAGATAGAGGCAGGACAGCCTGTTTAGCGATTTATCCCGGTCAGGTTTATGCGTTGATGGCCCACCAGACATCATCGAAACCGCAGTCTAGCAGAAGAGTCATCAGCGCAGACCTGCCCATTCAGGGCAAGATGATTGAAAATATACCACCGCTCTCTTCGACACGGTTGGCCAGCTTCACCTGACCGTGAATCCCATCATGCTTATGCAGATCGAGTACGGTCTGGGTAAAGTAGAGTCCAAGTCCGGTATTGTTATTGAGAAATCCTGATTCCGGTTGCATAAATCCATTTTGAAGTTCCAGCATTGCATCGGGAAAACCCTCGCCATTGTCCTCGACCCCAATCGCCAATCCCCGCGGTGACGCCTCTGCAGTCAAGCGTATCCTGTCATTTGTATAACGCAGCGCATTGCTGATCGCATTACCCATAACACCCATCATCAGGTTTCTGTCGAAATACCAAAACAGTTCCGGGTCACATTCCACTTCGTATTCGATCCCTTTCTGTCTCAAGATGACGCCATGTTCCAACAGTGCCTCGTCGAGGAAGTCCTTGACCGAATGGGCATCCAGATTCAATAGATAGACGCCTTCATCGACTTTGAACAGGGTAAGCAGTTTAACCAGATTGTTATTTATCCTTCGCACCTCGTATTCCATATCGGCACCCTGCTTCAATTCGCAATTCTCAGCTATCATGCCGATGAATTTAAGCAAAATTCCCAGTGAGTTTTTTATATCATGCGACACCATTGCGAATGCCGATGTAAGGTTGATTGCACCTCCGACCTTATCCATATTGTTCACCAACACTCTCCTCAACCCTCGGCGGTGTAATCTTGTTTAACATCTTCAGAAAGCGCCCTGCATCCCGATCCTGGCGATCCCTTTCTAGCAATCGATTCAAAGAAAACCTGCAGCGGAAATGGTAGCCATGGTCCATCCCGTTGTCGTGCATGTAGTTGATCATCGCGCCCGCCGCCATCAGCATCAGCGTTCGATTTCTCGGGTATTGATCTATAGCTTCATTCAACACGGTTATCGCCTGCTGCAATCTTTCATTGCGCAAAAGTTCAGTACACTTGACATGGATCTCCTCCAATTCACCTCTGGCAATGGCAATCAGTTGTTCCACGTCTCTTTCTCTTCCGTGACGTAGCATCAATTCAGTGACACGCTCAACCCACGTATCGTCATCGTGATGGTTACTGAGCAATATCTGCAGTAACTGCATTGCCTCTTCATGCTTAGCAAGCTGAAAGCACTCATCGGCAGTTGTAAACAGGTGATTTGCGGTCATATCCCTTTTATGGGCATCTATCAGGCGCATAACCTCCTCGAGATAATCATCGATTATTGCACTGGTTCCCTGGTGCCGTCGTTGAGACAATGCCTGGCCACACAACATCTGGATACGCTCAACCGGCTGAGTGCTGAACCGCTTGCGGCCCTCGATCAACAGTCTGACCACCCTGCTTATGCTGCCACGGTTCTGGTAGATCTCCGCCAAGCGGCGATATTCGTTTGCCTTAGCGAAACAGGAGTATCTCCCCCAGCGGATGGCTGCCTGATAGGCCCTCTCCGCGCCATCGATGTCACCGTTAATCTCAGCCAGCTTGCCCAGTTTCCTTTGCCGGGCTACAGCCTTGGGCGATAGCTGCACTGCATCCTGCAACAGTTGTTGAGCCTCCAGCGTCTCGTCTCGTGCCTGCAACAGTTTCACCAGCCAATCATAGACCTCGAGGTAGAGATGGTTTTGCTCGATCAACTCTCTGAAACCAGTCTCCGCAGATTCATAGTCGGCGGTGAGAAAGCGGATTTTGCACAATCCGAATCGAGCCCAGGGAAAATCCCTGATCTCCAGGATCTCCTTGTAGATCTTCTCCGCCTCGCTGTAGTGCTTGATGTCGAGACATAATTCCGCTTGTAGCTTTGCCAAATAGAGTCGCTGTTTGAGGTCTTTTCCCCGTCGCCCACGACACAGCTCAATCGCAGCCAGTTTGTCATCTCGTACAAGCGCATCGTCAATTTCCTTCAATTGACCTTTTCTTTTTAACGCAACTGTCAGGCGATGATGCAGTACATCCCGATTGATTGGTTTTACCATGTAGTCATCGGGCTGATGCTCCAATGCGCTCATCACCATTGGCATATTGCTTTCCGCGGTGATCATGAAGAAAGTCGCGGCATGCCCCAGATAGCCAAGGTACCGCGACTCTTCGAGCACCTGCTGGCCATCTTTTCCCTCACCCAGGTTGTAGTCGCATATCACCACATCGTAGCTATTGTTGGCGAGCAGCTTCAACGCCTTCTCCCCGGAGGACACTGTCGTGACATCGGTTGCACCATAACAGCTCAGCATCCCCTTGAAAGAGACACGCATCTGGTCGAAGTCATCGATTATCAGGTAACGGAGATGCTGCTGCTGTTCATCCATGAGGCACGATCAGTCCTTTGGTTACAACAAGTTGACGATGTTATTGCGGCCACTCGCTTGAGCGCCTGTTTCTGATAGCGATTGATCAGGATCAATCTGAATCTGAATTGTAAACTCAATTGACTCAGATCAATTTCCCTGAGAATGAGATGACTATACCGCCCTTATACCCTTGCTTGGGCCACAGCTTTATCAACAGATTACGCCTTCACAACCGCTCAATCTCAACTTCGGGAATTTACTTATTAGATTGTTCAAGATGTGTCATTTCACAACGCAATACCCTGAGGAAGCTGCAGAGCGGATCCCAGAACACAGGATTAGAGCATGAGTTCCAATCTGCTTATCCAATAGAACTTTATTCGTATCGATCACCAACCAATGCAAGAAGAAAAAATGAAAAACCAGAACACATACCAGTCACGAAACAGTGTGGATGACTCCTGCCCCGTACCCCGGACAGGATCGAGTTGATGTCCGGACCAGACACACAGCTAAACTCTTCGTCTCATCCAACACAACAGGTAATCGATATGGCGTCAGAAAAAAAGAATCCCCGCCGTGAACTCGATGTACATTCTCTACTCCCGCTTCCAATCAACAAGCAGCAGCCGAGGGCATTGCCGAAACAGGAAGACAACATCAAACTTCTGCTTGAGCATAAACGCCTCTCCACTCCGGCCGCGGTCACTGAAGAAGTGGAGAGAAAGAGACTGTCGCAAGATATTCATGATGGCATAGGACAGATATTGACGACGATTGGAATACAGGTGACACAATGCCTTAACGGCCATGACAATGACCAACACGGCAGTCAATCTTTGCAACAGCACAAGGTTTCATTGGAACAGCTTTCACTCTTGGTTCGGGAGGCTATTGGTGAAGTCAGATCCATATGCAGAGCCATTCGACCCGCCATCCTGGATGATTTAGGCGTCCTCGCAGCTATTTCATGGCAATGCAGGCAGATCTCACGGGCCACTCCAGAAGTGGTGGTGGTGACAAACTTCGATATCGAGGAAGCGCAAATTCCCGTAGGCTACCGAAGTGCGATCTATCGCATCGTGCAGGAGTCCTTGAATAATGCCTTGAAATACGCCCAGGCCAGCCGGATTGGAGTGTCCCTTTCCCTGCAGGATGAGTTGATCCATCTGAGCATTATCGACAATGGGATTGGCTTCGACCTGGCAACTATTCGAGAGCGGCTGGGGATCGGCCTGATCAGCATGCGCGAAAGGGCAGCATCGATTCACGGCAAGCTGGAAATCGACGCCGCGATCGGTGATGGCGTTGAAATTCGAGCCCTCTTTCCAACAGGGACAATGTCACCCTGACAAATCCGGAGGCTAACCATATCGCTTCCATGTTGAATTGTTAACTTTCATGGTATTCCGGGACTCAGTCCATGACTGGGTGTATCGTATATTTACCCTTTTTTTGCACAGACTCCACCAATCGGGATGATTAACAATGGCTAATATAGATGCGATGAAGTTACTCGGCAGCATACTCAACAGCGGTGTGTTGTCCCGTGGTTCGGGCGCCAATATTCTGGGTTCGGTCGTTGGTGCCATGACCGGAGGAGGATCCCCATCCGGCGGAGGCGGGCTCGGCGGCATTCTCGGCAGTATGCTCGGTGGCGGGGGCGCACAATCCGGTGGCGGTGGACTCGGTGACCTTTTAGGCGGGGTAAGCCGCTCTTTAGGCGATAGCCCATCGGGTGCGGGCAATCTCACCGACCTTCTCGGCGGTCTCCTCAACGGCGGCGGCGGAGGCGCGGGATTGGCGAATCTGATCGGTGCCGCCATGTCCCAATACGGGGGACAGTCCGGCAACCGGCCGGCAGCCCAATTCATGTCCAGCGACAACCTGCCCCAGGGGATGGACCGTCAGCAGGCAACCGATCAGGCGACCCTGCTGATCCGGGCCATGATCAATGCCGCAAAGGCCGATGGCGAGGTCGACAGGGAGGAACAGCAGAGGATTATCGGCAGGCTTGGCGAGGTTACCCAGGATGAGATCGATTTTGTCCGGAGCGAGCTTTCACAGCCACTCGATCTGGAGAACTTTGTACGTTCAATACCGGCGGGTTTGGAGCAACAGGTCTATGCCATGTCGCTGATGGCAATCGATCTCGACACCCAGGCCGAAGCCCGGTATCTGCATAGTTTGGCCCAGGCAACCCGGATCACACCCGAGGTCAGCAACCTGATTCATGAGCAGCTGGGGGCACAGCAGATCTATCAATCCTAGGACCGGTGAGCGCCAATTATGTCTGCGCCAGCGACATCAATCACGCAAGGCAGATCAGAGATAACAAGGTGCGGCCAGGCCGCACCTTGGCTTGAAGGTCTGTACCGTCTAGTTCTTTGACTTATCGACGATCTTCTTGATCCAGGGCATCATCGCCCTGAGTTGTTCACCCACCTGCTCGATGGGGTGCGCCTCATTGAGACGACGGTAGGCGGTCATCGACGGATAGCCGAGGGTGCCCTCGGAGACGAAGCGTTTCGCATATTCTCCGGTCTGGATGTCGTGCAGGGCCTCTCGCATCGCCTTGCGGCTCTCCTCGTTGATCACCTTGGGACCGGTCACGTACTCGCCATACTCCGCATTGTTGGAGATGGAGTAGTTCATGTTCGCGATACCGCCTTCGTACATCAGATCGACGATCAGCTTCAGCTCATGCAGACACTCGAAATAGGCCATTTCGGGGGCGTAGCCCGCTTCGGTCAGGGTTTCGAATCCGGCCTTGACCAGCTCCACGGCGCCACCACAGAGTACCGCCTGCTCACCGAAGAGATCGGTCTCGGTCTCATCCTTGAAACTGGTTTCGATGATACCGGTGCGTCCGCCGCCAATTGCCGATGCGTAGGAGAGGGCGGTATCCATGGCCGTACCCGTGGCATCCTGATAGATCGCAACCAGATCGGGAATGCCGCCGCCTTTGACATACTCGTCGCGCACCGTGTGTCCCGGCGCCTTGGGGGCGATCATGATGACGTCGAGATCTTCCCTCGGCATGATCTGGTTATAGTGAATCGCGAAGCCATGGGCGAAGGCAAGTGCCGCGGATTCCTTGATATTGGGCTCGATCTGCTCACGATAGAGCTTGGCCTGAAACTCATCGGGGGCCAGTATCATGACGATGTCGGCGGCGGCCACGGCCTCTTCGATCGACTTCACCGTCAGTCCGGCATTCTGTGCCTTGATTGCCGAAGGAGAACCCTCACGCAGGCCGACGATGACATTCACCCCGGAGTCCTGCAGATTGTTGGCATGGGCATGACCCTGTGAGCCATAGCCGATAATCGAGACCGTCTTCCCCTTGATAATGCTCAGGTCGCAGTCTTTGTCGTAGTAAACGTTGATAGCCATGTTGTTTCCTTCGGAAAATTATAGGTAATGAATATGCGGGAATATTGTCAGCCCATAGAGCTGTAATTGATAACGCTAAGTACGCAATGAAGCGCAAAGCGCGCAAAAAGGATTAAATGATAACCTCTGCGATCTTTGCGTTTCTCCGTGATCTCTGCGTTATATGCTTCATTTCATTGCATGAACCACAGAATCAGAGTCCGAGCCCCTTCGCGCCGCGGCCGATGCCCGAGGGGCCGGTGCGCACCACTTCGATGATCAAATCCTCGTCCACCGCCTCGATAAAGGCGTTGAGCTTGCTCGCCGCCCCCGTCAATTCGACGGTGTAGCTGGTATCGGTGACATCGATGATCTTGCCGCGGAAGATATCGACCAGGCGCTTGATCTCCTCGCGCTGGGTACGCTCCGCCCGCAGCTTGATCATCATCATCTCGCGTTCGATATGGCTGCCCTCGGTGAGGTCGACGAGCTTTACCGTATCGATCAGCTTGTTCAGCTGCTTGGTGATCTGCTCGATGATCTCGTCGCTGCCGCTGGTTACCAGGGTCATGCGAGAGAGGCTCAAATCCTCGGTGGGCGCCACCGTCAATGACTCGATGTTGTAGCCGCGCGCAGTGAACAGATTGGCAACCCGCGCCAGCGCACCGGACTCATTCTCCAACAAGATAGATATGATATGTCTCATCAGACCAACTCACTCCCCGGTGACAGATACATCTCATGATGCCCCTTGCCCGCCGCAATCATCGGATAGACGTTCTCTGAGGGATCAACCACCACATCCAGGAAGACCAGTCGATCCTTGAGCGAGAAGGCCTCCTTCATCGCCCCCTCCAGATCCTTCGTTTTATCTACGCGCATGCCCACATGACCGAAAGACTCGGTCAGTTTCACGAAATCGGGGGTGACGCTCATCCCCGACTGTGAGTAGCGGCTCTCGTAGAAGAACTCCTGCCACTGCCGCACCATACCCATATATCCGTTATTGAGCAGAATGATCTTTATCGGCAGCTCATACTGCAGGCAGGTCGCCAGCTCCTGGATACACATCTGGATGCTCGACTCGCCGGTAACCACCGCCACTTCCGCCTTGGGAAAGGCCATCTGCACGCCCATCGCGGCGGGCAGGCCGAATCCCATGGTGCCGAGGCCGCCGGAATTGATCCAGCGCCGCGGTTTGTCGAAACGATAGAACTGTGCAGCGAACATCTGGTGCTGGCCGACATCGGAGGTCACGTAGGCCTCGCCCTTTGTCACCTTGTGCAGCACCTCCACCGCATGCTGCGGCTTGATCAGCTTGCTCTTGCGGTCATACTTCATGCAGTCCATGGAGCGCCATTTTTCAATCTGCTCCCACCACTGCTTCAAGGCCTGCTTGTTGGGTTGGGCGTCGCTTTCGTCCACCACCTTGAGCATATCCCTGAGTACCTGCTTGACCGGCCCCACGATGGGAACGTCGACGCGGACGTTCTTGGAGATCGACGAAGGATCGATATCGATGTGGATGATGGTCGCATCCGGGCAAAACTGCTTCACATGGCCGGTGACACGGTCATCGAAACGGGCACCGACGGCGATCAGCACGTCGGTCTCATGCATCGCCATATTGGCTTCGTAGGTGCCGTGCATGCCGAGCATGCCAAGGAAGTTCTTGCCGCTTCCCGGGTAGGCGCCCAATCCCATCAGGGTCTGGGTAATCGGAAATCCCAGCTTTTCCACGAGTTCGGTCAGCGGTTTGGCGGCGTCATCCAACACCACGCCGCCGCCGGTGTAGAAGACCGGACGTTCCGCCTCCATCATGATCTTAACCGCTTTCTTGATCTGCCCGAGATGTCCTTTGACCACCGGGTTGTAGGAGCGCATCTTGACCTTGCTGGGATATTTATAGGGAATCTTGATCCCCGGATCCGTCACATCCTTGGGAATATCGACCACCACCGGCCCCGGCCGGCCGCTGGTGGCGATATAGAATGCCTTCTTGATCGTCTCGGCCAGATCTTCCAGCCGTTTGACCAGGAAGTTGTGTTTCACGCAGGGACGGGTGATACCGACCGTATCCACCTCCTGGAATGCGTCACTGCCGATTACCGGCGTCGGCACCTGGCCGGTCAGAACCACCATCGGGATGGAGTCCATGAAGGCGGTGGCGATACCGGTCACCACGTTGGTCGCCCCCGGCCCGGAGGTAACCAGGACCACGCCCGGTTTGCCGGTGGCGCGGGCATAGCCGTCGGCGGCGTGGGCAGCCGCCTGTTCGTGGCGCACCAGAATATGCTTCACATCCTTCTGTTTGAATATCGCATCGTAGATATGCAGTACAGCACCGCCCGGATATCCGAACACATGCTCCACACCTTCATCTTTCAAACATTGAACGATGATCTCGCCACCGCTGAGTTCCACTTGAGGCCTCCAATTGCGCCGATCGTCTTATCGAACACTAAACTTTATAGGAACAGTGCAAAATACTAATCCTCTCTTTGGAGGTCAAGCGGATATCCCCCTCATTTTGTACATTCTTGCCCTTCAGCTACTTGCGATTCGGCCGACATGCTCCATAATGAGCCTGACCTTAAACGCATGACACAGGGATCCCATTCGTGAAACAGACCTTATTACTCGCATTTCTGCTGCTGTTTTTGGCTGCTGCATCGGCTGAAACCTACAAATGGGTCAACGAAGAGGGTGTGGTGACCTACTCGCAAACGCCACCACCGGATGCCAAGGCCGAAACGGTCAAGATTAAAAGCGCACCCGCAAGCAGTGCCGGCGATTCGAAGCAACGGCTCAAGGCGCTGCGTCAAAAACTGGCCGACAGTGCCGAGGACAGGGCGCTGAAAAAGGAGCAGAAGAGAGAGGCGGAAGAGATCGCGAAAGAGAATAAGCACAACTGCAGTGTCGCCAGGAAGAACCTGGAGCAACTCACCGCACTGGGGAACCGCCTCTATAAAGTCGGCGATGACTATCTCCGCCTCACCGAAGAGGATCGCCAACGCCGGATGCAAGAGGCGAGAGACCAGATCAAAGAGTACTGCAAAAGGTAACAACGGATGCCGCTCCTCAAGATCACCACCAACAAGGCGCTCGACCAGGACCTTGTAGGCGAATTGCTCAAACAGGCCTCAGCCGAAGTCGCGCAGATCCTGGGCAAGCCGGAGAGGTATGTCATGATCAGCTTCGAGCATAATCCGCAGATGTTGTTCGCGGGCAGCGAGGAGGTCCTGGCCTACCTGGAACTGAAAAGCATCGGCCTGCCGGATGACCGGACCAAGCAGATATCCCATGCATTGTGTCAACTGATGGAGCGGCAGCTGGCGGTCCCCGCGGAGAGGATCTATATCGAATTCAGCGCTGCGGAGCGTCATCATTGGGGATGGAACGCCAGCACTTTCTGATCACCTTCAAATTTGCCAAACAGCTCCAACCACATCCCTATTTTGATTGGTTTTTTATCAACAGAGACAATTAGTTACACTCCCATCTCCAATTCCTGGCGGGATCGCAAACAGCGTCTACCTTTTTCTGCCCCGTGACAATTAAGCGTCGAACACCCCCGTGGGAAGCAGAAAGTCTCGGTATTTCATCTGGATATCGGGCGTTCTGCTGGCGCTCTCATTGGGAATTATCAATGTCATACGATAAGCGGCTGAGTACCCTCACGATGAACAAGGAAAGTTTTCCCTTGTTTTGAGGCTGGCGCCGCCATGCTGGGTTTGTGCCGGTCAAGTCATGCGATCGAGACCGGACAATGCTGTTTATGTGTCGCGGTCATTAACCGTCATCACGGAAATGAAGATGCATAAACGACAGAAGCTGGGGATTCGATCCAGCGTGCTGATCTGTGCCACACTGCTGGCGCTGGGAATTTCAAACCAACCACTGGCCAGCGTCGAACATCCCGCCGATGGGACAACTCATGATAAAGACATGAACTTCCGCATCGTCACGGATACCTAGCCGAGTATCCGCGACGACGGCGAGTCCACCGCCGACCACAGCAAGTTCGAGATCCTCGAAGGCCCCTTCGAGAACGGTCCGCAAGTGACCAAGGCCTGTCTCTCCTGCCACACCGAGGCGGGGCGCCACTTCAAGCAATCGATCCACTGGACCTGGGAATACGACAACCCGGTAACCGGGCAGAAGCTGGGTAAGAAGCACCTGATCAACACCTTCTGCACCAACGCCCGTGGCAATGAGGGGATGTGCGCCCAGTGCCATGCCGGCTATGGCTGGAAGGATGAAAACTTTGACTTCGACGACGAGAACAACATCGACTGCCTGGTCTGCCACGACCGCACCGGTACCTACTACAGGGTTCCGAACAGCATGGGTAACAAGGCCTGTGCCGTGATGTTCCAGGACAGGGAGCCGATCCAGTGGGCCAAGGTGGCGCAGAACATCGGCAAGCCGGGGCGCGAGAACTGCGGCTCATGCCACTTCTACGGTGGTGGCGGTGACGGCGTCAAGCACGGCGATCTCGACTCCTCGCTGAAGTTTCCCGACAGGCATCTCGACGTCCACATGGATGCGGAGGGTCTCAACTTCGCCTGCACCACCTGCCATGTAACCAAGCAGCATCTTTGGGCCGGCAGCCGCTACAACGTCATGGCCCGCGACACCGAAGGCTTGGGCCTGCCCGGCGAACGGCGCGACGTAGCCACCTGCGAGTCGTGCCACAGCGCCTCGCCCCACGCCAACACCGAGCTCGCCGGGATCAAGCTGAATGGCCATGTGGACAAGATCGCCTGTCAGACCTGCCATATCCCCAGCATCGCCCGTGGCGGGGTCGCGACCATGGTCGATTGGGATTGGCGCAGCGCAGGCAAGACCAAGAACGGTGAAGGCTACAAGGAGAAAAACTATACCCAGGGCAATGGCGCCCATCGTGCCACCTATAAATCGATCAAGGGCGATTTCACCTATGCAGAGGATCTGATCCCTCACTACGACTGGTTCGATGGCCAGATGCTCTACACCACCATCGATAGCAGATTCCAGCCATCCGATGGACCGGTTGAGATCAACGGCTTCAAGGGCGCATACGATGACGGCAACTCGCGCATCTGGCCCTTCAAGCGCATGCACACGATTCAGCCTTACGACAAGGGCAACAACACCATGGTCTATATGCATCTGTGGGGCGACGACGAAGATGCCTACTGGGGCAACTACGACTTCGCCCGCGCCATCAGGGTCGGCATGGAGCAACACAACATCCCCTACAGCGGCAGGTACGATTTTGTCGAGACCTACTCCTTCTGGCCCATCACCCACATGGTGGCACCGAGTGAGGAGGCCCTGGACTGCGTCGAGTGTCATAGCCGCGATGGCCGTCTGGACCAGCTTGAAGGCTTCTACCTGCCGGGCCGCGACAGTTTCCGCTGGCTCGACATCCTGGGATATCTCGCACTGGGTGGCGCTCTGCTGGGCGTGTTGGCACACGGCCTGTTGCGCAAACTTTTCGCTGACAAACACCGGCAGGGAGAGGCATAATGAGTAGGCCTACCCACAACAGCAAGAGTGCAACCGTAAGGCAGAAGGGTGAGAAACACTATGTCATGCTCTATACCCGCTACGAACGTTTCTGGCACTGGTCCCAGGCCCTGCTGATCTTCACCCTCTTCTACACCGGACTGGGACTTCATGGATTACATGACTGGCTCGATTTCCGTACCGCGGTCACTGTCCACAGCTATGCAGCATTGGCATTGATTGTTTTGTGGATGTTCACCACGTTCTGGAACTTCACCACCGGCCAGTGGCGACAGTATCTGTTCAAGGAGGGTGTAATGAAGGTAATCCGCTTCTACGCCTATGGCATTCTGGTGGGTGAACCGCATCCCTACAAGAAGGGCCTGCAACGCAAGCAGAACGCCCTGCAGTCCCTGGCTTATATGAGTTTCATGCTGCTGATCGGCCCTGCGCTCTGGTCTTCCGGCATCGTCTATCTGCTGTATGACGTCTGGAGCGGCTACCGCTGGTCAGGCCAGGGTCTGACCCTGATCGCATTTATCCATACCGCGGCCGCCTATCTGATGGGCACCTTCGTGATTATCCATGTCTACATGACCACCACCGGCAAGACACCGACCCACTATATCAAGACCATGATAACCGGCTACGACAGCATCGAGCTGACCGAGGCGGAGAAGGCCTATATCGAGGAGACCCACTCGGTCTCGATCAGGGATTGAGCCATGGGGTTTTTAGAACGCAAAGTGCGCAGAGAAGCGCAGAAACCCCTCTGCAACAGAGTCAGCACCAGAAGTAAGGTAGTAATACCCGAATATTCTTATTGACGATAAATGGCCCTGCGGATAGCAGCTGCTTCACCGAACGACCCCTGTCTGCAGCTGGATACCATCCACCCGTGACCCGCCTCCCGAAGCGGGATAGAATCACGCTTTTTCAGCAACAGGCAGAATCATCCCCATGCGTACCTCCCAGTTTCCCCTACACACTGTCAAGGAGACCCCCGCCGACGCCGAGATCGCCAGCCACAAGCTGATGCTGCGGGCCGGTCTGATCCGCAAACTGGCCGCCGGTCTCTACACCTGGCTCCCCCTGGGGCTGCGGGTATTGCGCAAGGTGGAGAATATCGTGCGCGAGGAGATGGACCGGTCCGGCGCACTGGAACTGCTGATGCCCACCATTCAGCCCGCCGAGCTGTGGCTGGAATCGGGCCGCTGGGAGCAGTACGGTGCCGAGCTGCTGCGCATCAAAGACCGCCACCAGCGGGATTTCTGCTACGGCCCCACCCACGAGGAGATCATCACCGAACTGGCACGCAACGAACTGCGCAGCTACAAGCAGCTGCCGGTCAACTTCTACCAGATCCAGAGCAAGTTCCGCGACGAGATACGTCCACGTTTCGGCGTCATGCGTGCCCGCGAGTTCCTGATGAAGGATGCCTACTCCTTCCACCTCGACCAGGACTCCCTGCAGCAGACCTATGAGGTGATGCACCAGACCTATTCCCGTATCTTCAGCCGCTGCGGACTCGATTTCCGCCCGGTGGCTGCGGATACCGGCAGTATCGGCGGCAGCGGATCCCACGAGTTCCATGTCCTCGCCGCGTCGGGAGAGGATGCCATCGCCTTCTCCACCGAGAGCGATTACGCCGCCAACGTGGAGCTCGCCGAGGCGGTGATGCCGGCGGGGGAGCGTCCCGCACCCTCCGTGGAGATGACCCTGGTTGACACCCCTGACGCCAAGACCATCCAGGAGCTTGTGGCGCAGTTCGAACAGCCGATAGAAAAGACGGTGAAGACCCTGGTGGTCAAGGCCGCTGCGGAGCTGGACAGCGAACTGGTGGCCCTGCTGGTGCGCGGCGACCAGGACCTCAACGAGATCAAGGCGGACAAGCTGCCCCAGGTGGCCTCGCCGCTGACCTTCGCCGAGGAGGCGGAGATCCGCGCCGCCATCGGCGCCGGCCCCGGCTCGCTGGGTCCGGTGGAACTGCCGATCCCCTATATCGTCGATCGCACCGTGGCCAAGATGGCCGACTTCAGTGCCGGCGCCAACCGGGACGGTAAGCACTACTTCGGCATCAACTGGGGCCGCGATCTGCCCGAGCCCGCCGAGGTCGCCGATCTGCGCAACGTCCTCGAGGGCGATCCCAGTCCCGACGGCAAGGGGAGTCTGACCATCGCCCGCGGTATCGAGGTGGGCCATATCTTCCAGCTCGGCAGGAAGTACAGCGAGGCGATGAACGCCACTGTCCTCGATGAAAACGGTAAGGCGGTGGTGATGACCATGGGTTGCTACGGCATCGGCGTCAGCCGGGTGGTGGGCGCCGCCATCGAGCAGCACCACGACGCCAAGGGAATCGTCTGGCCCGCCGCCCTCGCCCCCTTCCAGGTCGCCCTCTGCCCGATGAAGATGGAGAAGTCACAGCGGGTGCGGGAGACGACGGAGAGGCTCTACGCCGAGCTGCAGGCCGCCGGCATCGAGGTGCTGCTGGACGACCGCAACGTACGCCCCGGCTTCATGTTCGCCGACATGGAGCTGATCGGCATCCCCCACCGCATCGTGGTGGGTGAGAAGTCCCTCGACGAGGGCAAGGTGGAGTACCGGGGCCGCGGAGAGACGGAAAACAGCTTCATTCCCCTCGATGAGATCGCCGCTTTCATCTCCGGCCGGTAGAGAGACCGGTACTGGCAGAACGCCTGCGAAAGCCGGGGGTGGATTCCGCTCACCGCGTTTAACCAGTGAATTGCTTTCAATAACCGGGCCCGGGATTTGACAGCCCACTGCTGATGCAGGGAAACTATGCCGCTTTTAACCCGGACCGGGTGTCTGACTGAGAGGCAAATAGAATGACCAGACAAAACGCTTACAACCGCGATCAGCTGTTGAGTTGTGGCCATGGCGAGATGTTCGGTCCCGGGAATGCGCAATTGCCCACCCCCAACATGCTGATGATGGACCGCATCGTCAAGATCAGCGACGACGGCGGGGAATTCAACAAGGGAGAGATCCTTGCCGAACTCGATATCAATCCCGATCTCTGGTTCTTCGACTGCCACTTCCCCGGCGATCCGGTGATGCCGGGCTGCCTCGGTCTCGACGCCATGTGGCAGATAGTGGGGTTCTTTCTCGCCTGGATCGGCAATCCGGGACACGGCCGCGCCCTCGGCGTGGGCGAGGTGAAATTCACCGGCCAGGTGCTCCCCAGCGCCAAGCAGGTCAGCTACCATATCAACATCAAACGGGTAATCGCGCGCAAGCTGGTATTGGGCGTGGCCGATGGCGTGATGAAGGTCGACGGGCGGGAGATCTACACCGCCAAGGACCTGAGAGTCGGACTCTTCACCTCCACCGACAACTTCTGATTTCAAAGGCCCAGGGCCATGTTTCAGGGAGTGTTGGGTCTGGTTCTGATTCCCCTCCTCGCCTGGCTGATCAGCGAAAACCGACAAGCCTTCAACTGGCGGGTGCCGGTTGCCGGGCTAGCCCTGCAGCTGGTTATCGCATTGCTGCTGCTCAAGCTCTCCCTGTTTCAGGCACTCTTCATCCAACTCAACCAGATCCTGCTGCTGGTTCAGCAGGCGACCGAGGCGGGCACCAGTTTCGTCTTCGGTTACTTGGGCGGCGCCGAGTCGCCTTTTCTGGAGAGCGACAGCGGCAGCAGCTTCATCCTCGCCTTTCGCGCCCTGCCTTTGGTACTGGTGATCAGCGCCCTCTCGGCACTGCTCTTCTACTGGCGGGTATTGCCGCTGGTGGTGGAGCTTTTCTCATGGCTGCTGCGCAAAAGCCTTGGTGTCAGCGGCGCCCTGGGTCTTGGCGCCGCGGCCAATGTCTTTGTCGGCATGGTGGAGTCCCCGCTGTTGATTCGGCCCTATCTGGGCAGACTGACCCGCAGCGAACTATTCAGCCTGATGACCCTGGGCATGGCCACCATCGCAGGAACCGTGCTGGTGCTCTACGCAAGCCTGCTCGAGGGTGTGATAGCCAACCCCATTGGCCACCTGTTGACCGCATCCCTGATCTCGGCCCCCGCCGCGATCATGATCTCCCGCCTGATGGTGCCGGAGACCCAGACCGGCACCGCCGGCGAACTGACAGATAGCGAGACCGCAAGCAGCAGTATGGAGGCGATCACAAACGGCACCGTCGAGGGCCTGAAACTGCTGGCCAATATCGTTGCTATGCTGCTGGTGCTGGTCGCCCTGGTGAGCCTGCTCAATCAACTCCTCGGCCTGTTGCCGAATATCCAGGAGCAGCCTTTGAGCCTGCAGCGTATCCTGGGTTGGCTGATGGCGCCGCTGGCATGGGTCATGGGCATCCCCTGGTCGGAAGCGGTTACCGCCGGTTCCCTGCTGGGCACCAAGACGGTTCTCAACGAACTGCTGGCCTATCTCGATCTTGCCCGCCTCCCCGGGGAGGCGTTGGGGGAGCGCAGCCGCCTGATTCTCACCTATGCCCTCTGCGGTTTCGCCAATTTCGGCAGCCTGGGCATCATGCTTGGCGGATTGGGCGCGATGGTGCCGGAACGCCGTAGCGAGATCGTCGGGCTGGGAATGAAATCGATCGTCGCCGGAACCCTGGCCACCCTGCTCACCGGCACAGTGGCCGGTCTGGTATGGTGAGCCGATCCTGGCTTTTGTTAGATTGAGGAGCATCTGATCGGTTCGGAGGTTCCACAGATAGAGTAAGCATCCGGAGATAAGCAGATGAAGAGTCTTTGGAACGAGGTCGAAGCAGCACGCTGCGAGAGTGAATTGGATCTGCGTGTATACAGCTCCCGCCTGCTCGGGGCGGATCCCTCGCTGGTGTTGCACGGAGGCGGCAACACCTCGGTGAAAATCAGCGAAAAAAATCTCTTTGGAGAGGAGGAGGAGATCCTCTACGTCAAAGGCAGCGGATGGGATCTGGCGACCATAGAGAGGGCGGGATTCACCCCCCTTCGCATGAACCACCTTCTGCGCCTGGCCCAACTCGAGTCCCTCAGCGACAGCGAGATGGTCAACCAGCTGAAGACCCATCAGACCAGGGCCGCCGCGCCGACAGCCTCGGTTGAGGCGATCCTGCATGCTGTTCTGCCCTACAAATATGTGGACCACAGCCACGCGGATGCCATCGTCACCCTGACCAACACGCCTCGCGGGGAAGAGATCATTCGTCAACTCTACGGCGACCGCGTGGTGATCATTCCCTATGTCATGCCTGGCTTTGACCTGGCGAAATCGGTGGCCAGACTCTTTCCGTGCAACGCCCACCAGGAGACCCTTGGCATGGTGCTTATGAATCACGGCCTGTTCACCTTTGGCGACACCGCACAGCGCTCCTACGAGCGCATGATCCAGCTGGTCGACGAGGCCGAAAACCACCTGCAGCAGGCGGGGGCCTGGGAACTGCCGGCACAATGCAGGCGCCATGAAACTCAGCCGGATCTGCTGCTG
>NATV01000161.1 GCA_003094535.1 gamma proteobacterium symbiont of Ctena orbiculata | reverse complement strand
ATGATATCCTCACGCGGCTTGCCGTAGGCAATCTCAAACATCCGATTGACAAATAGATACTCGAGGGTGTTTGCATCCACATATGCGATGTATGCCGGTGAGTTGTCGGTGACCAATCTCAACTGATGCTCGCTTTCACGCAGGGCATGCTCAGCCTCTCTCAAGCGTGTCAGATCCACCACCGAGCCCTGAACCTGCACCACTTTGTCATTGGCTATGACCGGCTTGGCTCGGGTCAGCGTATAGTTGTAGACTCCTGAGGGCATAAGATGCCTCAGTTCTACTTCATAAGCTTCTCCGTTTAATGCCTTTTCGAGGTTTACATGCAGTAATTCGCGGTCTTCGGGATGTACGGAGTTGAGATACTCTTCAAACGAAGGCGGTTCGGTTCGCCCGGCCATGCCTGCCATGCGGAATACTTCCTCGGACCAGCGGATCGATTGGGATTCGACATCAAAAAGCCAGCTTCCCAAGCCGGCGATTCTTTGTGTCTCGGCCAGCTCCTGGATGGCTATCTCCGCCTTCTGCTTGGTATTGATGAGTTCATTGTGGTCCTGCTCCAGCCTCTCGGTAAACTGGTTAAAACGTTGTACCAGCACGCCTAGTTCGTCATCGCTTTGTTGTTTGATTCGCTGGGAAAAATCGGGTTTGCCGGAGGCCATGGCGTTTACCGACTTCAACAGTCCCTGAATCGAACGATGGGTCGAGAGCGCAAATGTGATTGCGATATAGAGCATTACCACGACTGAGGCGAGGGCCAGCAAGACGCCCGATCTAAACATCTCACGGTTGCGTCTGTTGGTCACTTCGATGGTGTCGTTTAGTGTCTGGTGCAGCTCCAGGTGTAATTCAGTGAATTGTATTTGGGTCTGTTGCAGGGCTTTAGTCATGCCAAGCGTCAGACGCTCTATGTCTTCGATGTCTGTACCGTCTTGGATCATTGACTGTGACAGTTGATAACCATCAGTATAGTATTGATCGAATACCTTTTTGATTGAGTCATTGCCAAGCCGCGGATGGCCCGGCAACAGCTGCTTGAGTGCCAGCAGGTTCATCTGGATGGCATTGCTCGCGGATACAGCGTTCACCAACCACGATTGTTCATTGGCGCCCACGGAGTCCTTGAAGGTTTTGATGACGCTGTCGAGAAGGAACAGGTTTTCATTGGCCAGGGCGATCGCTGGAATATGGGTGTTTTGGATTTGCAGGGTGTATTGGTGAGTGGTTTGCTGCTGCCAGTAAGTAAAGAGCATATAGCTGAATAACAGTACCAATGCGAGCAGTGGAGGTATCAGCATCTTGTGAAAGATGGAGGGGCGGTATTTCATCTATTTGATGGTTTTGACCACTTTGACGGAGGGACTGATCGAGTCCCTGGGTATGTAGGCAATGGCGCCCGGCTATGCTTGCCACATAGCGCAACACACTTGCGGCAGACTTGAACTGTTTGGGGGGCTGTCCTTTACCGGAAAAGATTACGGTAGCCCAATACTTGCGCAACTCCACCTCCTGCTTCCCGGCAACTCTGCTGTAAAAATGGTTTTTCGTTGTCATCGAAGATATCTCAACGGGTCTGGCGCGTGTGCCGTTGGGTAGATATTTGGTCTTTGATAGAAAGATCATGGCAAGCTGGCGGTCGCTGATCTCATCCAGATTGGTTTGCGGATGAACGATCACAACCAGCTCCGAATGTGCCTCGACGACGAAACACATCAGCAGGCAGAAGATAGTGGCCGCTCTTCTCATCAGAACATCCAATCGAGGACGAGAGAAAGGGCGTTATGCGTACCCCGCTCTCCCGTCGGGTTATTGGACACGCGGCTTCGCGTCCCCGCCTTGATGTGATCCAACTGGCATTTAAGCGCGAGGTTATGATGAAAGTCGTAACGAAAGCCTATCGAGTAGGTTTCGTCTGACAGGTCAGATGCATCCGGTGGCGGGGGCGGCGGCGGTAGCGGGGGTGCACCCGGATTGGCCGGCATAAGCCTGGGTAGATCGCTGAATTGCTTGCTGCTGTAGAGGAGATACGGGGTGAAGCTCTCGACAGGGTAGGAGAGGGAGATATAGCGCAGTTCCTCGTCCGGCTGAAATCGCTCGACCTCACCCTTTCCATAACCCCCATCCACAACCAGACCTGCCACGCGGAACTGCCATTCCGCACTCCACATGCTGATATCGGTCACACCGAGACGAATAGCCGGCCTGATCGGAGGCACAGTCGTTACCTCACTGTTCAATCGGGTGTATGCGAGGTTGATCCAGAACTGATCGTTACCGAACCTTGTCGATAGGATCTTGATATCATCGCTCTCGATCTTGTCGAAGCTGCCATCCGCCCTGACAGGGGTCTCGTTGTCGGATTGACCGTAGCTTCCCTGAAAAGCCAGGTCGAAGCGCTCGATCGAGGTGTTGTAGCTGGCCTGCAAGCCATGCAGGTGTTCGTAGCCGCCGATACCGTAAAAGCTGAGGGCGGGGCGGGTATAGAGCCGCGAGTAACCGACAAAGGCCAGTTCACTGCTGTGAAAGATGGGAAAACGGAACTTGCCGGCGCGAAGGGAAAGGCTCCATGGCGTGTCGTAGTTGAGATAGGCCCAATCGATATCGGTGCTCCAGGAAGCACGGCCCTTGTAGCGTGCAACCCCTTGAGTTGTGAATGAGAGCGCATCCGAGAACTGGTATCTCGCCTGGAGACCGAGGACGGTGTTTAAACCAAAATCGAATTCGCCTTCTTCAACAGAGCTCTCCTGCTCTGGATATACCTTGAATTGAATCTCATCGCTGTCATTGGTGGAGACACCGACGGTGCCAAATGCGTTGACATCGAATGAGTCCGTGACGTCATAGGCGAAGAGCGCGGGTGTACAGCAACAGAGCAATCCCCCCAGTATTGCAATGAATCTATATTTCACTCCGCATCCCCATGGCGCTGTTCAGACTTGAATGGTGACTCCTCGTGATTGGGTAAAGGATCAATAGCCGGTGCTGCAATCCATACGAATATAACGACTAACCTATCACAATACTTTAGCCGTATCTGTAGAGGCAAGGTCCACAGTGTCAGGGTTCAGCCGAGGTCGCCAGTGAGCCGCAGCAAGCGGTGGTGTTTTCGTTGTAGCGGATCCGACAGGTCCACATGACCGTCTGTATTCAATCCGACATATGATCCGCTCTGGCTTATTAAAAACATAGAAAAACAACAAGATATGACTATCAGATAAAGGCGGCACGCGGTTTGCATCACAGCCTCTGTAAAATGACGTATAACCCTAAGGGGTCTGGATCTGGAGGCGATGTGATGGAATTGAAGGTGATCGGTCAATCTACTGAACAGCCCGCTGGCGGCTGCAGCTCATCCGGGTGCGGCGGATCCAGCGACCAGCTATCGCATCTCCCGGAGAAAATTCGGCAAAAGGTCCAGGACCATCCCTGCTATTCGGAAGATGCCCATCACCACTTCGCACGCATGCATGTGGCGGTGGCGCCGGCCTGCAACATCCAGTGCCACTACTGCAACCGCAAGTACGACTGCGCCAACGAATCGCGACCCGGCGTGGTCTCCGAACTGCTGACCCCCGACCAGGCGGTGAAGAAGGTGATGGCGGTGGCGGCCAGCATCCCGCAGATGACGGTGCTTGGGATCGCCGGCCCCGGCGATCCCCTGGCCAACCCGGAGCGTACCTTCGAGACCTTCCGTCAGCTCACCGAGAAGGCTCCCGACATCAAACTCTGCGTCTCCACCAACGGGCTCTCCCTGCCCGAGCAGGTGGAGGAGCTGAGCAAGCACAATATCGATCACGTCACCATCACCATCAACTGTGTCGATCCCGAGATCGGCGCCAAGATCTACCCCTGGGTGTTTTGGAACAACCGCCGCATCAAAGGCAAGAAGGGCGCGAAAATTCTCATCGAGCAGCAGCAGAAGGGACTCGAAATGCTCACCGAGAAGGGCATCCTGGTGAAGGTCAACTCGGTCATGATCCCAGGCGTCAACGACGAACACCTGGAAGAGGTGAGCAAGGTGGTGAAGGCCAAGGGTGCCTTCCTGCACAACGTGATGCCGCTGATCGCCGAGGCGGAGCACGGCACCTTCTACGGCGTCATGGGCCAGCGCGGTCCCACCCACGACGAGCTGCAGGATCTGCAGGACAAGTGCGCCGGCGACATGAACATGATGCGCCACTGCCGCCAGTGCCGCGCCGATGCGGTGGGCATGCTGGGGGAGGACCGGGGCGACGAGTTCACCATGGACAAGGTGGAGACCATGGAGGTCGACTATGAGGCGGCCATGGCTAAGCGGGCCGAGTACCAGGCGGCGGCCCTGGCGACCCTGGAGGCGCAACGCAACGATACCGGCGAGAGCTTTGTCGCCCTCTCTTCCTTCAAGGTGAAGAAAAGGGAGACCCGTCCGGTGCTGATGGCGGTGGCCACCAGCGGCGGCGGTGTGATCAACCAGCACTTCGGTCACGCCAGGGAGTTCCTGATCTACGAGGCCTCCATGACCGACGTGCGCTTCATCGGCCACCGCAAGGTCGATCTCTACTGCAGCAGCGGCGACACCTGCGGCGATACCGAGACCACCCTGCAGAAGATCATCCGCACCCTGATGGGTTGCGAAGCGGTGCTCTGCTCCAAGATCGGCTACGAGCCCTGGGAACAGTTGGAAGAGGCGGGTATCCAGCCCAACGGCGAGCACGCCATGGAGCCCATCGAGGAGGCCGTTGCCGCGGTCTATGCCGAAATGGCGGAGAACGGCCAATTGGATCAACCCAAAACCTCTGCCCAGTTGCAGGTCAGCGCCTGAGGAGATCGATCATGGCTTACGAGATTATCGAAACCTGCGTCAACTGCTGGGCCTGCGAACCGCTCTGTCCGAGCAACGCGATCTTTGAGGCGCGACCCCATTTTCTCATCGATGCCAGGAAGTGCACCGAGTGCGAAGGGGACCATGCGGATCCCCAGTGCGCCAGTATCTGCCCCATCGAGGGGGCCATTCTCAATCCCTTTGGCGAGGCGGCGAATCCAGCCGGGTCGCTGACCGGCATTCCGCCGGAGAAGGTGGCCGAGGTCATGGCCGAGATTCAGGCGCGCTAGCAATCCCCCCTGTTGCAGCAGCTAAATCACGGTTTGCTGCAACGAACGTTTAGATGATGAAGGAGAAGCTCATGGATTACGAAGACTACGAGCCACAGTTCCAGCTGGCCCCGGTGATCAGTGACCACGGGTCCAATCCCGCTCGTCGTTGGTTCACTCAAATCGTGATGCATGGTTGCCGTCCAATGCAGCAGGGCAAACCCGATTGGGTGCAGTTGCCGGATCGGGTTTGGCATCGAAATTCCGCTCTCCTGATGAGCCTGCGCCAGCGCAAACGGATCGATGGCTGAACTGGTCTTCTATGAAAAATCCGGGTGCGTGGGAAACCTGAAGCAGCAATCGCTGCTGCGCAGCCAGGGTATTGAATTTGTCATCCGCGATCTGCTCAGCGAGCCCTGGTCGGCCGAACGGCTGCGCCGCTATTTTGCCGATAAACCGGTGGCGGAGTGGTTCAACACCACGGCGCCCGCGGTAAGGTCGGGGGATCTCCCCATCGATGATCTGAGCGAGGCGGAGGCCCTGGCGATGATGGTCAGCAATCCGATCCTCATCCGTCGGCCCCTGCTCAAACTGGGGGAGCTGAGGCAGTCGGGGTTTGTTCCCGGTGCGGTTCTGGAGGCGCTGGGCGTGGAACTGGTGCCTTCGGAAAGGTTGCAGGAGTGTCCGATGCAGGAGGAAGGATCGATCCCATGCGAGGGCCTGGGATGAACGGCGATATCGATGTCTCCCGTCATTGCAATGCGGTGGAGTTCGCCGATGGTGTCTACTGGATCGGTGCGCTCGATCCGACCCTAAGGACCTTCGATATCATCCTCAGTACCGCCAACGGCACCACCTACAACGCCTACCTGATCCGTGGCAGCGAGGGAGTCGCGGTGGTCGATACGGTGAAGGAGAATTTCAGTGACGAGTTCTTCGCCCGCCTCGAGTCCGAAGTGGACTACAGCGAGATCAAGGTCATCGTCCTCAACCACCTGGAGCCCGACCATACCGGCGCCCTGCCTGAGCTGATGCGTAGGGCCCCCCAGGCGAAGCTCCATATCTCCCAACGCGCCACCTCGATGCTGAAGGCGCTGCTGAAACCTTCCAGCGACGCCTTCGCATACACCACGGTCAATACCGGCGACAGGGTGAGCCTGGGTGACCGTACCCTGAGCTTTCTGCATACCCCCTTTCTCCACTGGCCCGATACCCAGTGCACCTATCTGGAAGAGGAGGGCATCCTCTTCTCCGGGGATGTTTTCGGCTGCCACTATTGCGACAAGCGGCTGTTCAACGACCGGGTCGGCGATTTCCGCTTCTCCTTCGACTACTACTACGCCCACATCATGCGCCCCTTCAAGAAACATGTGATTGATGCGCTCAAACTCATCGAACCCTTGACCCTGAAACAGATCGCGCCCACCCACGGGCCGATCCTGCGCGAGCGTCCCCGGCGCTATGTCACCCACTACCGGGAGCTCTCCACCTCGAGCCTGACCCGGGAGATCGGCTCGGACGACCACTCGCTGGTCATCTTCTACATGAGCTCCTACGGCAACACCGCGCGCATGGCGGAGGAGATCAGCGAGGGTGCGGGAGGCGTGGCGGGGGTGCGCGTATCAATCTACGACCTGGAAGGGGGGGAGACGGAACCCTTTGTCGATCTCATCGAGGAGGCGGATGCCCTGCTGTTCGGTTCTCCCACCATCAATGGCGACGCGGTGAAGCCGGTATGGGACCTGCTCTCGTCGCTGGCGGTGGTCAACCTGAAGGGGAAGATCGGCGGCGCCTTCGGTTCGTTCGGCTGGAGCGGCGAAGCGGTGCGCATGATCGAGGATCGGATGCGCGGATTGAAGATGCACATCCCCCACGAGGGGATGCGCGTCAAGCTGATACCCACCGAGGAGGAGTTGGACGAATGCCGGTCGTTCGGCCGGCGGATAGCGGAGGTGCTGATCGGCAAGCGCCGGGAGAGGGCGGTGATCGATTTTGCCTATCTTGTATAGGGCTTCTGCTTACAACAATTATTGAATCAAAGTTTAACGTTAAACATTAAGGTGAATAGCTATGGCTAAAGCAAAAGTAACATTCGAGGATATCGAGCAGACGGTGAACGTGCCGGCGGGAACCCGCGTCATCGAGGTCTCGGAGAAGATCGGTGCGGGCATCATCTACGGCTGCCGGGAAGGCGACTGCGGTACCTGCATGATGCATGTCACAGATGGTTGGAACAACCTCACCGAGCCTTCCGTCCTGGAGGAGAAGATCCTCAAGGAGAACATGGCGAGTCGACACGATCGTCTGGCCTGTCAGGCCCAGGTTCTGGGCGACTGTACGGTCAAGCCCGCCTAAAACAGATTCGCAACGAGGTTTTAAACATGCCACTGATAACATTTAGCAATCCCAACTACAAGGACAAGACGGTCTATGCCGTAACCGGCAGCTTTACTGAAACTGTCCTCAAGATCGCCAAGTCCAACAAGATCCCGATCAGTTTCGATTGTGGTGAAGGCGACTGCGGCAGCTGTGCGATCCGGGTGAAATACCTCGGTGATCGCGAACCGATGGGCTACCACCTGGAAGAGAAGGAGAAGGAGGTGCTGCGCTCACTGGGCAAGATCAGCAGGGATGAGCTGGAGCGCCTGATCGTCGAGGACACCCCGAGCGAATGGCGCCTAGCCTGCCAGTTCATCCCCAGGGACGAGGATGTGGTCGTCGAGTACGAGGCGCTCTGATGGCCATGCCTGCCTTGGCCGGCGAGACGGTCGAGGATCTCCATGCCTGGCTGATGGCGGCGCGCCGGGGGGATTCCATCGAGGAGACCCTGGCGCGCATGCTGGCATCCTGGGCCTTGGGCCAGGGCGCCATGCCGGCGTGGCTGGGCTTGGGCGAGATGGAGTATCGCCGCATGATGGCCTGCCATTTTCCCGGCATCGACGCACTTGGTTTGACGCAGAGTGCGGTCGGCATGGATCCCGAACGCCTGGACGAAATGGATGAGCTGAAAAGGCTGTTGCTGGAGAACCGCAGCGGTATCACACAGTCAGAGTTCTGGCTGGTTGATATCCTGGTTGCGGGATGCATGGGCCGCGATCACCTGTGGCAGGACCTGGGGTTGTGGTGTCGGGCCGATCTTTCACGGCTGATGATGGCATGCTTCGAACCGCTGGCGAAACGCAACGACCGTGACATGAAGTGGAAGAAATTCCTCTACAAGCAGCTGTGCGAGACCGAGGGGATCTATACTTGTCGCTCACCCAGTTGCGAGGTCTGCATCGATTATGACAACTGCTTCGGCAGCGAAGACTAGCGTTGACAGGCCCTAGTGTTGGTTACCCACGATCATTCAGGTGAACCGGCGCTATCGCCTTCTCTGGAACAACGTGCGGTCGGCGCCTATGTCGGACTCGCGGTCGGAGACGCCCTCGGCGCAACGACCGAGTTCCTTACCCCCAGGGAGATCCGGGAGAAGCATGGCATCCATGACAGGATCCTGGGGGGAGGTTGGCTGCGTCTGAAGGCGGGACAGGTTACCGATGACACGGAGATGAGTCTGGCGTTGGGTGAGTCGATACTTGCTCATGGCGGCGTCGAGGATGCGGCGGTTGCCGAAGCCTTCAGTCAATGGATGCGGACCAAGCCGATCGACATCGGCAATACCGTCAGGCGGGGGATTGTTCACTACAGGTCCACCGGCGAGACCGCGGTGGCCATGAACGAGTTCGATGCGGGAAACGGTGCCTGCATGAGATCCCTGCCAATAGCCCTCTTTTACTGCGATGCTCTCCATGAAGAACGGGTGCAGGCTTCCCGTGCGCAATCACACATAACACACAACAATCCCCTGGCCGATGCCGGTACCGAGACCCTGGTGGAGATGGTTGTTTCTGCCTTGAAAGGTTTGGAAAAATCCCTGCTGGAGACGATGGCGTTGTCGCTTGTCTCCCGGTTTCCCCTCTATCGTTTCGACAAGCGGCGCATGGAGAATCCCAGCGGTTACATCGTCGAGACCCTGCGCGCGGTCTTTCAGGCATTCTTTTCCAACGACAGCTATCAGGATATCCTCATCGACCTGGTGAACCGGGGAGGGGACGCGGATACCACCGGCGCTATTGCCGGTATGCTTGCGGGGGCTTACTATGGCGAAGAGCGCATCCCCCACCACTGGCGCAAAAGTTTGGATATCAAGACAATGCTGGCGTGCCGGGACCAGGCACTTGGACTGCTAGCTCAGGGCAGACAAATAGACTCGACTCAGTATTGATGAAGATTCGACAGGCAACAGCAGCGGACATCGACACCATGTCGATGCTGCTCGGCCAGCTTTTCTCCATTGAACAGGACTTTACCCCCGATCACATGAAACAGCGTACGGGCCTGGAAAAACTGCTTGCGATGCCGGACGCCTACCTGGTTGTGGCAGAGGATGAAGACGAGGTCGTGGGTATGGCAACCCTGCAGCTTTTGATCTCCACCGCTGAAGGCGGTCGCTGCGGGTTGATCGAGGATCTGGTGGTAAGCGAGTCATACAGAGGCCGGGGTATCGGTCAGGCGCTTTTGGAGCATCTCATCCAATGGGCGGATAAAAAGGGACTTACCCGACTCCAGCTTCTGGCTGACAGGGACAACCAATCAGCGTTGGCGTTCTACAAAAAGCAGGGCTGGTCGACGACAAAGTTGATTGCATTAAGAAAAATAACCAGTTAAGTCTGGATAACTATTGTTAATTGCAGTAAATAGCACCTTA
This sequence comes from gamma proteobacterium symbiont of Ctena orbiculata, assembly GCA_003094535.1. Classification (GTDB taxonomy): domain Bacteria; phylum Pseudomonadota; class Gammaproteobacteria; order Chromatiales; family Chromatiaceae; genus Thiodiazotropha. The sequence continues at coordinate 9,946 of NATV01000161.1, read as the reverse complement.
CCGGCATTCAAGGTGTAGGGTGAGGCTTGCCGCACCGTGACTCTTTATCCCACATCCTGCATGGAATAGACCATCCAGAGCTTGTGCTATGTTGAAAACATGAAACTCTCCAACAGCTATGCCCACCTAGGTGAGTCCTTTTTTGAAACTATCCTGCCGGAACCGGTAAATGATCCCAAGTTGTTTCTTTGGAACGGTGAGTTGGCTGGGGAGCTGCTGATTTCAGAACAACTGGAGTTGCCGCCGGAGGAGCTGGCGGAAATATTCTCCGGCAACAAGCTGCTGCCTGGTTCGGAGCCTATCGCCTTGGCCTATGCCGGCCACCAGTTCGGCCATTTCGTGCCCCAGCTTGGCGATGGCCGCGCCCACCTTATCGGTGAGATCATCGACCGTTCCGGTGAAAGAAGAGACATCCAGTTAAAGGGATCGGGTCAAACCGCTTTCTCCCGCAGCGGCGACGGGCGCTATGCCCTGGGGCCCGCGATCAGGGAGTACATCATGGGCGAAGCCATGCACGCCCTGGACATTCCGACAACCCGCAGCCTGGCGGTGACCACCACGGGCGAAGCCGTCTATCGCGAGACAGCGCAACCGGGTGCGGTATTGACCCGTATCGCATCGAGTCACCTGCGTGTAGGTACCTTCGAGTATTTCGCCGCGAGAGAGAATCGCCTGGCGCTTGAACAGCTCTGCGATTTCGCCATCGACCGCCACTATCCCGAGCTGGAAGAGGGTGGTGACGAGCGCTTCCTGCAGCTGTTCGACAAGGTCATGCAACGCCAGATCGACCTGGTGGTTGAGTGGCTCCGAGTGGGGTTTATCCATGGCGTCATGAATACAGACAATACGGCCATATCGGGTGAAACCATCGATTTCGGCCCCTGCGCCATGATGGGAACCTATAGTCCGAAGACCGTCTTCAGCTCAATAGACCGTGACGGACGCTATGCCTTTGGCAATCAGCCTGCCATCGCGCAATGGAATATGGCGCGTTTCGCCGAAACCCTTTTGCCCCTGATCGACAAGAATGAAAAACAGGCCATCGAAACCCTGGGTGCGCGTGTTGAGACCTTTTCATCGCTATTCAAACAACGCTATCTGCAGATGATGGCAAGTAAACTTGGACTGTCCAAGCTGACATCAGCGGAGAAAGCCCTGATACTTGCCCTGTTGGATAGGCTCGAACGGAAACGACTCGATTACACCACAAGCTTCGATCGTCTGACCCGGTCGCTATCGTCTCAATCGGTTGCACAGCAATTGATCGACGAATTGGCAGACTGGTATGCCGATTGGCGTCTACGTCTGACGAGCCAGGAAGAAGATATCAAAACGATACAATCTCGGATGCGAGAAGCCAATCCTGTTGTGATTCCCAGAAACTACCACATGGAACTGGTCATCAGAGAATGTCTGGAGAGCGGTGATTCCAATGCGGCAGCTAGCTTCCTCGATGTCCTAAAATCTCCCTATCAAGCAACCAGCAACACCCTTCAGTATCAGGTTGTACCGGAAGATGCCGATGATGGTTATCAGACGTTCTGCGGTACTTGAAGCAGGAAGTCAACTTTCAAAGCTTAATTGACTCAAACCAAAACCATGCTGGTTAATTCTTTTTCTTGCGGATGTGCTGCCACATTGAATTGATATTGTCAGTATCAATGAGTTGCCAAACAAAGAAAATGTACATATCCTGACTGATCGCCAATAGCGACATATTTACCGTTTGGTGTCACACCGATAGCCGTGATTTGATGGTCGAGTGTTAGTGCGGCTATGTATGAGGATCTGTTCAAATCATACGCCATCAACGTGTCATGATAGACAGAGTAGGCATAGTCACCGTTCGGCGATATCGCCACGGTATCGACTTTTCCGGCATTGCCATTGAAACGCATCCGCTCACGGCTGCTGTTCAGCTCCCAAATTTTGATGGTGTCATCCCTTCCGGCGGTAATTGCACACTCTCCATCCGGTGTAATTGCAATATCCAAAATCACGCCATTGCATGGCTCAGTTCTGATCAATTTTGAACTTTCATCCAGGGTCCACACAATACATGATCCGAACAGTGAGCCAAGTATGACCCGCTTTTCATCTGGATCATAAGTCATTAATGTACATTCGAAATCGCCTATTTCTTTTAGGATGGTATTTCCTGTATTCACATCCCATACGCATACTATACCGGTTGCGCAGAAAACCACTTGAGAGCCATCACGGGATATTACAATCTGAGCATTGTGATTGATCGGTTTGTCAATGATGTCGACTGTCGGCGTGATTTCGAGTTCATCCAAAAGCTCTTCGAGTAATGCATCGTCGACCATTAAGGCGGAAAGTGCTCTTTTGTTATCCTTGGATACCAATGCCCTGATCCATCTTCCGCTTGCCAAATCCCAGACGCGTATTGTCTTGTCCCTCGATATCGATACGCCACGGGAGCCGTCTGCAGAGAGCGCCAGGCCGCGTATATCCCTGGTATGGCCTTTCAATACATGAATTGGTGATAGTTCAGAAAGATTCCACATCCTCAGTGTATGGTCAGCAGATCCTGTGACCGCACGCAATCCATCTGATGTAATACGCAGTACTCGAATCCAGCTGCCGTGACCGCTGAGAGAGCCAATGCGATCAGGAACGAATTCGCAGCCAGGTTCGGCAGTTTGATTTTTTGTGGTGCTTTTCGATTGCATTTTCCAAACAACAAGATCGCTGTTCTGAGAGCAGGAGATTGCATAATCGCCATTCGGAGAAATTGATAAGTGCGACACGGCTTCCAAATGTGCTTGCCGTGTTTGTCGGAGGGTCGCTGTTTCTATATCCCAGTGACGAATAGACCTGTCTGTGGATCCGGATATGGTTCTTCCGCTAGATGCAGCAATTGCGAGTGATTTCACATAACCTGAGTGGCCTTCCAGTATCCTTAATGTTTCACAAGTATCGATTCGCCATACCCTTAGCGTTCTGTCTCTCGAGCCTGAGATGACATTTTTGCCATCTGGTGTGAATGCGACAGTCTCGACACTGCCCGTATGACCCTTCAAAGATCCCAGGCATTCCCCGGTTGCAATACGCCAAACGCGAAGCGTGTGATCGTCGGCACCAGAAACCAGTACATCTCCATCAGGGGCAATCGCCAGGGTTCTGACTACCCCGGTATGACCCTCTAGACGTCTTAACTCCCGGTTTTCCGTCAGGTTTAGGAGCATGATCGACCAATCACCGACACCGAAGGCCAAATAACGATTGTCGGGGGTAATCGCCACGGAATTAAGCTGATGATATAAACCCTTGTAGAGCTGTTCGGATTGGCCGGTGTTGAGATTCCAGCGTCGAACAGTGCCGTCTTCCGAGACTGATGCGGCATATTTGCCATCTGTAGCGACGGCAACACTTTGAACTGCGAGTGTATGGCCACTGAGGATAAGTAAGAGGCGGCCACTCTCAAGTTCCCAAAGACGTATGGTTCGATCATCGGAAGCGGAGAGGATTCGCATTTCATCTGGTGTGATGGTGACAGCATACACGACACCTTGATGCCCCTCATAGGTGCGGATTACCCTATTGTTTTCCAGGTCCCACAGACGCAGTGTGTAGTCTTCCGAACCCGATACGGCTCGCCGGCCATCCGCTAAAATTGCCAGTGCCTCCACTGAGCCGATATGGCCTTTCATTATCCCAGTCAATGCGCCTCCAGGATGAGTTAAGGACGCATCTGCCAACAGTAGGCCCGGGATTGGCCGGTTTGCATCAGCCTGATCGAGCAGTTCATCAACTATCGATGACCTGCCACGATCGAGGCGTCCCATAAGCTGAATGTAGAGTTGCCCGGGGTCATTCGAAAGCGCGTGTGATGCAAGCTGCAATGCATCCCTAACCATTCTCGTGTCATCGCTGCTCTTCAAGCGTTCGAAGTCCTTTAGGATTGTTTGTATTTCGACGTTTTCCAGCCTGGCCTTGAGCCAGTCAAAATCCAAAAGAACTTCGAGTAGTTTTTGATTGTCATCCGCCTGCTGTAGATGCCAGCCAATCCACTTCCACGCATACTGATTGGGCAGACGATGGGGAATCTGCCACCAATGATCTACCAGGCGGGCATTGATGGTGGCCGTTTCAGCAAGAAGTGACTTCAGATAGGATTGAAGTACCCTGTGAATTCGAATGCCGCCTGTTTTGAGGTCAAAATCGAGTAGTGCCGCCCCATCCAATCGCTGAATCAGGTCTTCAGTATCAAATTCATCCAAGTCCCAAAGGCTGGCTACTGATGCAAGTGGGATGAAGGTGTCTCTGGGGAATATTGCAAGTTCTGCACAACGCTTTTGGTCTGCTTCAGCGAACAGTTCAAGGCTGACAGATACTGTGCTGGCCACAGTGTCATGCCTATTATCCGGATTGGTACGATCGAAAGCTGTAACTCCCCGTTTATCCATTGCTCGATTGAGATATGACACTGCGCCATCTAGAGAATCGCCGCGTTCAACCCTTTCCCATAAATGAGAAGCGGCCAATTTCAGCAACAGCGGCCATTCACCGAATCTCCGTGCAAGAGATCGCAGTTTGGGCAAATCCTCCGGTGTGTATTCGACCCTTGAGGAGAGCATCTTCACGGCCTGATCATCGGTCATCTTATCGACAATGATTCGTCTGCTGGTCGTATCGGTGAGGACGCCCAGTTGTCGTGTCGTAACAAGTCGCGAGCATTGATGCCCACCCCTCAGAAAAGGTTTGAGATGGTTGGCATGCCAAACATCATCGATGACCAATAAACAGTTTTTTTGATCGAGACGGGATGAAACTTGGATGGATGCATCATCAATATCAATGAATGGCAGGCGCTCACCGGTAAGTGCGGCATAGAGTTTTGTCAATGCCCCCTGAATGTCAGGTTGTTCACCGAGGCTTACCCATAATATTCCATCATCATAAGCATTAATAATTTGTTCACTATGACACAGACTGCAGGCTAACGTTGTTTTGCCAAATCCTCCTGGACCTTGGAGGGCGGTTGTTGAAAACTGGGGATTGTTATGGGTTTCATCAAGCAGATATGAGAGAACAGTCTCGAATTCATCCTGGCGTTCGACATAATGGTGGGGTAAATCCGGTGCCATGAAGGGGACTCGATTGTCTTTTCCCGGACTCTTGAGAAAGTTGATGAGGGTTTCCCATTCATGTGCTGGGTCATAGAAATGAGTTTTTCTCATCCAACTAGGAAGCAGATTGAAATCCAGCTCAGTAGCTGAGATGCCCATAACAGGACAAACGAGAACGCCTTGTTGCCTTGCGTAGCGCCACTCTTTCACCGCCACTTCCGACTGAAATGCGGCCGGTGTAATCACCATTAAGAGGATCTCGACCTTTTCAAGGGCATCCGTTATCTGTTTCCACCAGCCGATCCCTCCTTGCATTTTTGAACGGTCTTGCCAAAAAGTTATATCTGGATGTTCCCGTTCAATCCTTTCACGAAAGGATGCAGCAATATCGGCGCCATCCGAGTGTGCATAAGAGACAAATACCCGGGGGTGAAGACCGAAATTACTCAGATTGTCTGACATTCAAGTGACTCAACCTAAATTGACTGAGGACCGTCATCAATATTTGCCATCGTAGTGTGACGATCTATTGCTAACTTTCAAAACGATCAATTCAACATACTCGTTGCTGGCTAGGCAATCAATAAACAATCAAACTAAGATGTCGTTGCTGTTTCGTATCGTACCCGGAGGGACGTCAAACTCCCTTTTGAACGCCCTGCAGAAGGCAGCTTCGGATTGGTAGCCCAAACGGTCAGCAAGAACAGACAGCGGGATAGCGCTTTGCGCAAGTTCTGCCCGGGCCAGCTGCATGCGCCATCGGGTGAGATAGCGCATGGCGGAGTCACCCACCAGCTGGGTAAAACGGGCCGAGAAACCGGAACGCGACATTCCCACCTCCTTGGCCAGGGAGGCGACGCTCCACGCCTTTTCCGGTTCGCGATGGATTGCCACCAGGGCGCGGCCGATCTGTTTGTCGCGCAGAGCGGCGAGCCAGCCCCGGTTGGCGTCGGGAGCGGCGTCGAGCCAGGAGCGGATCGCCTGGATGATGAGGATGTCGGCGAGGTGGGTGATCACCGTCTCTCCGCCGGGACGCAGCTCCCTTGCCTCGCGGGCGATAAAGCGCAGCGTGCTTTGCAGCCAACTCCCTTCCTCCTCTTCCCGGGTATCGATCTGCAGTACCTTTGGTAACAGTGAGATGAGCTGCTGACCTGCCACATGGTCGAAGCGCACCAGGCCGCAGGTGAGGTGGGTCGGCTCGCCGTTGCCGCCATGACGCATGATTTCATAACGCTCGCTTACCTGTTCAACGGGTATATCGAATAGGGGCGTGGTCTCTTCGTCGAGACTGCTGCGAACGATATGGCCTTGGCCATGGGGTATCAGGGCCAGGCTTCCCTGTTGCAGCAGGTGAGGCTCTTCGCCCTCGATCTCGAGCCAGCACTCACCGGCGGTCACCACATGAAACATCATCCGGTCTTCGAAGGGGGGTAGTTCCACACCCCAGGGCGCTGTCAACTCGGAACGGCAGTAGAAGGTGCCGTTGAGCCTGAGCTGATGCAGGGCCTCGCCGATTGGGTCGGTAAAGTCCGGAATGCTTGGGTTGGTGCGTAACTTCATACCTTCACTTTAGTCCTGGCACTGTTTCGTCGTCCACTGATTTGGACGATCTGCAAATAAATATAGATCATCTGTGATTGTGAGTCTCATTAATCTCGCCTAGCCTTGCTACTCAAAGCGATGTGCACAGATCGGATATCACCACCTCAACCGCCAGAGGAGATCGAAATCATGAATCCTTCACCCATTCTCATCATCGGTAAAAACGGCAAAACAGGCAGCCGTGTCGAGCAGCGCCTGCAAGCCTTGGGATATGCCACCCGCGGCGTCTCCAGATCCACCGATCCCGCATTCGACTGGAAGAGGCCGGAGACCTGGCGCGAAGCAATGCAAGGTACTCAAGCTGCTTATGTGACCTATCAACCGGACCTGGCCGTACCCCATGCGCAATCCGATATCATAAAGTTTGCTGAAGTCGCCCGCGATGCCGGGTTGCGGCATATCGTTCTGCTCTCTGGACGGGGCGAGGAGGGTGCGAAGATGGCAGAGGATATAGTCATCAACAGCGGACTCACCTGGAATATTGTCAGGGCCAGTTGGTTCTTCCAGAACTTCAGTGAAGGTTTCATGCTGCAGGGGATAGAGTCGGGAGAGCTGGTGCTACCGGTGGGTGACACGCTTGAACCCTTTGTCGATGTGGATGATATCGCCGAGGTGGCGGTTGCCGCTCTGACCCGGTCTGATCTTCATAACAGGGTGTTCGAACTCTCCGGCCCCCGCGCCATGACCTTTCCCCAATGCATGGCGGAGCTGTCGCAAGCCCTGGGACGAGAGGTGAAATATACCCGCATATCGGTCGACGAATTCATTGCCGCTCTAACCGAAGAGGGATTGCCTGAGGAGATGTTATGGTTGATGCGGGAACTCTTTACCGTGGTTTTGGATGGCCGGAACAGCCATCCGGTATATGGTGTTGAAGAGGCCTTGGGGAGGCCTGCAACGGACTTCAAACACTATCTGGAGAAAACCATGGAATCAGGGGTCTGGAGTGTGGAAAGGCTGGATGTATCGGCATAGCGATAGGAAATTGAGAATTGGTTGATAAGCGGTAGAGATAGTGATTTATATCTCTACCGTTTAACTACCAAGCCGCCACTTTGATACACGCAGAAGTTCGGGTTCATAACTCAATCGCTTTTCACCCGAATGACGATCTTACCCTTGTGAAGACCTTCTCCGAAGTAGCCCATGGCTTCTGGCACCTCCTCCAAAGGGTATATTTTATCGATCGCAGGGATGATCTTGTCTTCTTCGATCAACGATTTGAGATCTGCGAGGCCTTTGTTCGGGCCATCGGCCACCAAGCGGAACCTTTTCTGCTCACCGAAGATGGGTGCAATATATTGTTGCATCAGCACCGGGATGATCTTCGTACCGCCAATCATCGCATAGGTGCCGTCTGCCACGAGGGCTCGCTTGCAGTCGGCTATGGAATGGGCACCCTGGCAATCGATGATCAGATCGTAACGCTCCCCTGTTTGCGTGAAATCCTGCTCGCTGTAATCAACAACGCGATCTGCGCCAACCGATTTTGCGACATCCAGCTTGTGTGCTGCATCGACACCTGTCACTTCTGTCCCGGCAAGCTTAGCCAGCTGAATTGCGAAGGTGCCGACGCCACCACCGGCACCGTTGATCAATACCTGCTGGCCCGATTTAAGCTGTTCAATCTTTCGGATGCCTTGCAGGGCCAGTACCCCTGCCTGAGGTACCGCGGCCGCGTTCTCGAAAGTGGTGCCCTGAGGTTTCGCTTCCATGGCGTTCTCAGGGGCACAGGCATACTCCGCGAAGCCTCCCCAGCTATCCCAAAGATCCCCGAACACCTCATCCCCCGGCTTGAACCGGGTGACCTTGCCGCCTACGGCTTCGACCGTTCCAGCAATGTCGGCACCCAGTACCCGTTTGTCCGGATGTGGCTTGAAAAGACCGAAAAAAAGGCGGTTGATGACGGTGCCGGTAAGAAACTCCCAATCCCAGGAGTTAACAGACGATGCATGAACCCGTATCAGCAGTTCATCGTCTTTTGGCTCAGGCTTGGTGAGCTCAACCAGCTGCAGCGCATCCGGCGATCCATAGCGCGTAAATGCGATTGCTTTCATGCGTGTCCTCTCTATCTATCCTGTCAGGACAGTTTCCGGACACGAAGTTTAACATGGGATGAAGACCAGATCCTTGGATTCCAGCGCAGCGAACGCGGGGAGTCAGCGGACGTAATAGATGGCGTCGTCGGTAAAAGCGCTCACATCCGCCGAGGTCTGTCCATGGAAGATCTCGACCTTCAAGCGCCTCTCCTCGATCAGTTGCACCAGAACCACCGCGTCGATGAAGCTGTAGTTGTCCATGGTCATACCCTGGGTGAAACTGGAGCGGTCCCAGGGCGTGGCGCCATCGTAATATTCGTAGCTCACCAGGTCGTACTTGAGCAGGCCCGATGAGACGCCCACATCGGCCGGATCGGGGGTGTTGCCGAGCACTCCGAATTGTCTCTGTTCACCCGCGTAATCCCCGAAGGAGGCGATGACATGGTCGGGCACGATGTAGTCGTAGGAGAATGAGAGATGTCCCAGCCAGTAGTTGTTCATATCCAGGCCGGCATAGCCGTTGGTGTTTTCCCGGAACCAGTTGCCTACCAGACGACCATCTATGTCGTGATCTATCTTGCCGCCAATCGGTTCGGCGGTGCGTAGTGATTTTGCCAGCAGGGTTTGGCGAATGGTGTCGTTGAAGTAGTCGAACGGATCCGGGGTGTGGATCTTCCAGGGTTCCGCCGTGTAACTGTCAGGATTGATGAAGCCAGGGAGGGTGATGTCATAGTCAACTAGGTTGTAATCCACCGAGCCTGAGTAGCTGCCGATTATCTCACCAGCCGCTACCTCAATATCTGTGTTGACATACTGGCCATTCGTCGGTGCGAATGCCGACAACTTGTCCGCCAGGTTATCGACGTGAATATAGATCGATTGAATCGTCGCGCTGTGATCAACGACAATACGATAGTCGTCATTGTTGAAGTTGCCCATGTGCTGAATGCTGCTCACCGTGCCCGCCGCGGGTGAGTAGACATCGATCTCAATTGTCTCATTCTCGCCGAAATCGGGCGCCACATAGTATTGATGATCGATCGGTGTTACATGGTTGCCGATCATGCCCCCCAGGGGCAGAATGAACTCGACCTTGGAGAGATCAAGCGGCGGATAGTCGAAGGGGATTGTCTGATCGGTAACGTCGGGAGCGTTGTCATTGTCGCTGTTGATGTCACCGCCGACATCGTTGTCGCCACCACCACCACC
>NATV01000160.1 GCA_003094535.1 gamma proteobacterium symbiont of Ctena orbiculata | reverse complement strand
CCAGGCGGGGTTGCAAAAGATGCGGAGCAGCCTGTATGATTCGCCGTCTCAAAGGCGCGTAGCTCAGTTGGTTAGAGCGCTACCTTGACATGGTAGAGGTCGTTGGTTCGACTCCAATCGCGCCTACCAATGAAAACAAGGGGTTAGTTTAACTGACACCCTTACTGAAAACCTCACCGGCACAGTGATGCCAGAGTGGGGTTTTTTTATGGATGGGGGTTGGAAATGAGAATCTTGATATCGCTTTCTAATCAGGAGAATTGGTATCCCCCTTCACCGGATTACTCTCTTTGCAGAATTCTGCTGACTCCGTTTTTAGACTAGGAAAATGCTATCGAGATTGACGCCTGCCTCTATCATGCTGAAGTCCTGCATCGCAGTAGGAAATACCTGGAAACCGCTTCCTGGATCAATCCAATCGCAGACCCGGCTGAGGATCTGGTCGAACGATGTCAACCCCTCGATATCGGCGCCTAGTTGGTCATAACGCGTCTGACCCGTCATCCCGGTTATCTCACTTGCAGGAAACATTTCACCATAGACGCCACCGTTGATACCGCGGCCCAGGAGAATCATGTAATTACCACAGCCGTGGTCGGTTCCGAAATCACCATTGGCCTTGAGCTGACGGCCGAAATCGGTATTGAAGGTATAGATCAGCTGATTGTTGACTCCGAGTGGATCCAGCGCCTGCGTCAGGGTATCTAATCCCTTGCCTGCGCCAAAAAGATCGATAATGTTGGTTTCAAACCGACTCATTTCATGGTTGTGGGTATCCCAGCCGGGGTACTCCATTGAGGCGATACGCATCTGAAACAGATCGGCGCCCAGGAAGGCATCATAAATATTGGCGCATTGCAGTCCAAAGTCTCTGCTGTTCAGCGTGTTGCCTGAGCCGGCCGTGAAGAGCGCCTGCAGGCTGTCGGGCCGTAGCGGTGAAACACTTTCAAGCCGCGCATTGTAGGTGTCGCCGAATTCACGCAGACTCTCTTCATGTTGCAGGAACTTGTGGTACGGCCAAGCCGCGGGTTTATTGGCGACTTGGCGTCTTTTGGCTTCGTAGTACCCTCTGAGGGCGCGGGCCAGTGACGAACTTTTTGAATTCGGATTGCCATTGCCATTGGAAAGCCCGAAATTGCGGGTATCGTTGGCGTGGATGACTCTTTGGTTTCTATTCGTGGGGTCAATGCCTTTACAGAATACAGAGATGTCGCGGGTCACTGATACCGTATTTGCTGTATCGATGGCATGGGCCAAGCGGCCGCCCCAGCCGTCACGGTCATAAATATACTGACTTGTTTTGATGTCGCCGCTGTTGACGATCAATTGAGAGTGATCGTGACGACGATTGTCCGAGCCAATGACGTTTGCGACGATCGCAACATTTCCGAGATCAAATTGCTGTTTTAACCAAGCTGCATTTTTGTGGATACCGAAGGTGTTTCCTGCAGCGTCCTGTGTCGGCAGGTAGAGATTTGTCCAGACGTCCGCATAGGTCCGGTACTTCGTTTGATTTTGAGCATTGAATCTGTAGATGTCGCTCCTCGCCTGCCAAAATTTGGCGGCGTAGGCGCTTCCCGGTTCCGGTACCAAGAGAAAACGGAGATCTGCACCTCCCGGCAGCATTACATTGATCAGCGTTTTCTGAAAATCAATCGTAACCGCAGCGGCTGCCTTATTCGGACCTAATACATAGTTCCCCAGACTCAGCAGGGTGGAGGCACCGATAGAGGTTTTGAGAAAGTCTCTTCTTTTCATCTCAGTTGCCTCCGCTCGCAAACATAAAAGGTGTCATGGTAATGAAGTTGATGGCCATGCCCACCCGACGGTTTGCCTGTCTACGAAGTTCCGTACTGTGACTATTCAATGACAACGTCTGATTTTCCAATGATGACAGAAGCGCTGCAGTGGCACCGGATTTCAACTGTGCTGCGGTATATAATCTATCCGGGTTGGCGGAATCAGCCAGTGAGGCGAAATCCCTGCCGGCTGCCAACAACGCCGCGACCTGGGCGCGCTCAAGAACGGTAAAGTTTCTTCCGCTGTCACCGGTGAATCGCCTCCAGAGCCACTTGCCCGCATCCTTGACGTTGTAGAGGCCCGAGGCATTCGTCGGCATACGACGCGCCCAGTCCTTCTCCCAGGTACTGACGATCCTGCCCGAAGCGTCACGACATACTTCGCGCATTTTGGCGATACGATTGGGATGATTCACATTGTTGTTATAGGCCTCTTTGAACAGGTTCTGGCTATTCGCAGCGTTCAATGATGTCTGGTTGCCGAAGACATCGTGTACCGGAATGAAGGCTACCGCCCCCTGGCGGGCCATGACGTTGCGGGGTGTGTTGCTGTTGCCGTAGCTCTCCTCGTTGTCAACCGTGTTCTGGTTGTAGATCGTAAGATTGCGGGAGAATGCAGTACGGTATTTATAGGTACTGGCATCGTGAAAGGTCGTTGAGATCGCATAGGCCTGGAGGAAATGGAGGAAATCGTCTGTATTTCCGACAACGGCTTGCCAGGATTTCCTGATTTTTTCTTTTTTGTTATCGGTAAGGTTGTCATCGGCAAAATACTCAATGAAGGCAACCGGCAGGTTATCCAGGCTCTCCGGGTGCTGAATGGCGACCTCGGCCAGATTGAACAGCTTATCCTCGGCGGTCAGTCCGGTGATCGGTTGATGAAGCACTTCAGGTGCATCACTGATGTGCTGCCTGTTGTTCTGTATATTGCGGCCGCTTGCGTCCATGTGATTGGTAAAATCGATGGGCGCCGTCCACCAGTAATGCGACAGCGTGGTGCCGTTGAAAAAGGGCTCCCGGTCCAATTGCATCCCGGTGAGGATCCAGGCGGTATGTTCGATAGTGGTATTCTCGTGATAGTCAGTATCCTCGGTATCACCATTGATGCGAAAGAAGAGCTGATGAAATTCACGGGCGAAATCGTCATTGCCGATAAATTGTCCATTACGATTGTTGTAACGATTATTCCGGTGTCCGTATTCTCTCGCCACTGCGGCGGAGCTTGCTCCATTGGCAAGAATGCGGTGGAAGGGCTCCCCTCTGCGCAGTTGATCCAGGGCTTGATCGTAGAGGGATATGACCAGCGAGGGTTCTGTGTCGCGGGTATTGACTGCCATCTGGTAGTTGACCAGCCAGAACCCTACATGGTGGGCAAAGGTGTTCAATCCACGTTTATTGACGGCGGCAATCCAGGTGTTCTGCAGACCGCCATTGGAGAGAATCACTTCGCCGTCGTTGCGTGTCCTGGTGGCGGAATAGCGTAGCTGATCGCTTGGGCAGGCGAGATTGTCAGGATCATCGGCCGACCAGGTTTCCTGCAAGCTGGAGAGAAAGGGGCCCGATTGCGCGGTGCTGTCCTCTATGGGAGAGAGTTTCAGATTCGTTTCGTCAAAGGTGAGTATCTCTTTGATAGCCGTTTGTGGGCTCATATTTGCCCATCGCATGATTTGCCCATCACTGGCAAATCCGCCATAGGCGAAGGTATGAAGAACATGCCGCACCGCCGCGATGTTCCAGGCTTGATTGGTTACGGTTTCCAGCTCGGCTGAAACCTGCCAAGGGATAGACAGCAAGGACAGCGCGAACAATGGTGCCCGGATCAATGATCGAGTGTTCATATCGTAGCCTCGGATTGGTCAATCCAATGTCGCTTGGTGGTCTGCATGTCTTGAGGGCCAGGACTATCCTTGACTCTGATCTTTTGGAAAACTAATACATCCAAGATCTCGCACAAGTAGGTGAATCCCCACCTTGGGAGACATATTTCCCGCAGTTGTGGATCAGCAATCCACTAGAGGAGTAGCTGTCATCCTAACTACTTGAATATGAAAATAAAGATATTTTTTAGAACCATTCGAGACTGGTGTTGAATCAAGCAATATTCGTTTTTCCAGGGTGCTTGATTTATTTATGATTGAACGTTGAAGGCCGCTTAATTAGTCTGTCAGGCCTTGATCGCGGACCAATTGCGGTATAACTCCTCAGCCGGTACGGGATGGCTATAGAGATAGCCCTGTGCCAGTACGCTGCCTGCCTTCTGCAAAAAGTCGACCTGATTGGAGTTTTCCACCCCTTCGGCAACCGATTCGAGTCCGAGGTTTTTCGACAGGGCGATGATGGCACGCACGATCGCCTCATCATTGCTGTCGCGGCCGATGTCCCGGACAAAGGATTGGTCAATCTTGATTCGGTCCAGCGGCAGTAGTTTGAGATAGGCGAGGCTCGAGTAGCCGGTACCGAAATCATCGATCGCAAAATTGACACCGATGGCCTTGAGTTCACCTAGAACAGTACGGCTCAATTCGGGGTTGCGCATCAACATCGATTCCGTGACTTCCAGTTCCAGGCGCTCGGGGGCCAGAGCGCTTTTTTGCAGTTCGTCGGAAACCTGCATGACCAAGGTCTGGTCGATCTGTTGCACGGAGAGGTTGACCGATATGCGAGGCACCTGGAACTCGTCCTGGTCCCATTTGGCGAGCTGATCGCAGGCCGTGTGCAGAACCCATTTGCCGATATCGCCGATAATACCGATCTCTTCGGCTAGCTCTATGAAGAGGCCCGGCGCTATCAGACCCTGTTTGGGATGCTGCCATCGAACCAGCGCCTCGACACCGCGCAGTTGCCGGGTCTTGATATCCACAATCGGTTGGTAGTGAAGAATCAATTCATCGCGGCTGATGGCCCGGCGCAGTTCATTCTCCATCATCAGCCGTTCGAGCGCACCCTCGGTCAGGGCCTGGGTGAAAAAACGGTAGGTATTGCGGCCCTGCTGCTTGGCTTCGTACATGGCGCGGTCCGCATGGCGAATGAGCAGGTCGGGATCGTCTCCGTCGTTGGGGTAGAGGGTTATGCCAATACTTGCCGTTACCACAAGTTCGTGCTCTCCGACGTTCATTGGGCTGGAGAACAAGTTCATAAGTTTCCGCGCCACAACTGCAGCATGTTGCGCACTGGTCTGCTCCTCCAAGAGCAGCACGAATTCATCGCCTCCCAGGCGGGCAATGGTGTCACTGGAACGGATGATGTTGCTCATCCGCCTGCTGACTTCGAGCAGCACCTGGTCGCCGGTGGGATGTCCGAGGGTGTCGTTAACCGTCTTGAAACGGTCGAGGTCGAGAAACAGCAGCGCAATCGAATTGTTCTCGCGACGTGCGTGCATCAGCGCATGGTCGAAGCGCTCACGAAACAGGGCACGGTTGGGCAGCTGGGTCAAGGCATCATGATGGGCGAGAAAGTTGATTTGATCCTGTGCTTCCTTGATCTGGGTAATGTCGGTGAAGACACCTACATAGTGGGTTGTCTCGCCGCGTTTGTCCTTGACTGCACTGATGGTGAGCCATTCCGGATAGACATCGCCGTTCTTACGTCGATTCCAGATCTCGCCCCGCCAATGGCCTGCCTTCAGCAGGGTGTCCCACATATCACGATAAAACGAAGGTTCATGGTGACCCGATTTGAGAACCCGGGGATTCTGGCCCAAAACCTCTTCTTGGGTATAGCCGGTGATGGCCTCGAACGCCGGATTCGTGGAGACGATGTCTCCATTAACATCGGTTACCGTGATCCCCTCCGCAGTGTTTTGGAAGGCCCGTTCCGCCAGGCGCAGCTTCTCCTCGGCAATACGGTGTGCCTGTCTCAGCTGTTTGTCCTCAAGCACCCGTTTTACCGCTTCACCCAGTCTGGCCGGCCGGTCTTTCAAGACATAGTCGTTGGCGCCCTGCCTGAGGGCATCGATGGCCGCCTCTTCACCAATGCCGCCGGAAACGATAATGAAGGGTAGATCGAGATCCAGTTGCCGGAGCAGGGAGAGGGCCCGCAGGCCGCTGAACTGGGGAAGGTGCCAGTCGCACAAGATCAGGTCCGGAGGATCAGCAAGCGCTGCCAAATAGTCAGCCTCCGCCTGTACCCGGCTGTAGTCGAGCTCGAATCCCTCGTCCCTGAGTCGCAACGCCATCAATTCGGCATCGTAGTGCAGGTCCTCGACAATTAGCACCTTTAATGTCATTTCGGGATCAGGTAGAGCTGATTTCGGTCATTGGTGCTCCGACATTGAGGGTCAGCCAGTAATCTTCAATCTGGCGGACCACATCGATGAAGCCTGTGAATGCGACAGGCTTGACCAGGTATGAGTTTGCCCCGATATCGTAGGAGAGCGCCCGATCCCCCTCTTCTTTTGAAGAGGTGAGAATGACGACCGGTATACGCTTGATCAAGGGAGTTCCCTTTAAGCGTTTCAATACCTCGAAGCCATCTATTCCCGGCATCTTCAGATCAAGCAGTATCAGGTCAGGTAGCGGATATTGGCTGCGGTTTGCGAAATGGTCGTTGCCAATCAGATAGTCCAGTGCCTGTTGTCCACTGTAGGCGACCTCGATGCGGTTGGAAAGGCGCGCTTCTTTAAATGCATCGAGGGTCAGCTCGACATCCATCCGACTGTCCTCAACCAGTAGTATGACGGCGGGTTTACTCATGATCCTTGACCTTTTATTGTTCTCCAGCTGGTTTTATTAAAGTGAGTTATTTTTGCAGTACTGTCAACAGAACGGCATTCCCAAACGGCTTCACTACGCATCAATGCACCTCCGCCAAGGGTAGAATGATGGTGAATAGACTGCCCTCGCCGAGGGAGGACTCCACTTTTACCTCGCCATCCATCATGCGGGCAGCCTTGGTGACGATGGCCAGGCCTACACCGGTACCCGGATACTCATCCTGACTGTGGAGACGCTGAAATACTTGAAATATCTTCTCATGGTACTCCGGAGCGATGCCGATGCCGTTATCTCTGATCGTAATGAAGACCCGGTCATTATGACGTTTCGAAGCGATATGAATTGTCGGGGCAGTATCCGGATTGCGATAGGTCAAGGCATTGTCGATCAGGTTGCTGAATTGCTGTCCGATCAGGGTGGCGTCACCCAGGGGGACGGCGAGTGGTTTTTCGATGATCAGTTTGGCATTGCAGTTTTCAATGGGTTCGGCGAAGGTGACCTCCAATCCCTCAATGATGGGGGCCAACTCAATCGGTCTCATCTGAATGGCGCCACGCCCGGTACGCGAATACTGCAACAGGTCATCGATCAAATCGCCCATATGAATGCCTGCCTGGAGGACGTTTTGCAGATAGTGTTGACCCTGTTCATCCAGACTGTCGAGATGGCGATTGACCAGGATATGGGCAAAACCGGTCACCGCCCGCAGCGGAGCCCGCAGGTCATGAGAGACGGAGTAGACGAATGACTCCAGCTCCTTATTGGCCGATGCCAACTCGCGGGTGCGCTCGTTGACACGCGCTTCCAGTTCGTTATTGAGGCGGCTGACCTTGATTTCCGCGAGTTTGCGGTCGGTGATATCCTGGCCGATGGATTGATAGGAGACAGTTTCGCCTTGAGCGTTGAACAGGGCACGATTGATCCAACTCTGCCAGCGCGTTTTGCCCGATTTTGTAATCGCTTGATGCTCGTGTGACTGGGTGGGCAGATCGGGAGTCAGGGCCCTGATATGGCTCATCACCCTGTCTTTTTCCTCGGTCGGGATCAGGCTGAGAAAACTACTGCCGATCAGTTCCTCGGGTGTTCTTTGAAAATAGTCGCAATAGGCCTTGTTGACGAAAGTAATCTCTCCATCCGGAAGGAAACTGCAGATCAGGACCGGGGTATCCTCAACCACGGCACGATAGCGCTCCTCGCTTTCCTGTAATGCCTCCATGGCCTCGATCCGGTCCGTGATATCCCTCCCCACGCCGATGACGGCCGTCACCTTGTTTTTCTTGTCGAGAATCGCGGTATCCATCCAGCCGAGCCAGCGCCAACCCGAACTGGTCATCGCGCGCTGTTCCAGGTAGGCAGTATAGGGGGGTTGGGAGAGGTGCTGCATCGCTTCAAGGGTCTTGGCCTGGTCATCCTTGTGGACCAATGGCATGAACTGGTTTCCCAACAGCTCATCTTCGCTCTTTCCGAATAGCTTGCAGTAGGAGGGACTGACAAACTCGAAGCGGCCCTGGGTATCAATTTTAACTACCAAGTCGGTCTGATTATCGACCAGCAGACGGTATTTTTCCTCGCTCTGTTTCAGCGCCTCATCGGCCAATTTACGGTCAGTAACGTCGTTGTATATCGCGACTATTTCTCCGCCGGGCAGGCGGTAGACATAGTTCTCCACCCATATGTGGAGGCGTTCGTCCCGATAACTGCCGATTGGAAAGCTCTCTGCCTTGCCCGTGCGCCAGACCCGCTTGAATACATCCAAGAGGCCCAGTTGTTCTATACCCGGGAACATCTCGGTAACCCGGTGGTCGATAACATCCTCCCGTCTGTTTTTGCCGATACGTTCACCTGCTTTGTTATATTCACGGATGAGGAAATCCTCTCCACCTTCCACCGCCTCGTATACCGCCACGCCGTCACTCATGTTATCGATCAGCTCACGATAGCGGGCTTCGCTTGCGGACAAGGCATTGAGGCTCCGCCGTCGCTGTACGATATGCCAGATCTCGTTGGCGATCAGTTGAGTGGTTTCCACATCGAGATCCGTATAGCTGCTCTTTTTATTGCCGACTCCGGCCAGCATCACAATACGCTCATTTTCAATAACTGGAAGGCTGATAAGGCGGGTAATGACCGAATGGCCATCGGGCAAACCATGTTTGTCGGGGGCTTCCTGGTAATCGTTGAATACAACCGGTCTGCGCTGACGAAATGCGTCGGCCCAGATTCCCGCATCCTTGATCGGATAATGTGTTTCGTGCAATGCCTGGCAATACTTCTCCAGTGTCCGCTTCGACCAGGTCACCAATTCAATGGTTTCCTGATCCTGGTTGACGAAGTGGAAAAAGGAGATCTGGCTGCCGGTCAGTTCCTCGGTAAACGCCAGTCCCTGTTGCATGAATGCGCTATCGTCGAGATCGATTGCAATCTGCGGCAGCTTCAATAGCGTCGATGCGCGGCGAGCCTGGATCTCCATGTACCTCTCGTGCTGCTTCCTTTCGGTGATATCGTGGAGAACGCAGTGAGTCTGCTTAAAGTCACCTTGCGGATTGTGTCCTGTCTGGCCGTCTACGGATACCGTGACAATCTTGCCGTCACGACGTAGCAGGTCATACTCCTTTCCCCGTACGACACCATTGCTTAGAAATTCACTGAAGCGTGTTTCCAGGAGCGGATGTTGTTCGGGTACGATAAAGTCGCTGATCGGCCGGCCGATGACCTGCTCACGCTCATCGCTGCCGAAGCCCAACAGCTCCAACCATGATGGATTGACATCGAGAATAACCCCGTTCTCATCAAGCGACTCGTAGGCCACGGGCGCATGCTCGTAGAAGAGGCGGAAATGATCCATGCTTTCCCGTAACGCCTCCTCGGCCTGGTGAAGAGATGTGACATCACGGCCGATTCCAAGCACGCCGACTAGCTCTCCCGCGTCATCGATGACAGGCGTTTTCGTGGTCAGCAGCAAGGCGCGATGGCCGTCATCCGCGAAGGTAATCCACTCCGTATTCGAGAGCGGCGCTCCCGCATCGATCGCAGCCTGATCATTGGCGCGAAAGAAATCTGCCTGCTCTCGGGTTACAAAATCGTAATCGGTTTTACCTTGAATCTCGGATTCAATGGCACCGAAAAAGCGTTCGAAGGTTGGATTGCACGCAAGATAAATACCTTCCGGATCTTTCAGCCAGATCAGATCGGGAAGGGTTTCAAACAGGGTACGAAGACGGGACTCCTTCTGTCGCAGGTCCTCCTCCATGACATGCATTTCGCTGATGTCGCGTGAAACGCCAAAGACACCTATAATTTCACCGTTTTCGTCTTTCAGTGGTCCCTTTGTGGCGAGGAAGGTAATGGGACCCATCTTCGTATCCAGGTGTTCGTGGAAAGTTGCCACCCTTTTTTCCTTTACCAGGATCCGGTCGTTGGACATCACCATCTCCGCCTGCGCCGGCGGATAAAGTTGTCTGTCATCATGCCCCAATACCTTCTCCTTGGTTTTGCCGCTGAATAATTCAGCCTGCTTGTTGAAAAAGAGATAGCGTCCTTCCAAATCCTTGGCGAAGATGGCATCCGTGGACGAGTCGGCAATCGTGGATAGCAGATTCAACGCCTGGATTCGCTCAGCCTGTGCCCGATAGGTGGCGCTGGCCAGTGCAAGTTGTTGACGCTGCCACAGCAGATAGAGACCGAAGAGGCCAATCAACAGGGCGAGAAATCCGCTCAATCCCACCCAAATGGCGCTGTTCAGCGCACCATCGTAAATTTCGGACCAATCCATTTTCGCCAGCAGGAACCAGTCTGTATCAGGTATGTTGCGACCGACGCCAAATACGGATTCATTGCGATAGTCCTTGCCCTCGACTACATGAGCTATGCCCAGATCGCCCCGGGCCAGCTGGGCTGCCAGCAGTTCCTGATCATGAATCGGCCAGCGGAGCCGCATCGAGGCATCGGGGTCATGTTTCAGGTTATTGAGAAACTCCAACTCTGCTCCATCACGACGGAATAACACGATTTCTCCGCTTTTACTGGGAACCGGCCATTCACTGACGGCGGGGATAAGATATTTAGTCGGGTTCATATGCAGGACAAGGATGAATTCGATCTCATGCTGTTCATTGTGGTAAGTCACGATGTGGTCGAGATGTGGATGGCCATGACTATCCAGGAAGGGTCCTAAGCGTTCTACCTCACCGGATTCCGCCAGGCGCAGAATCGTTTTGAGCGTCGCGGTATCGACTTGCGAGTGGACATCCGAGGTTTTCCAGAGACTGTTGCCGGAAGCATCCAATAGATTGACACCCTCAAATTGACCGATATTTTCTATCGCTTTTAACTGTTCGCTGAGACGATTGAAGCTGGCTTGGTCGTTGTATTTGCGCCAGTCTCGAAACGCAGAGTGAATGGCTTGGTTGATTCTGATGAAGTGTGAATTTTGCCATCGTTCATGCAGCCAATCGTCAACCAGTTCGACCTTTAGATCGGCAATAGCCTGTAACCGTCTGATTTCTGAATCTTTTTCGTCTTGTGTGCTTGTGTGGACCAGGAGGGCGGTCAGGGGAGTGAAAAAGAGTGCCAACAGGAGCGCCGGCAGCCAGATCGAGTGCATCCCTCTATCCCGATTCTGCACTTGGGATTCGTCTGTTGGTGGCAGGCGTTTAGTCAACCAATTCATCGGCCAGCCTCTCAGGCCAAGAGGTCCGGATTGCTGAGATTAGGTTACAAGCTAGCGGAACAGCGCGTCTGCATTCTACGGGTCGTCTAACCATCTGAAAAGTGATATCGCATCGTAGTTTTGGAAAAGGCCCCAATAGTTACTAAAACATCGCATTATCTACTCTTCATGGTAGCCATAGTAAACGAAATTTGAAGTATTGCCGGTGAATTTCAGGGGTGAAACCGGTTGAGTTAAGACGACCAAAACAGTAAACATTGATCTATGTCATTCGGCATGGAGAGAAGCCGCTTCATGTTGCGAGACAGGGTCCGCGCTACCTATCTTCGCAAGGCTTGGGCGAGGGCGCTCCGCCAGGGTATGAAGATGATCGGAATATTGATGTGGAATAACCTTTTGTATCTGATCAACTGACTGGGATCAGTGTAATGATGAGACGAGGGATATTTTTCGAAATTATCGATTATCATTAAAATCGATAGCAATCGGAATTGATACGATGTATCGTAAGCCCTGGATGAGACACTATCTTTCGCCGGGTGAAACTGCAGAGATCTTTGATGTCACACCGGCCTCGCTACGGGGGTGGACACGCAAAGGATTACTTCGCGCCGAGACCACCAGAGGGGGGCATCGACGCTATCCTGTCAGTGAGGTGCTTCGGCTGGCAAGAATTAAAGGCGTCGAAATAGAGTCGTCGCTTTTTGCCTCGGTCAAGCTGTTGATCATTGACAGTGACGTTGAGTATAGCAAGGCTCTTCACAAATCATTGAACGGTGTATCCGGCGTAACGGAAGTGGCAGTTGCCCATGACGGCTTCATGGCGGGATGCCTGGTTTCGCAATTTAAGCCGGATGTCGTGCTTTTGGATCTTAGAGTGCCAGGCATCGATAGTTCTCTTATATGCAGCTTTATAAAACACGATCATCAAACAAAATTTATCAGAGTGATTGCTATGTGTCGGAATTGTTCAAAACAACAACAACAAAAGATCATTGAGCTTGGCGCAGAAGAGTGTTTGCCGAAACCTTTTCCCATGAATCGTCTTAAGCAGGTGATGGGCCTGGGCGGCGCTGACGAATAGTTCCGATTCTGAATGGACGACTCCGGCTTCTTCCCGATTGGTTGGTCTGGCAGGCCATATCATATTCTTATCGTCGAGGATGACGATATGCATCTCTCGCTGCAGATCGAAACAATGCAGAATCTGCCATGCCAGGTTACCACCACCGATTCAGGCTTGCAGGCACTGCAGCTGATCGAGCGCGGCAGCTTCGATTTGGTGCTGTTGGAAAAACGGCTCGCGGACATAGACGGCGACGAGGTCTGTCACAGGATTCGCAATGATCTCAACAACCATCATTTACCGGTAATTATGGTGACCGGATTAGGCACCCCTGAAAGTCTGCGCCAAAGCCTGTCGAGGGGAGCCAACGACTTTATCAAGAAACCCTATGATCCGCTGGAGCTTCTGTCGCGCGCCCGTGCGGCCATGGAGATGAAGCATCTATTCGATCAGTTGGACAACGCCGCATCGGTGCTGTTTACACTGGCAAAAATGGTGGAGGCGCGTGATCCAACGACCGGTGAACACTGCAATCGCCTGGTACGTACCTGCCGAATTCTTGGGGAGGCCCTGAAGCTGTCGGAGTTTGAGCATGAGGCACTGCGTAAAGGGGCCATTTTGCACGATATCGGTAAAATCGCGATACCCGATTCCGTGTTGCTTAAACCGGGCAGACTGACTGCCGCCGAGTGGCAGGTGATGCAAAGACATGCCGAGATCGGCGCTGAGCTGTGCCAGCAGTTAAATAGCGTGCGGGATGCGGTACCAATCATCCGCCATCATCATGAACGCTGGGACGGCAGCGGCTATCCCGATCGACTGGTTGGAGAGCATATCCCTTTGGTGGCGAGGGTATTTCAATATGCGGATATCTATGATGCCCTGAGGCACGATCGCGTCTACAGCAATGCACAGACTGTCGATGAAATTATCGAGGTGATCAGGGATGAATTGAACATGGGATGGCGAGATCCTGAAATTGGAAAGGTTTTTATCGATATCCTCAAGCTCGATCCAAGGCGATTTGATGACAATTGACGGCATTCGACAGAATGCTGACACTACCATCATGAGTAAGCATCGAATAAAGCGTGAAAAACAGACCATATCGGCAATGATGGTTATCTACTGTCGAGACCATCATCACCCCGATGGGACGCTGTGCGAAGTCTGCGAACAGTTGTTGGATTATGCACAACGACGCTTGGATACCTGTCCTTTCCAAGAGAAAAAACCGGCATGTAACCACTGTACCGTTCATTGTTATTCAAAGGATATGCGCCAAAAGGTGCAGGGTGTGATGCGCTACGCCGGACCGAAAATGCTGTTTCGCCATCCGTTACTGAGTCTTTATCATCTGCTCGATAAGTTGCGCAAAGTTCCAGAACTACCTAGTGCCAGAAGGTAGCAACTCAGTTTACCAGCGATTTGCGCTGGGTATCAGCGATATAGGATGCGAACTCCTGGTGGGGTATTGGTTTGGAGTAGTAGTAGCCTTGTGCGTAATCGACGTAGAGTGAGTTGAGGAATTTTGCCTGTTCCAAGGTTTCTACGCCTTCCGCAATGATTGACATGCCGAATTTTTTCCCCATCAGTACGATGGTTTCGGTTAATGTCCTGTTATCCAGGTCGTCTGGCAGGCCATTGATAAAAGATCGGTCAATCTTCAAATGGTTCAGCGGGAATCGCTTGAGATACGCCAATGAGGAGTAGCCGGTTCCAAAATCGTCCATTGCGGATTCAACCCCGAGCCTGTTTAAGTGATGGAAATTTTCAAACACCGACTCGTCGTTGCGCAACAGCAGGTTTTCTGTGATTTCCACGCACAGTTTCAGGTCGATCCTTGATGCCTGCTGGGCGACACGGGTAACGTTTTTAATAAAAGTTACATCACTGAAATAATTGGGAGGGACGTTTACCGATAACCAAAAATGGTTCGGTCGCTGCTCCCAGGATTCGGCATGATCGAGAATGATCTGAAACAGCCATTCCGTAATTGGCCTGATCAATCCTGACTGTTCTGCTGCAGGTATGAAGTCCGAGGGTGGCACCGATCCGAGCACCGGGTTATCCCAGCGCAACAGTACCTCCGCACCGACCAGGGCTCCGTTTTCAATATCGATAATGGGTTGGTAGACGGGATAGAGCTCACCGGCTTCCAGGGCGTGGCTCAACTGGGATTCAAGTTCTATTCTTTCCGTGACCTTTTTATTGAGATCCCGGGTAAAGAAGCGGAATGTGTTTCGACCTGCGCGTTTGGCTTCATACATCGCGATGTCTGCGTTGCTCATCAAAGTGCTGACATCCGTGCCGTCACCCGGATAGATAGCGATGCCGAGGCTGGATGTTATGCTCACTTCCCGATTGTTCAGAAATATCGGCAATTCGGTCGCGGCGAGGAGTCGGGTGACAACACGTTCCAGGTCTGTTGATGGATTGACCACATCAGGAATCAAGGCGAGAAATTCGTCGCCGCCCAATCGCGCCAAGGTATCTTCGGTTCGTAACTGCTCTTTTATGCGCTTCGCCACTTTGATCAATAACTGATCACCTATCGGATGGCCCATCGAATCATTGATATTCTTAAAGTTGTCGAGGTCTATGTAGATAACAGCAACATATTGATTGTTTCGTTTTGCATGTTGAAGCTGTTGTTGCAGGCGGTCAAAAGCGAGAAACCTGTTTGGTAGTTTTGTGAGTTGATCGTGCGTTGCCTGCTCAAGCAATTTCTCTTCGAAGGCCTTGCGTTCAGTAATATCCTCTTTCACCGCCAGATAGTGGGTTATATTGCCGTCGTCGCTGCGGATAGGGGCGATGACGGCCGACTCCCAATACAGCTTGCCATTCTTTCGTTTATTACAGAACTCCCCTTTCCAGACTCCGCCATTACTGATTGTTTGCCACATGGTGTCAAACAAATCACTGTCTTTGCTGTCGGCACCCAGGATACGACTATGTTTGCCAATCACTTCCTCGGAAGTATAACCGCTTACCTCGGAGAACTTGGGGTTGACGTATTCGATGACACCGTCCAGATCGGTGATCAAGACAGACGCGGGACTCTGCTCTACCGCCAAGGAGAGTTTTTTCAGATCCTCGGATACTTTCTGTCGATACTCTATCTCTTTTGCAAGTTGTGTATTTATACCCAGCAGCGTTTCCCGGTCGATCTTCAACTCTTGCATCATCTCATTAAAGCTTTTGGCAAGACGGCCAAGTTCATCTTTCGAGACAATAGGGACATCAGCATCCAGATTTCCATCCGCCACACGCGATGCGCCTTGAGACAGGGCATTCACAGGATGCAGGACCTGCATTTTGAAAATGACGAATATTATGCTGCCAAGAGCCAGCACAATTACACTGTAGATAATGATCAGTTCGAGTACGGCTTCACGGGTCACTTGCTCAATACGCGATGTAACCAGGCCCACCAGCACCCAGCCCAGGATTTCGTCATCATCTTTAATGGCGAACTCCAGGACCAGATTTTCAATATCCGATCCCATCAATCGTGCATTCGACGAATGTTGTTGACTTATCCACGTGTCGATATTTTCAGTATCAATATCTTCGGGCAGATAGGTGGTAATTGGATTACCCTCAAACGAGCGTATTTGGGCAAAAGATACGTCTGGATCATTTGTAATCTGCTGCACGAATCTATCCAGTCTGCTGACATCATAACTGTGGATGGCATCCGGACTGATCAATGCAATGAAGCGGCCGATTGCATTGGCTTTGCTGCGTAGATTGCTTTCGAGAACATCACGACGCGATTGATAGTCGTAGATGGCGGCGCCGCCCAGTGTGAGTATGAGTACGATGCTTATCCAGAAGATAAACTTGAAACGAAGACCCCCTTTATAATGGGGTTGAGTACTCTTTTTTAGCTTATTATCTTCTTCAACGGGCATAGATGGCATCAACAATAACGCGGTGTGTGTTGTAATCCTTGTCATCTGCCGGATTGAAGGCGCTCAATCTTGCCTGGCGCAGGATTTCCTTCCCCTGGGGGGTCTCATTCAGGCCCAACAGGAGGCTTTTTATCTGTGACTTCAGGTCTTCTTCCAACTCGTTCTTCACCGCCCATGGAAGGTGCGGCAGCGGTTCACTGACAACTACTATGTTTAATTCATCCACTGCGATTTTGTTGCGAACTACCGGCAGACGCCGCACAACCTCGCCAGCGCCGGCCGCATCGGCCTGCTTGAGATAGGTGGCCAATACCGCGTTCGGTGGATTGACGGCGTAGGATTCCTCATAGTCATCTGCCTGTAATCCCGCTTGGCGCAGAAGGTAGGTGGGAACAATATAGCTCATCATTGCCCTCGGACCGCCACCGAAGAGAATCTTTTTGCCCCGTAATTGATCGATATTCTCGATTCCGGAATCACGCCGGACGTAGATCGCCCCGCGGATCGTCTTTTCCCCGAATTCTTCATTCTGAACAATTGCAACATAATCGAGTTCTTCATGGGCGTTGATATACTCGTATTGATTCAGATGTACCAGGTCGTATCGGCGTTCCTGCAGACGTTCAAGGAAGACATTGAAATTGGGCGACAGCTCAAGCTTGACAGGTCGTTGCAGCTTCTCTTCCAGATAGCGGGAGAGGGGACGGAACAGCTTGGCCGTGACTACCGCATCGCGACGAGGGAAAATGCCGATCAGCAGTGGATCGGCGAAGAGGTTGCAACTCATCGTGGCGGCTATGAGGAAAAAAACGAGGTGGAGCCTCAAGGAACAAAATCTTAGCTTTTTCACATTTCTTGAGTGTTCCATGGCAAACTCTGTAACAATTTGATATTTCGGAAAAAAAAGAAAAACCCTAATGATGCAATGTTATCGGCAAGGGTTTCGCTATATTAAGCTGCTTTAGACATTATAGAGCAGCGGATCAGTTTGACATAAACTCTATGTCATTGTTTTGAAAAAGACTAATTCTAAAAAATGTATAAACTCAGTGGTAACCTCGATTCGATTTCGAGATAGATAAGACACAATAAACAGACGAAGGTGATCGAAGTATGAGTGGACGAAATAGCGAGATGCTGGCGGGTCAGCGGGCGCTGGTTACAGGCGCCAATTCGGGTATAGGCGCCGCGGTTGCACGGGGGCTCGCAATGGCCGGTGCCAAGGTGGCAATCAACTATGTGGTGAATGAGGCGGATGCGGTAAAGCTGGTCAACGAAATCGAGAAATCGGGCGGCGAAGCGATGGCCCTCTATGCTGATGTCAGCAGCGAGCAGGAGGTCCAGGCCATGTTCGGCCGCATGATCGAGGCATGGGGAAGTATCGATATTCTGGTCAACAATGCCGGCATCCAGCGTGATGCCCCCTTTGTCGATATGACCCTTGAGCAGTGGAACAAGGTTATGGATGTAAACCTTACCGGCCAGTTCCTCTGCACCAGGGAGGCGACCAAGGAGTTTGTGCGGCGTGGCGTGGTGCCGGAACTCTCCTGCGCGGCGGGAAAAGTCATCTGCATGTCCTCGGTCCATGAGGTGATTCCCTGGGCCGGGCATGTCAACTACGCGGCCTCGAAAGGTGGGGTTATGATGTTCATGCAGAGTGTCGCCCAGGAGCTGGCGCATCAGAAGATCAGGGTGAACGGCATCGCTCCGGGGGCCATCCGCACACCGATCAATCGCAGTGCCTGGGAGACCCCGGAGGCCGAGGCCTCGCTGTTGAAATTGATTCCGTATGAACGAATCGGCGATCCTGCAGACATCGCCAAGGCAGCGGTCTGGCTTGCCTCCGATGAATCGGACTATGTTACGGGAACGACGCTGTTCGTCGACGGCGGCATGACCCTCTATCCGGGGTTCAGAGAAGGTGGCTGATCCGTTGATACCGGTCTCTTTTGGTCGTGCCGTCTGCGGCGATCTTGGCCAGGCGGAACGCCGAGAATGGTTGCTGACCAATGGACTGGGAGGCTACGCGGCGGGCACTATCGCGACCAGCCTGACACGGCGCTACCATGGATTGTTGATCACTCCGCTATCCGCGGCCCTCGACCGCCACCTCATGCTGGCCAAGGCCGACGCCACCCTGCGGCTTGACGGCAGGGAACTACCGCTGTTCACCAACCGGTGGTATGGCGAGGCGATCGATCCTCTGGGTTACAGATATCTGGAGAATTTCAGGCTGCTGGGCCGGATGCCGGTGTGGCGGTTCAGGTTCGGTGATACCAGCCTGGAGATGCGTATCTGGATGGAGCATGGCCAGGCCACCACCTACGTGGCCTATCGACTCGATGGTGGTGATGGGGGCGCGGAGCTGAATGTCAATCTGCTGGCCAATCGCCGTGACCATAACGGCACCATTCATGTCAGTGACACAACCGCCGCGGTCACCGAATCGGATAACTCCCTCTGTGTTGAGTGGCCCGAGGGCGATCGGCTCCAAATCCACACCAGCGATGCCTCCTTCGAGCCCTGGCAACATTGGTATGAAGGCTTTTTGCTGCAGGTTGAGGCGCAGCGAGGGCTCTCCGCGGTGGATAACAATCTGTCGGTGGGGCGGGTCAATATTCAACTCAAGCAGGGTGAGTGGGCAGGCTTCGCAATCACCCTGGAGAGGGGCATGGATTTCGATCTGGTGTCGTCAATGGAACGGTTCATCATGCGGGATGCCGAGCTTGTGCGAGGCGGCAGTGACTCGATCGCGGGCAACGCGCCAGCGTGGATATGCCGGCTCCTGTTGTCGGCCGACGATTTCCTGATCAAGAGAAGCTTGCCGTCAAAAAAGAGCGGTGATTCGATCATTGCCGGTTATCCCTGGTTCGGCGACTGGGGACGGGATACGATGATTTCCCTGCCGGGCCTGACCATTGCCACGGGCAGGACTGACATCGCCCGTTCGATTCTGCTCAGTTATGCGGAACTTGCCGATCAGGGACAGCTGCCGAACCGGTTTACCGCGGGTGGCGAGCAGGCGGAGTACAATACGGTGGATGCCGCATTGTGGTATTTCGAGGCTTGGCGTGCCTATATCGATGCCACGCAAGATCGGCAATCCCTGGCGGAGGTCTTCCCGGTGCTCGAAGGGATGATCGACTGGCACATCAAGGGTACCCGCTATGGGATCGGTATGGATCCCGATGACCATCTTCTGGCAGCGGGAGAAGCCGGGGTGCAGTTGACCTGGATGGACGCAAAGGTCGGCGAATGGGTGGTTACCCCAAGGATGGGTAAGGCGGTGGAGATCAATGCACTCTGGTTCAATGCGCTCAAGATCATGGCCGATTTCGCATTCCAGCTCGGTGGCGCCAAACAGTCCTACAGCGAACTTGCTTCCAAGGTGGGGCGGAGCTTTAAACGATTCCGCCGAAGTGGCGGCCAGGGGCTCTACGATCTGCTTGACGGTCCATCCGGGGATGATGCGACGGTGCGCCCGAACCAGATCCTGGCCGTCAGTCTGCCCCATACACCCCTCGATCAAACGACCTGTCGCGAGATTGTCGCGCTCTGCGGCAGGGAGCTGCTCACCTCTTATGGATTGCGCTCACTGAGTCCCCGTGACAATGCCTATCGGGGCCGTTATCGAGGCGGCGTGGCCGATCGTGATGGCGCCTATCATCAGGGGACGGTCTGGGCTTGGCTGCTGGGACACTATGCCCAGGCCGAATTCAGGGTGACTGGCGATGCGGAAGGGGCTCAGAGCATACTCAAACCCCTGGCTGATCATCTCCTGGATGCAGGGCTTGGCTCCATCAGCGAGATCTTTGACGGAGATCCGCCCCATCTGCCCGCGGGAACACCGGCTCAGGCCTGGTCGGTGGCCTGCACCCTGGATGCCTGGTGGCGTCTAGAAAAGGCGAAGCGAAACGAGGCCGGCACCTAGCCGATGGTAATCTGGGGATGATCATGGGACAGCTCAATGAAGAACGTAAACGGTTGCAGCAGCAGCGGCTCGGCGAAGCCGACTGGAAGCTGTGGGGACCCTATCTCTCTGAGCGGGCCTGGGGTACCGTGCGCGAGGATTACAGTCGCCATGGAACCGCCTGGGAGTATTTCGACCACGATCAGGCGCGCTCCCGCGCCTTTCGATGGAGCGAGGACGGGCTGGGTGGCATCTGTGATGAGCGGCAGCGGCTCTGCTTTGCCATCGCCCTGTGGAATGGGCGCGATCCCATCCTCAAGGAGCGCGCATTCGGCCTCACCGGCAATCAGGGCAACCGGGGCGAGGATGTCAAGGAGTACTACTTCTACAGCGATGCACTGCCAAGCCACAGTTGGTTGCGCTATCTCTA
>NATV01000159.1 GCA_003094535.1 gamma proteobacterium symbiont of Ctena orbiculata | reverse complement strand
TCGTCCGGACTGCCGTCGACGATCCACTGCACGCCAAGCTGTTTCGCCTTGTCGTAGGAGACCTCCGCGATGATCGCCTCCACCAGGACCTGGGCACGACGGATATCCAGTTTGCGGATGATCGCCTGCAGGGCCCTGAACTGATCCGGCGGGGCGGTAATGATCAGGGCATTGGAGGCTTCGTCGGCCTGGATATTGATCGGCAGCTTGGGTTTGCCCTTGGCCGCGGCCCCGCCCGCCTGCTTGGTCTCGTCCAGGTTTTCGCTGACCCCGGTCAATACCTGCACCAGATCGGTGGCGTTGGCATACTTCAGGTAGATCACCTGGGCATTGCCTTCATTGTCGAAGGGGGTGTCGAGATGTTCGATGATCACCCGGGAACGCAATCTTGCGGTAGGGTCGCCGCTGATCAGTATGCTGTTGGTGCGTTCATCGGCGACCAGTTTGGTGGCGTTCTTTTTCACTCCCTTGGCCGCCGGCGTCTGCAGGCTGTTGAGAATGCGCACAACCTCGGCAGCGGAGGCGTGCTGGAGGGTGATGACCTCGATGGAGCTGTCGCTCACCCTGTCGATCTGTTCGATGATCTTCATCAGGCGGTCAACATTCTGCCGGCGATCGGAGATGATCAGGACGTTGGTGTCGGGGTAGGCGGCAAGATGGCCCTCCTGGGGGATCAGCGGCCGCAGAATCGGTACCAGTTGCGCAGAGGTGACGTTCTTCACCTGAATGATCCGGGTGACGATCTGATCGCCGGGCAGTTGTCCGAGGGCACTGACGGTGGGGATACCACCCTGTTTGGCCTTCACGTCCGGGACCACCTTGATCACGTCGCCGCTGGGTATGGTGGAGAAGCCGTGCACCTCGAGGATGGAGAGGAAGACCTGGTAGAACTCGTCACGGTCCATCGGATGGGCGGAGATCACTGTCACCTTTCCCTTTACTCTAGGATCGATGACAAAGTTCTTGCCGGTGTGTTCGGATACCGTCTTGATCAGGGCCTCGATATCGGCATTGTTCAGATTCAGGGTGATCTGTTCTGCATGGCCAAGGGGTATCCACGAAAGGCTCAGCAGGAGGATGGGGTACAGCATGAGGGCCAGGCGCCTGATCAGGCCGCTGCGCGGGTGCTGTCTATCCATGCAAAGGGTTGCCAAAATACTCATTGTTTGACCGGTTCCCTTGAAGCCTTGCACCCGTTACCTGGTGTCCATAGGCGGACGATTTGGGGGAGGCTCGGTTGTTGACAGTGAAAATCTTTATTCATCATGGGTTTATGTTGAATATATAATGCATTATATATTAGCAGATGATAGGGCCCAGGCATACAGCCCCGAATTGATCTCGATTGTTGCTCCCGATCACAGATAACACCTACAGTCGACCGCTGAATTTGATTTGGTAACTGCCATCAGGCTGGCTTTTTGCGACCGCCTTCAGGGCGCTGCTCAAACCTGGATCTGATCCCGCGCCAGGTTTGATGGCGCCGTTCAGGTCATAGTTTCCATCGGTTGTGAGATTCAGTTCACCATCCACCGAAGTCGCCCCATCCAGGTCATTGATCTTTACCCTGATGGTACCGTTATCGTCCGTTGTCACCTCGGCCTTGAGGTTGCTCTCTTTGACGTTGAAGGGTCGCACCAGGGCCGGGTTGAGCCATCTGATCTCGCCTTCTGCCGAGGCGATGCGTTCCGCCTCGATGGCGAGGTGATTCATATCGAGCTCGACATCGCCCGCGACAGCGATCTGGCCAAGATCCGCCAGATCGGTGATCAGCGATGCCGGGAGTTGCCCCGTTATATCCTGCAGCCTGATTTCGCCGCCGAGGTTGCGGGCCAAATGTCCGTATAACCTGTGATTCAGGTAGTGAAGTTTTAGGTCGAAACCGACCCTGCCGAGCAACAGGGAGCTGGGGGTAAAACGCCATTTCAGTTTATCGATGGGCGTCCCCTTGTAGTTGATCGCCTCCATCTTGCCTCGCCATAGACTCCCCTTCATGGTCGCATAATTGAACGGGAGTCTGCCCTTGTCAGCCAGGGCCCAGCCCAGCACATGTTGTGCCGGCATCTCCGAAAGGAGAAATATCAGGTAGCCCCCGACACCGATCAGCAGATAGCTCCACCAGCGCATCAGCTACCCCCTTCCCGCTGCAGCACCAGTCTGGCATTGACCAGTCCCTGCTTCTCTTGTCTGTCGATGGTAAGGGAGTCGATCTCGATGGCATGGGTCAGGGTCAGCTGTCCCAGCCACTTCATGATGGTGTCGAACGGCGCCTCTTCTATCCACAGCTGAACAGCATTGTCTCCCTGTGGCTTGATGCGCTGGATCTGCTGTCGCAGCCGGATACGCTTCGCTGTTTTGTCGACCAGGGTGAGCAGCGCCTCGTTGCTGCTGCTGCCGCTGCCTCTTTGTTGACTGCGCAGGCTCCGAACAAGGTCGAGATTGTCCTGCATCCAATTCAGGGTGATCTGCTGGCTCTCGACCAGCAGCGCCTTCTTTTCCAATGCCTGGGTGAACGGGCGCCACATCAGCAGATAGACGAGCAGCAGCAGCACAGCGACGGCACCGATAATCATTGCCATGTGCTCCTGGGGGGTTTTTGACTGCCACCACTCCTTCATGGATTCACTCCGCTGATCCGAATATGCGATGTGACCTGATTGCCAGTGGCATTGGCGGAACGGATCTCAACCGCCAGCCGTTTTGCTTCGATCGTCTGTTTCAATGTCTCCAACGCCTGCAGCTCCTTGATGACCAATTGCAGATCGAGCTTGCCATCGCGGAAGCTGATACTTTCCAAAGTGGTATTCGGGCTGCCCTTGATCACCGATGCGGCAGGAACGAAGAGACTGGCGAACTGCATGAAACTGCCCGCATCGCCGCCGCGAAGGGCCTTCAGTTTCTGCTCCATCTGTACCTTGGGATCGACAATGCGCTTTACCTCGGGGAAGGCCTTCTGGAAGGTCTCCCTGATCTGTTTGCTGAGAGCGATGCTCTGCGTTTCATAGTGGCGATACTCCTGCACATTGAGCAGCAGGGATAGGGCAATGAACACCGCGGCGAGCACCGCAGCGGGAAGCCAGCGCTTCCATTGCAGGGTCAGCTTGTCGACCCGTTGGTAATCACCCTGGAGAATGTTGATCTGCTGCTTCTTCACGAGGTTATCAGCGAGTATGCCGGTCAGCTCGGCGAGTGAGTCGAGGCGGCGTACGCTGATATCGTACTCGTCTTCGAACGGCTGCAGATCCAGAGGCTCTGCGGTATCGGGGGATTGATAGAGCACAATCCTGTGTGGTGGATGCTCGCTGTTTTGTTGCAGGGCAAGCTTGAGTGTTGCCTCACCGTTGATGGCATCGACACTGAATCCCCGCTCCCCACCACTGCGGACGTTGAGGATTCGATTGTCCTCGTAGAGGCTCCAAGAATCGCTCTCATGGGGTAGACAGAGCAGATCGGCATAGATGCCGATGGGTTCTATTCCCGCCGATTCGAGGGTCTGCAGCAAATCATCGAGCTTCTGCTTGGCGATGACGACGACCGGTGTGACATTTTCGCTGTCGATACTGCCGGCGGCAAAGTGGAGTCTGTCCACATCCTCGGTCAACTCATTCTCGAGGGAGAATGGAATCGCCTGGATCAGGCGCTGGCGGTTACGGGTCGGGATATGAACCTCGGTGATGAGCAGATCGGTAGCGGGAATGATCACCAGACTGCGCCTGCCCTTCGCCAGCTTCGCTGCATCCGCCAGGGTCCCCTCTGCCGGTTGCGGGCTGGCGCCACCCTTGACTAGCCAACTGACCTTGCTGCAGTCGCTGTCGTGGCACTGAATGATCAGGCGATCAGCCATCAGAAGACTCCCAGGGTGCGCGAGATGACAATCACGTCCTTCTCGCCCTTGTAGAGCAGGCTGACTAATCTTTGGCTACTGCTTTCCATACTGACAACCGTCTCCATCTGAAAATATCGGCTCTCAACAGAGATTAATGAGGTTATTTCATCAGATTTTACTTTATTTTCATCGAAAAGTTCTTTAAGTCTTTCAATAAAAGCGTTTGGCTCTTTGAACGGGTTCTCTTCCCGCTCGCTGAGGAGCTGTTCCGCGTTTGCCTCATTGAGCTCCTCGGCCAGTGCCTGGACGACCTGGGCATCCGCCGTGTTGATATTGATTGCGGTCCGCTCCGGGAGGGTTGTGATGTAGGGGGCCAACTTCTCGTAGACGTCCCGATCCACCCCTTTTATAAGTCGCATTTCGGTTGCACTTGCCATCGGTCCGTTGGCGGTGCGATAGGGGCGATCCAAGTTGAGATACTCCATATCCTCGGCGCCGTCCGGGTAGAGCGATTTGATATCCTCATCCAGCCAATCCGCTGTGGCCTGGGCGATCGACTCGGGCAGCTCCAGGCTTGCCAGCAGGCGCTGGAAATAGGCCAGGTTGTCGGCGACCGACTGTTTATCCTCTTCGCTGGCCTCCGCCTGCAGATAGAGGTTGTTGAGATTGAATCTGGCCTGTAGATCGGTGGTCACCGCTTCAACCTGGCCGCCCTCCACGGGGGTCGGCGGGAGTTCCTGCGCCCAGTCTTCGTCAAGACCGTCGTATTTATTGCCGCTACTGTCGTCCTTCAGATCTCTGATCAGCATCCCCCGCGACCAGGCCTCGCTGCCGAGGGTGAAGAGATAGCCCTGGTCGGCGGTAATGATATTACCGCTGCGGCGGATCGTCAGCTGCAGTTCGTGGGTCATGGCGACGGCGGCGATCGAGGCCATCGAGACGATGATGATGGCGGTGATCAGGGCAACGCCTTTCTGATGCGCGGGAGCCTGAGCAGATTCGAACCCCATATGCGATTATCCTGTCACTACCGGGATGGTGCGTGCGGCACGAAACAGCCGCCGTATCACACCCCAGTCCTTGAGTTCCATCTTCAGTTCGATGGAGACGGGCAACGCAGCCGGGTCCAGCTCCTCGTTCCCGGTGGTCCGGGGTGGCCACTCCCGCTTCTGCTGCAGCTTTTCATCGTAAAAGACCAGCTCCAGGGAGGTGATCTCGGTGACCAGTATCTGCCGATGCGGCTCGCTCTCCCGGGACCTGTCGAGGCTTGGCCAGGTGAGCCGGTAGAGTGTGTTCTCCTCCAAGCTGTAGCCGACACGCTGCAGATTGCTGCGAGACAACTGCATCGGATTGGAAAACCCCCCGCGGGTGAGCTCCAGGAGGGTGCCCGACAAGCCGCCGCTCTTCAGCGCAGGTTGTTGATCGCCGTATTCATCGCGCACCGGCCTGCCCACCACCTGTTCAATGTCTCTCTGCATGAGATTGAGCCCGAGTTGAAGCTTGGAGATGCGCTGGCTGTAGAGACTGGTCTGGTGTTCCGTGTCGAGGATCACCTTGAGGCCCGCATAGACGAATGTCGCGAGGATGGCGAAGATCGTGATCGCGATCAGCAACTCCAGCAGGGTGAATCCTCCACTGATGTGGCGGCGATTGGGCATGCTGGGACAGGACCTGATCCCAGGTATTCCGCAGCCATCCTTGGGCGCGGCTTTGAACTGGTTCGGCTGTGTCGGGAGAGCCAGCGTATCCATACTCTACATCGGTTGAGAGATAAAACTCACAAGCCGTGTTACCGACTCGTCGTCGCCTCTTTCGCGAAACACGGCAATCTCCACCTGGCGGACACGGTCATCCGGCGTCTTTGTCACCACTCTCTGCCAATGCCATTTGTGCAGTCCCATCTCTTCATCGCCCTGCTGCTTTCCGGTCGGCAGCCATTTGTTGCCGACCTGGATTTCGGCAATCTGATTCAACGCCACCCAATGCGCCAGGGTCTTGTCCCTTAAATAGCCGACATTGACAGATTGGTTGGCGGCCACCGTGATGATCGATGCAAACGCAATCGCCAGGATGGCGAGCGCGATCAGTATCTCCAACAGGGTAAATCCCCGGATTCTCGCTGCGCGAGCCGGCGGGGTGCGGGGAGGATTGAGATCAATAGGGTGCGACATGATCGAAACCGTGCTCCCCGACCTCGTTTCCGCTCAGCCTGTAGTAGCTGTCGATGCGGTCGTAGCTCAACTTCAATTCGAAGGGTGTCATTTCACCGCTGTTGAGCAATATGATCTCCGGAATATTCTCCTCTTCGTCCTCTCCGCTCTGCTGGGTGGAGGCGATGCTGAACGCCATGCCTTCCGGCAGTTGACGCGGACGGAACAGATTGTCGTCCATCGGTTGCCATGTGCCATCATCCAGGTAGAGGAAGCTATAGCCGTCTTCGCTGATATCGATGCCAATCAGCAGAGACCGCAACAGGGCCTCCTCGCTCGCCAGCCCGAGCAGGCTGGAGAGTCGCCGGGCTTCAGTCTGCAGCAGATCTTCCGGTGAATTGCGTCCGAATGAGATGGTGACAAAGTTGATCAGGATGCCGATGATGATGACCACCACCATCACCTCGATGAGGGTAAAACCTCGCTGGTGGGTCGGCCATGGTACAGATGGGTCGTCGTTCACTCCAGATTCCAGTTTCCAAGATCGTCATCAACCGATTGCATGTCGAGTCCGGCAGAATAGATATCGATCACGCCGTGGGTGCCCGGGCTGAGATAGAGATAGGCGTTGCCCCAGGGGTCGAGAGGGAGGCGATCCAGGTACCCACCCTCTTTCCAGTTCCGCGGTTCAGGGGAGTCCGTGGGTTTGCTGACCAGGGCCTCGAGCCCCTGGTCGGTAGTGGGGTAGGTCATATTGTCAAGCCGATAGAGGTTGAGGGCGGCCTCCAGTGCGCGGATATCGCTCTTCGCCTTGGTGATTCGGGCCTGTTCGGGCCGGTCCATGATTTTCGGCACCACGATTGCCGCCAGGATACTGAGAATAACCACGACAACCATCACTTCTATCAGAGTGAACCCTTTGATTTTAATGCGGTTTTCTGCTGTTCGTCCGGCCTTCGCTTGGGCCGGAATATTGGTTATGACGCTGTGTGCTGCATATTTCATCATGGATTCGAACCTGCTAAAAATGGTATCTGTTTGGTGGTGCGCTATTATCGAGGGAATCCGCCATGGAATCTAGGTTCATTGATAAATCCGGTTTGAAGGGGTGAATCAGTTCACCATCCCATATACTATTTGGCGATCCATATATCCGTCACTATCATTACTGCATCGGCTAACTTTTTGAATAGCAATACATTCATGCAGTCGCTCAGGACGACTGTTAGGATATGGCTGTAGACGCATTCAACACAATACATGCCTCAGTGGAGCTAAAAAGTTCACTCTGCCTGAGGCCGTGGGAGTCTTCATAGAGGATCTGCTGCTTGAGTATCGGAATAATCGGTTATGCCATCTCGGCCTCTCTCTTCCTGCTCTTCAGTGTAATGCTCCTGACTAGTTGGCGCGGGCGGATAGAGGGTATCTATCTGCTGGTCGCCTCATTCACCACCGCCTGTTGGGCGATGGCTGCTGTCGCCTACCAGATCGATGACTCCACCCTTACCGTCACCGTCTATCAACTGTTTGAAATCGCAAGAAACATCGCATGGTTCGGTTTTCTGTTCCGGTTGTTGTACAACCTGGATAAGGCGAGCGGGCAGAAACAGCGGAATCTTGTCTATATACCCTTTGCCATCCTCATAGGATCAGCCCTGTTGATAGCTTTCGAGCCGCTGCTGCAGATCAACCAGGCATTGCGGTCTTGGAGCGTTAATATCAGTCTGCCACTGGTGGGATATCTCGGATTTGCCATAACCGGGCTGACCCTGATCGAACAGCTCTATCGCAGTACCAGGCCGGAGGTGCGTTGGTCGGTCAAGTATCTCTACCTCGGGATGGGAATCCTGTTCGTATATGACTTTTTCCTCTATGCCGAGGCATTGATGTTCAATAGGGTGGATACCACGCTCTGGCAGGCAAGAGGCCTGACCAGCTCGCTGGCCGTGCCTTTCGTAGCCATTGCAGCGACGCGAAACCCAAGCTGGTCAGTGCGTGTCTTCGTTTCCAAGCAGGTGGTCTTTCACGCCACTACCATCATCGCTGCCGGTGTCTACCTGGTGACGATGGCGGCGGTAGGCTATTACATTCGCTATTACGGCGGCAGCTGGGGGAAGGCGACCCAGATCGCCTTTGTCTTCGCGGGGATCATCTTTCTCATTACCGTATTGTTTTCGGAGAGTCTGCGATCTAAGATAAAAGTCTTTGTCAACAAACACTTCTTCAGCTACAAGTACGACTGGCGGGATGAGTGGCTGCGCGTGGTGCAGACCCTCTCCGATGGTCGAGGAGGCAAAGAGGTCCGTACCCGGGTGGTGCAGGCGATCGCCGATTCGGTCGATGCGGGAGGGGGCTATTTATGGATGATGGGTCATGTTGGCAGTTATCAATGTGTCAGTCATTGGCAGGCCTCTCCAATCAATATCTCATTCGATGCGGATAACGCATTGGTAACCTACTTTTTCAAGAGTGACTGGATAATCGATATCGACGAATACAGAAGGTTTCCGGAACGTTACGATGCTTTGAAACTCGACCCGGAACTGATCGCTGTGGAGGGCTCCTGGCTGGTTGTACCTATAAAACACCACGAACAGCTTCTTGGCTTCCTGTTGCTGACCCGGCCAAAGCTGTCCAAATCGATCAATTGGGAGGACAGGGATCTGATCAAGGCATCGGCGAAGCAGGCAGGGAGTTACCTGGCACTGTTGCAGACCTCGGAGGCACTGAATCAGGCTAATCAATTTGAAACCTTCAACAGGCTCTCGGCTTTTGTCGTGCAC
Source organism: gamma proteobacterium symbiont of Ctena orbiculata (assembly GCA_003094535.1). Taxonomy (GTDB): domain Bacteria; phylum Pseudomonadota; class Gammaproteobacteria; order Chromatiales; family Chromatiaceae; genus Thiodiazotropha. The sequence goes on along the minus strand of NATV01000159.1, from coordinate 13,109 downwards.
GACCTGAAAAATCTGATCGCCCAGCTGGAACTGGTGGTTAAGAATGCCGAACGGCATAAGAATAATCCTGCATTCATGGACGATGCAGTCAACACCATTGGTAATGCGGTGAATAAAATGGGACGATTACTCACCCAGTTGCGTCAGGGACGATTTGAATCTACCAAGACAAAACAGTTTTATGTGGAGGAGTCGGTTGCCCAGGCGGTCAATCAACTCTATGCCTATTTACCCAAACCGCAACTGACAATCAATGCCAACTATCTGAAGACCATCGCCGACAAGGATCGGTTCACCGCCATCATGGTGCATATGATAAAAAATGCGCAGGAAGCGACGAAGCAGGATGGTAAAGTCGAAGTCACCGTGGACCGACAGGGCGACAATGCGGTGATCACGATCGAAGACAACGGGATCGGAATGGATGAGGTGTTCATAAAGGAGAAGTTGTTTCTTCCGTTTCAAACGACGAAAGGGAATGCAGGCATGGGGATTGGAGTCTATGAGACCAGGGAGTATGTGAATTCCCTAAAGGGAAGTATGAAGGTGGATAGCGCCAAAGATGTCGGGACAAAGTTCGAGATCACCATCCCGCTTGAGGTCGCGAGTCAAGCCACTGATAATCAGAGATCGGACACAGCAGAGGCAGAGTTGTGAGTAAAGCTAGTAATCAGTTGAAATCACTGATAATCGTTGAGGATGACCCGGGGCTTCAAAGTCAGCTCAAGTGGAGCTTTGACGGTTATGATGTGCATATCGTGGGTGACAGAAAGAGTGCCATCAACTGTCTTAGAAAGACATCGGCGCCGGTGGTGACCCTCGATCTCGGACTGCCGCCCGATCCGACCAACGTCAGCGAGGGATTTTCCACCCTGCAAGAGATTTTAAATCTGATACCACAAACGAAAGTTATTGTGGTGACGGGGAACGACGACCGTGAGAATGCCCTGAAATCAATTGACCTGGGTGCCTACGACTACTATCAAAAACCGATTGATCCTGATGTATTGCGCATCATTATCGACCGCGCGTTCCATGTCCATGATCTGGAAGAGGAGAACCGCAGGTTATATAACATTCAACGCAACTCGCCGCTGGATGGTGTGATCGCGAACAGTCCGCAAATGCTGGAGATTTGCCGGATTATCGAGAAGGTGAGCCCGACGGACATAACCGCCCTGCTGCTTGGCGAGAGCGGAACGGGGAAGGAGGTGCTCGCCCGGGCGATCCACGGTTTGAGTGACAGGAAGAACGGGAAATTCGTCGCTATAAACTGCGCATCAATTCCGGAAAATCTCCTGGAAAGCGAACTCTATGGTTATGAGAAAGGCGCATTTACCGGCGCCGCGAAAAGGACCATAGGAAAGATCGAGACGGCTACCGGGGGAACCCTGTTTCTCGATGAAATCGGTGACATGCCGATCGGACTGCAAGCAAAAATGCTGCGCTTTCTCCAGGAGCGGGTGATCGAAAGAATAGGCGGCAGGGATGAAATACCGGTTGACGTGAGGGTTGTCTGCGCGACCAATCAGGATTTGGAAGAGAAGATTGCACAGAGCGAATTTCGCGAGGATCTCTACTATCGAATCAGCGAAATCACGATCAATATCCCCCCTCTCAGAGAACGGGCCGGGGACGCGGTCCTATTGGCATGGTCATTCCTGAAAAAATATGCCAAACAGAATGCATCCAAAGTCAATGGATTCACCAAGGAGGCATTAAAGGCCATCGAGGGCTATGCCTGGCCAGGCAATGTCAGGGAGCTCGAAAACAGGATAAAACGCTCTGTGGTCATGGCCGATGACCAGCTGATTACACCAAGTGAGCTTCAATTGACCGAGGGCAGTGATGATATCATGCCGGTCAATCTGCGGGTGGTCAGGGAGCAGGCGGAGGCGACGGCGATCATCAGGGCGATGAGTTTCGTAGGCGGCAATGTATCCAAGGCTGCGGATTTGCTGGGCGTTAGCAGACCGACCTTGTATGATCTGGTCAACAAATACGGCCTGAAATAAGGCTGTCCCGATATCTAGTATTATCTCCTGCAGGGCTGAATGTGGTGGTACCTCTGTTATGACAAAGGCAGTCAGAAATCCAGACTCAATTAACATTTGGGCTTTTGTGTGTGTGCTCGCGCTACAGCTGATATTGGCTGCCTGTAGCGTTGGTACAAACGATCAGCAAGCCCTCGCCGCTGCCCAGGCTAGTTATGACAGCGGCAACTATTCGAAAGCGGTTATCGAACTCAAGCAGATACTTCAGATTAACTCGAAGAATATCGATGCCAGAAAGCTGCTGGCCAGATGTTATTTGAAGAAAGGGGATGGCGCATCCGCTGAAAAGGAGATTTCCAAGGTTTCAGGCTCTCAGCAGCCCACCGCCGACATACAATCCATCTTGATGAATTCCTGGGAGTTGCAGGGGAAACACCAGGCGATTGTAAAGACCTACGAAGAGGGGGGATTCAATGAGGTCGACACCGCGCTGGTGTTGGGCGTAGTTTCCTATTCCTATCTGCTCGAGAAGGAGGTCGAGAAGGGAGTGGAGCTTGCCAGGAAGTTACTGGAACAGGAGAGCAACAGTGTCACCGCATTGCGGACATTGGCCAAAGCGGCAAGTGTTAAGAACGACGATGCGGAGGCGGTGGAGTATCTGCAGCAGGCATTGCAGATTGATAATGGTGACTATAAAACCTGGCGCGACCTGGGCACCATGCACGCAAAAATGGAAGATCATGGCAAAGCCGTTGAACTGCTGACAAATGCGCTTTCGAAGATAGGTCCCGAGGATCCGGAGAGAGATGCCTATCTCATCAAGGTCAACCTCATCCATCTCTTGTTCCATCTGGAGAGGCTGGATGAGAGCGAGGTGTACATTAATGATCTAGCGTCCAGTTATGAGGGCAATCCCTACGTCGCCTACCTGTCGGGTCTCTACAACTATCTAAAGCGGAATTACGAGATAGCGGTCAACAAGTTGTCGCAAACCCATGCGGTACTGCCGAATCACCTGCCGACAATTCTCCTGCTTGGCGCCTTGCATTTTGCTGAAAACAACCTTGAGCAGGCGAATATCCTGTTGACCAGGTATGTCAATCAGGTGCCGACCCATCTCGTGGCAAGGAAGCTTCTTGGCGAGGTCAAGTTGAGATTGGACAAACCCAGGGAGGCTCTGGCGCTGTTGGAGTCGGGTGATGTCAACAGCAATGATGAACAGATCATGACCATGATCGGCCTGGCGGCCAGCCAATCGGGTGAATATTCCAGGGGAATAGATTTTCTTAAGAAGGCTGTCGAAGCCAATCCCAGCGATACCCGAATCCGCGAGGAGTTGGCAAAACTCTATATCAATCACGGGGCGGTCGATGATGCGATAACTGAATTGGAGGACAAATGGGTCGGCCAGTCCAGCAAGAGAGACACCCTGTTGATCCTCTCTTATATAAAAAAGCAGGATTTCGTTTCGGCACGCAAACTTTCTGACCAGCTGTTACAAAGAGATGGCGGGCGTACCGAGGATCTCCATCTGCGCGCCCTGATAGAACTCAACTCCGGGAGCCGCAATAGCGCAAGACGCTACCTGAGCGACGCCGTCCATAAAAATCCGGAATTTATTCCCGGTCAACTGGCGCTTGCAAGAATGGATCTCGAGGACGGCAGGTTGATTGCAGGCAGCGACAGGCTCAATCTGGTCCTGGCGAGGGAGCCGCGGAATGTCAATGCAATGATGCTGCTAGCGCAGATCAGCGAACGATCGGGCAAGCAGCAAGAGGCGCTGGCATGGCTGGAGAAGGCCGTTGAATCGGGTCACAATCCCTGGCTCCCGAGGGTCATACTCGCCAGGTACTATCTGCGAAGAAAGGAGCCTGAAAAGGCGGCAGTCTACCTCGACGACGATGAACTGCGTAAAAGCAGCAACCCAGCCATCAGGTCGATGTTGGCCATGCTCGATCAACAGGGCGGTCACTACGATGAGGCAGAATCGACGATCGTAAAGCTGCTGAAAGATAATCCGCAGAATGAGACGGCCTATCTGCAGCTGGCTGATCTCCAGGCCAAGCGAGGTGATTTGAACACTGCTCGGGAAACCCTGCAGAAGTTGGACAGGGAGATCCCTACATCCATCAAGGGTAAGCTGTTGCGTTACAAGCTGGAGATGGGGGCGGCAAATCATCAACAGGCGGCGGGGATCATAGATCAACTGCTCGCTGATAACAGGACCAAATTTGTGGGAATCACGCTTCAGGCAAATTACCATGAAGCGCTGGGCGATCGAGAGAAGGCCATTAAGGGTCTGGAAGCCCATGCCACGTCGCAAGCGCCTTTTGTCATCGTGCAACAGCTGTCCGATCTGTATGTCAAGAATAAGGATCCTAACAGTGCAATTAAGCTGTTAACGAAATGGAAAAAAGCCCACAATGAGGATCAGCAGGCGCAATTGGCGCTGGCGATCGTCTATCAGTCCGCGGGAAAGGTGAGGGCAGCGCTCAAGCTCTACAGCGATCTGCTCGAAGCGAATCCGCGAAATATAGTGGCACTTAACAATTCCGCTTTGCTGAATTTCACCCAGGCACCGCAAAAGGCGCTAGCGCAGGCGAAACAGGCCTACGATCTCACCGGCAATAGCTCCGATGCGGTGGTTGACACCTATGCCTGGCTAACCCATAGATCGGGTGATACGGCGACCGCACTGAAACTCTTGGGTCCGGTATTGGAGAGTGCCTCGGATCCGTCCATTCTTTACCATTATGCTGTTATGCTTGCAGAATCGGGTAGAGAGAAAGATGCGGAAAAGGTGTTGGTGTCTATTATTGATGGACACCCGGAGTTTCCCGAATCCGAAGAGGCGAAGCAGCTTTTGAGTGAGATCTCTCAAATTAAGGGTTAGAATAGCTCGGATTAACATCATTGAATATCAGGAAAGCAATATGTTATCAATAGGTTACAAGAAGTTAACAGGTTTTCTCTTGGTTCTCGCGGCAACCTTGGCGGGGGGGTGTGCAAGCCCGCCGGAGATGCCCGCAACCAGTCAGGTTCCGACCGCCGTGGCGGGGCCGGACTCGCCGCTCTATGTCATCGGGCCCGGCGATACCCTGAATGTATTCGTTTGGGGTGATAGTGAACTGTCGACCCAGGTGGTGGTTCGCCCCGACGGCATGATTACAACACCATTGGTGGAGGATCTGCCGGCGAGTGGCAAAACACCCACCGATTTGGCCAGAACCCTGGAAGCAAAGCTCTCCAAATTCGTCAAGTCGCCAAAGGTGACTGTGAGTGTTACGGAGTTCGTCGGTCGCTATACGGAACAGGTACGCGTGGTTGGTCAGGCCTCTCAACCACAGTCGATCAACTACCGGGACGGTATGACGCTGCTGGATGTCATTATCGCGGTGGGTGGTTTGACGGAATTTGCTGCCGGAAACAAAGCTACGGTAGTGAGGAAGATCAATGGGAAAACAACCCAGTACCGGGTCCGCCTGGACGATTTGATCAGAGAGGGAGATATTTCTGCTAATGTTAAAATGATGCCTGGCGATGTATTGATTATTCCGGAAACATGGTTTTAACACCTACCAGCCACAGGAAAGCGGTTTAGATGAGCAGCATTGAGAAAGCCATTGAACGGTTAGCCAAAACCAAGTCGGACAAAAACAGGGCAAACGAAAGGATCAGTCCGGCCGAGGTGGAAGCACAAGAAAAAACGGCTGTACCGGCGAGTACAGTACCGGAGCAGGCAGCCACTACCCTAGCCGATAAGGTAAGCCAGGTTGCCGAGCCGACTGTTCCGCTTGGCAAGGAGAAGGAACAATCTCCGGCACAGCGAAGCAAGGCAAAAAAGATTCATCTGAACTACGAATCCCTGTCAAAAGTGGGTTACATCGTACCCCACTCAGGTAACAAGCAGCTTTCCGAAGAGTATCGCATCATAAAACGGCCGCTGATCATGAACGCCCTGGGCAAAGGCGCGGCACCGATAGAGCATGGTAATCTGATATCAGTTTCCAGTTCGCTGCCGTCGGAAGGCAAGACATTTACCGCGCTGAATCTGGCATTGAGCATTTCGACGGAACTCGATTCCACGGTACTCCTGATAGATGGTGATGTCCTGCGTTACTCCTTGAGCAAGCTGATCGGTATCGAGAACGAAATGGGTCTTATTGACCTGCTTGAAGATAAAAGCTGTACCGTGGGTGATGTGATACTGGAAACGCAGATCCCGAGACTAAAGATCATAGCGGCGGGGAAACGATCGGATAAGTCGACTGAACTGCTCGCCAGCAAGGAGATGGAGGAGCTGCTGGATGAGTTGGCCGTGAGGTATCAGGACAGGATTATCATTTTCGACTCACCGCCGGTTCTTTCGACCAGTGAGTCGATCGTGTTGAACCAGCATATGGGACAGATACTGGTGGTCGTCGAGGCGGGCAAGACGCCGGTTGAGGCGATCAAGGACACACTCTCCCGCCTGGACCAAGAGAAGGCGATCGGTCTGGTATTGAACAAAAGCAGGGAGGCCAGGGGCGATAACTACTACGGTACCTATTATTAGGGGGCAATTGCAGCAAGGGATCGTACCGGTTGCCGTTGCGCATCTTGAGGGAGCTATTGCGACGGATGGCCCCTGCCGATGCAGCGAGCTCAGGGAAAATAGCCGGGAAACCGACCGATTCTGTAGCGGATAGCCCCAGAATCTACAGAATAATATGTGAATAATTTCCCAAAAAATAAACTCTCTTTGCTACACTTTGTCTCTGAAGTAAGCGGCCAAACCATTTTCTCAAGCGGCGTTATTGTCCGATAGATTAATAACTATCTATCTGTTTTTGTTGGAAAATAGTTGATTTCTACCCGGTCGGGCAGGGTCCTGCCGCGAACCCGGGGCAGGCAGCGTCCGTCAGCTTTAGCCGATCTTGAGGATCAGGGCGTTAGTCTGGATAATGGGGCGCGCTTGACAAAGTACATCTACGACCATATTTCGGCTGAGTAAAAAAACGATGAAAATAGGCCTGTTGAAGGAATCCGCGGTAGGGGAAAAGCGTGTCGCGCTCTCACCGGACATTGTCAAAAAACTGATCGCCAAGGGATTCTCGATCAAGGTCACCACGGGGGCCGGCGAAAACGCCGACTTCACCGATGACCAGTATCGGGAGGCGGGTGCGGATATCGTCTCAGCTGCTGATGCCTTCGATGCCGATATCCTGGTTCGCGTACGCAAGCCCTCCACAAGCGAAGCTGCGGATCTTCCCAAGGGCGCAATATTAATCGCCCATATTGAATCCTGCGAGCTTGACGAGACCCTGCAAACCATGCTGGATAAGGAGGTTGTCTATCTCGCAATGGAGAGGGTTCCCAGAATCTCCAGGGCGCAGGCGATGGACGCCCTCTCTTCGCAAAGTAACATCGCGGGATATCGCGCGGTAATCGAAGCGGCACTCCACTATGGGCGTTTTCTGCCCTTGATGATGACATCGGCGGGCTCCGCCAAGCCGGCCCGGGTGGTAGTACTGGGCGCCGGCGTCGCCGGCCTGCAGGCAATCGCTACCGCGAGACGAATAGGCGCCGAGGTGTTTGCCTATGACGTCCGCCCTGAAACCAAGGAACAGATCGAATCCCTCGGGGCAAAGGCGATAGAACTCGATATCGGAGAGAGCGGCTCCGGAGAGGGGGGCTATGCAAAAGAGCTGTCGGAAGAGGCCAAGGCGAAACAGCAGCAGGCCCTTGCGGATGAGTTGAGCAAGGCCCACATCATCATCACCACCGCATTGATTCCATGCCGCCCGGCACCGGTTCTGGTCACCGAAGAGGTGATAAAGAAGATGCGCGACGGATCGGTGGTGATCGACCTGGCGGCGGCCACCGGCGGAAACTGCCCCCTGACCGAGGCCGACAAGGTGGTTGTAAAACATGGCGTGACGATTGTCGGTCACACCAACTACCCGTCCATGGTGGCTTCAGACGCCAGCGCCTTCTATGGCGGAAATATCATGAACCTGCTCAACATCATGGTGGAAAAGGGTGATGACGGCCTGGTGCTGAAGGATCTCGAAGATGATGAGATCACCAAGGCAATGCGTCTGAGACCTGAGTCTTAAAGCCCGCACAATGACACCGAAACGACCAACTCAAGAGTGATCCCATGCCTGATACACTGGTTGCACTATATGTTTTCGTCCTCGCCTGTTTCATCGGTTACTACGTGATATGGGGAGTTACGCCATCGCTGCATACACCGCTGGTTGCACTGACCAACGCCATTTCAGGAATCATCATTGTCGGTGCCCTGTTGGTGACCGGTTTGGAAAATGTGGGTACCGCGGCGGAGATATTCGGCTTTGTCGCAGTGTTGTTGGCCTCGATCAACGTCTTTGGCGGGTTCCTGGTGACCAACCGGATGTTGGCCATGTTCAAGAAAAAAGATAAGTGAGAACCTGAGCGATGGAGATTTCAGCAAACACCCAAGCGATTGCCTACCTGATATCCGCAATCCTGTTTATCCTGGCCCTTAAAGGCCTGACTCACCCTGCCTCGGCCCGGCGCGGTAACTTTCTCGGCATGGCGGGTATGGCCATCGCAATCGTTGCCACCCTGTTGGGCAATGAAGTGCACTCCTACGGTTTTATTGTGGTTGGTGTCCTCGTCGGCGCGGTGATCGGTACGGTCGTCGCCGCAAGGGTACAGATGACCGCAATGCCGCAATTGGTAGCTGCATTACACAGCTTCGTCGGTATGGCCGCGGTGCTGGTCGCTATCGGCACCTTTCTCAATCACGACGCCGCCGGCAGCCTTGACCCGGTGATGATGGGGGAGCTCTCCGCAGGCATCATCATCGGCGCGATCACCTTCTCCGGCTCGGTGGTGGCCTTCGCCAAGCTCCAGGGACTGGTCAGCGGCGCACCGGTTAAATTCAAGGGACAGCATGCGCTGAATGCGGCCATCGCCCTGGCAACCGTCGCCCTGGGTGTCCATTTCGCGATGACCGAGAGTATGACCTCGCTGGTGTTGATAACCCTGCTGGCATTCATACTGGGCTTCACCCTGATCATCCCCATCGGCGGCGCGGACATGCCGGTAATCATCTCCATGCTCAACAGCTATTCCGGATGGGCGGCGGCGGCGACCGGGTTTACCCTGGGGAATCTGCTGCTGATCATAGTCGGTGCCCTGGTCGGATTTTCCGGTGCCATACTCTCCTACATCATGTGCCGGGCAATGAATCGTTCCATCATCAATGTGGTGTTCGGTGGATTTGGCAGTGAGTCTGAAGGCGCTCCCAGCGCCGCCGGCGTGGCCGCGGAAAAGGGCGTCAAGTCAGCCTCGGTGGAGGATGCCATCTATTGGATGGAGGATGCCAACAAGGTCATTATCGTACCCGGTTACGGCATGGCGGTGGCCCAGGCACAGCACGCCCTGAAGGAGTTGATGGAACTGCTGGAAGAGAAGGAAGTGGCAGTCAAATTTGCCATCCACCCGGTGGCGGGACGGATGCCGGGACATATGAACGTGCTGTTGGCGGAGGCGGATATACCCTACGATCACGTCATGGAGATGGATGAGATCAATCCGGAGTTTCCCACTGCCGATGTCACCCTGGTAGTGGGTGCCAACGATGTGGTCAATCCGGCTGCCAGGACCGACTCCTCAAGCCCGATCTACGGTATGCCCATCCTGGATGCAGCCAAAGCGAGGCAGGTCTATTTTCTCAAGCGCTCGATGAATCCCGGCTACTCCGGCGTCGACAACCTCCTCTTCTACCAGGATAACACCTCACTGATATTCGGTGACGCCAAGGATACGATAGAAGGCATGGTGGTTGCATTGAAGGGCGGTGGGCACTGATCCGAGGCTCTTATTTCAGGTTGCCTGCTTCATTTCCGATTAGCCGTTACATGGCGCGGCAAGCCGTACCCTACGCTTAGCTCAAATGCAGGGTGCGGCTTGCCGCACCGATATCTGACGCTCATTGGGGTACATTGACTTCCATTGAGCCCTCTATACTCGTTGTTAGGCTCCGGCCTGGGCTGCGGAAGCCAAGGAGTATTCAGATGGTGATAAGATAATGTCGATGGCTTCCAGCCGGTACATTTGAAAATCAAATCATCAATTTATACCAACGTTAGACCCCCCATAGTGTGACCGTGAGCGCGACTCTCAACGATTTTCCCGATCCGCAGGAGATCAAGCGTTGTATGCTGCGGGATCGACACCGTCTCTATCAGCAACTTCGCGGTTTACGCAAGCGAGAGGCGAGGGGGGGAGACTATTCCCAGGGGCTGTTGAAGCTTTGGCACGCCATCAGAGCTTCGCAGCAGTGTTTGAGTCAACGCCGGGCACAGCTGCCGCAGATCAGCTATCCGCAAGCCCTGCCTATCAGCCAGCGGGTGGATGAGATTAGAGCCTTTATCCGGTCGCACCAGGTTGTGGTGCTTTGCGGAGAGACCGGCTCGGGCAAGTCGACCCAACTGCCCAAGATCTGCCTCGACGCCGGTCTCGGCGTCGCTGGATATATCGGCCACACCCAGCCTCGCAGGGTCGCTGCCAGGACGCTGGCAACCCGGGTGGCGAGTGAACTCGGCTCGGTGACGGGCCAGGCGGTCGGTTACAAGGTGCGTTTCCACGACCGTGTCGGCACCCGGAGCTACATCAAGCTGATGACGGACGGAATCCTGCTTGCCGAGATACAGCAGGATCCCTATCTCAACCAGTATGACGCGCTGATTATCGATGAGTCCCATGAACGCAGTCTGAACATCGATTTTATCCTCGGCTATCTGAAACGGCTGACTCTCAAGCGCACCGATCTCAAGTTGATCATTACCTCGGCAACCATCGATCCGCAGCGATTTTCGGCCTATTTCGACAATGCACCGATCATCGAGGTATCCGGACGCACCTATCCGGTGGAACTGCGTTATCGGCCGCCGGCTGAGCCTGGCGAGAGCGAGAGAGACGATCCTCTGCAGCAGGCTATCGTCGATGCCGTGGATGAACTGTCGCTGATCGACCGCGGCGATATCCTGATCTTCTTGAGTGGCGAGCGGGAGATTCGCGAAACGGCGGAGACACTGCGTAAACACCGACTGCCCGCCACCGAGGTGCTGCCGCTCTATGCGCGCTTGAGTATCGAGGAGCAGAACCGGGTGTTCAAGGCCCATACCAGCCGGCGCATCGTTCTCGCCACCAATGTGGCTGAAACCTCCCTGACCGTGCCGGGCATACGCTATGTCATCGATACGGGATATGCGCGTATCAGCCGCTACAGCCATCGCAGCAAGGTTCAGCGCCTGCCCGTGGAACGGACATCCCAGGCCTCCGCCGATCAGCGCAAGGGCCGCTGCGGCCGAATCTCGTCAGGCATCTGCATCCGTCTCTATGCGGAAGAGGATTTCGAGGCCCGCCGTCCCTTTACCGAGCCGGAGATACAACGCACCAATCTCGCATCCGTCATCCTGCAGATGAAACTGCTTGGCCTGGGAGAGATAAACGAGTTCCCCTTTATCGACCCCCCCGACCATCGTCTGATCAAGGATGGCTATCGAGTGCTCGAAGAGATAGGTGCGGTTGCCGGTGACCGTCGGGTAACCCGTCTCGGACAGCAGATCGCCCGGCTTCCGGTGGACCCGCGCATCGGCCGGATGCTCCTCGCCGCGGCCCATAACCACTGCCTTAAGGAGGTAATGGTGATTGCCGCCGCTCTCAGCATACAGGATCCCAGGGAGCGTCCGGTGGAGAAACAGCAGCTGGCTGACGAGACCCACGCCAAACACCGTCATGATCAGTCCGATTTTCTGGCGTATCTAACGCTTTGGGATACGGTCGAGGAGCAGCGGAAACATCTCTCCAAAAACAAGTTTCACCGCTGGTGCAAACAGAATTTTCTCTCCTGGAACAGGGTCCAGGAGTGGCACGATATCCATGGCCAGTTGCGTGGACAGCTGCATGAAATGGGATTTCGCGAGAACGGCGCCGAGGCCGGCTATGAAGAGATCCACCGCGCCCTGTTGAGCGGCTTGTTGAGTCATATCGGATTGAAAAGCAAGAGCCATGACTATCTGGGGGCGAGGAACAGCCGCTTTTTCATCTATCCCGGATCGGGTCTCTACAGGAAGCAACCGAAGTGGGTGATGGCGGCGGAGCTGGTGGAGACCAGCAGACTCTATGCGCGGACCCTGGCGGCGATCCAGCCGGAGTGGGTCGAGAGCGCGGCCGGGCATCTGGTGAAGCGCAACTACTCCGAACCCCACTGGGAGAGAAAGCGGGGCCAGGTTGCCGCTTATGAGAAGATTACACTCTACGGTGTCACCCTGATCCCACGTCGCAAGATCAACTTCTCCCCCGTCGATGCGGTGGTCGCCAGGGAGATCTTCATACGTTCGGCCCTCGTGGATGGTGATTTTCAGACCCGCGCCCCTTTTTGGCGTCATAACCAGGAGCTGATCGAAGCGATTCACGACATGGAGGCCAAATCGAGACGGCATGACATCCTGGTAGATGAAGAGCGCATCTACGCCTTTTATGACCAACGGATTCCCGAGGGTATTTCAACCACCCCGGGGTTTGAAAAGTGGTTGCGGGCACAAGCCGGGAAGCAGCCGAAGCTGCTGTACATGGATGAGTCCGATCTGATGCGGGCGGAATCCCAGCGAATATCCAGGGAACAGTTTCCCGACCATCTCGACATCAACGGCATGATGTTGCCCCTTGAGTACCACTTTGAACCGGGCACGGCCAAGGATGGCGTCACCCTGGTTGTTCCGCAGGATGTCCTGAACCAGATCACCGATGCGCGTCTGCAGTGGCTGGTTCCGGGGCTGCTGAGAGAACGGGTGATCTCATTGCTCCGGGGGTTGCCGAAATCACTGCGCCGTTCCTTCGTTCCGGTTCCCGATTTTGCCGACGCCTGTCTCGCGGATCTTGCCCCCAGCGACAGGTCCTTGGTACAGGTCCTGGGAGAGCGCTTAAAACAGCTCAGCGGGGTTCATATCCCCGAGGATGTCTGGATGGAAGGTGGGATAGAGGAGCATCTGCGCATGCGCCTGCGGGTGGTCGATGAGGATGGGGCTACCCTGGAGCAGGGTCGTGACCTTGCCGCCCTGAAGCGGCGTCATGCCA
>NATV01000158.1 GCA_003094535.1 gamma proteobacterium symbiont of Ctena orbiculata | reverse complement strand
TTTTTTTACGTAAACACTCGATGTACAATGCGGGCCTGATCAGTAAGCGATACAGCATTCAATAATGACAAAACTGGCCATTATCGGCGGTACCGGGTTGGACGAGATCCCGGATCTGGAGATCACACATCGAGAGGTCTGCCACACTCCATTCGGCGAACCTTCGGCGGCGCTGACTCATGGTACTATTTCCGGGCATGAGGTGGTGTTTCTACCCCGCCATGGCGCCTCCCATATGATACCTCCGCATCTCGTCAACTACCGGGCGAACCTCTGGTCGCTGAGGCATGTGGGCATTCAGACCATCCTCGGCGTGGCGGCAGTGGGGGGGATCAGCGCGGATATGGTGCCGGGGCGTATCGTGATTCCCGACCAGATCATTGACTATACCTTTGGTCGTGAACACACCATTTTCGACAACGACCTGAGCCATGTGGTCCATATCGATTTCACCAAACCCTACTGCGAGGAGTTGCGTCAGGCGCTGCTTGAGGCGGGCCGGCTCAGCAGTGTGAATCCGGTGGCGGGCGGCACCTATGGCGCGACCCAGGGACCGAGGCTGGAGACGGCCGCCGAGATCCTTAGGATGGAGAGGGATGGCTGTGATATCGTTGGCATGACTGGGATGCCGGAAGCGGCCTTGGCAAGAGAGTTCAACCTCTGTTATGCGTCATGTGCCGTTATATCCAACTGGGCTGCGGGAAAAGTGGATTCGACAATCAATATGCGAGAGATCGAAATGAACCTGATAGAGGGTATGGAACAGGTCAAGTCGCTGCTCGTGGAACTGCTCGGACAGGATGCCCGATAGTTGCTTATTCAAGGGCGTTAATCGAGAGAAATAGAACTAGAGAAAAATTCATAAATACAATAGCAAACATAATATTGTTTATACCAAATATAATGCCTGGTCGCCAACTTCATGCGACGCTTTCAAACTGGACATGGCGTCATTGCCGGCCGACGACCGGGCGGAGTTTGGTCTCTGGCGGCCATCGGCGATGCAGGGAGTATGTGAGGCAGCCTGCCATTTGGATTGACGCTTTGCCAACAACAGCGGCCTGCGCGTCGCTATCCGCAACAGGCAATTGATTGGTAGATGGGTTTTGCTGTCCGGGGAGATGTGGGTGCCCGCGATATCATCAGGATGAAACCTCGTGATAACGAACCGGTGGTACGCTCGGGAAATGACGATCTTTTTTACCGGAGCCTTGGCTTGGAGATCGGGTTACCGTTTTCGGTGAGAGGGTTAATTTGCGCTCCGGGCCAAGTGTCGATAGTGTTGTCGTCAAACAGCTCGGCATGGGGCAATCCCCGATCGTCATGGATCGCCAGGGAGGTTGGTAGAGGGTGATTGACCCGCAAGACTCTGGGCTGGCTTGGGTTGCCAGTTGGTTAGTGCTAAATAACTAATTTGCTAGATAGTTTTTGAGACCCAATCATGGATTGGGTTACAATAGTGCCGAGATAAAATGCACGCCAGAGGGGAATTATAATGGCTGATGAGACAACCAATGCAGATGATCAAGTAGGGAAGGAGCCGGCAACAGAGACAGCGGCAGTCAAGAAGAAGGTTGCCAAGAAAAAGAGCGCAAAAAAGAAGGCTGCAAAGAAAAAAGCAACGACGAAGAAAAAGGTTGCGGCAAAAAAGAGTGCGACGGAGGCGAAAAAACCTGGAGCGGCCGCTTCGGCGAAGACTCCTCCCGTTTCCGCCGCCAGGACGGAATCGAAGTCGGCGACCCCGACGACCGTCGCGGCCGCAAGCGCCATGGCCGCAAAACCGGCACCGGTAAAGGATACCGCATCGTCCGGAGGCAAGCCCGACTCTTCGAATGTCGTTGTTCATACTGAGCTTAAAAAAGATACAACAGCGGAGGATTCCTCGATGACAACTCAATCAAAGGGCACAGGTGGCTTCTGGTTAAAAGTCATTTTCTGGCTCGTCATCATCATACTGGCCTTCATGTACATCAGATCATTGGCCAAAAACCCGCAATCGGAGAGCACCGCCTCGACGAATGCCGTCGAACAGGAGGTCGTTGAGGACGTATCCACGGCACCCGCAACTGCGGCAGAGGAGGGTGCCGCGGAACAGAGCGGCACCACGGCACAAGCGGGTGCGGAAACAGATGCTGAGGCAGCGGTGGAGGCAGGCGCTACATCCGATTCCAGTGTCAGCGACGTGGCACAGCAGGCCCCGATGGAGTCGGCTCCGGCAGTTGGCGAGGAGCAGGCTGCAGCCGCAACCCAGGCAGCCGCATCATCCGATTCCGATCAATCTTCCGAGCAGACCACGGCTGCGGCTGGAGCTGAGGCTCCAGCGGTTGCTTCTCGGGACGATTCAGCCTCGGCAACTGCGAATCAACAGGTGCCGCAGTCCATCCGCGATTTGCATGCGGAGTCGGTGAGTAAGATCCTCAAGGAGTTTGATGAGCTTCGAGACGCCGCAAGGGCGGAGATGGAGGCTATGCGGAACTTGATGCAGGCTGAACGCGAGTTGCAGGAAGCCATGGCTTCCCCGCCACCGCGTCCGGCATGGCCTGGCAGGGGCTATACACCCTATGGTGGCTACCCCCCCTCGCAGCAAGGCTATACGCCATATTATCCGCGCTGAATAAGATAACGGGCGCCAGGCGCCCGTTATTAAAGTGAAGACAAACCCCGGTATCTGTGCCGGGGTTTTTAGTTGAGATGGGCCAACGCCTGGTCGTAGTCGGGTTCCTGTACGATTTCCGGCACCAACTGGGTATAGAGGACCTTATTGTTCTCATCCAGAACCACCACGGCTCGGGCACAGATACCGGCCAATGGGCCGTCAGTTATCAGGACGCCGTAGTCCTTTGCGAAATTACGGTTGCGCATCATCGACAGCGAGACCACATTATCGATTCCCTCGGCGCTGCAGAAACGTCCCTGGGCAAAGGGGAGATCCGCCGAGATCACCAGTGCGACAGAATTGCCCTTATCTCCCATTGCCTGATTGAATTTGACAGTTGAAGTCGCGCAGACACCCGTATCAAGGCTTGGTACGATGTTGAGCAATTTCCTCTTGCCTGCATAGTTACTCAGAGAGGCATCTGAAAGGTCGGCAGCTGCCAGGGAGAAATCGGGCGCATCCGAGCCCACGGCAGGGAGGTCGCCATTGGTGTTGATTTGATTGCCTTCAAGGGTGATTGTAGCCATGTGTCTTTCCTATTCTTGAGCTAAAGTGAGTTGTCAATACTGAACAGGGTGATTGTATTGACAACCATGAGAGTGAAAAACCCTGAATTGTTAAAGTTACTTATCCAGCTGTTATCTCCGCACGGCTTGAGCCAGGAAGCTGGATGGGGTATCAATCAGCAGCGATCTCCCGGTAAATGGAGGGCGAGATCTCTTTCGTGATTGAAAGAATGCCTTGCTGCATGGGATCGGAGAGTTCCCGGATATCATTGATATTGATGATCTCCTCGAAGGATGGGATACCGGAGATCTCGGTATTCTGAATAATGATGTCGTCAGGCGGCAATAGGGTCATCAGGGGGCAGGAGATCATAATCACCGGCAGTTCGCCCAGCCCCTCATGATGGCTAGTTTGCAACTCGAAGCGCAGGCCTTGGAGTATGTTTACGATTCCTGGGCGCTTCTCCAGAACCAGGCTGAGAGTCAGGCACTGCAGCAAGGCATGGGATAGTTCATCTTTCAGCTGGTTGCGGTTGCTCCCAAGCATTTCCAGCAATTTTTTAGGGTGCTGGTCCGGATAGGAGAGATACCACTTCAATGGGGATGTCACCGTGAGGGATGCGGACTTGTTCTCCTGTTCGGCGGTATAGGGATACTCCACGGCGGTCAGGGTTGGCGTGGCCGCGAAGACATCCAGGGGGGAGGAGAGTTCTCTCTCCAGCAGAAACGGCTTTTGTCCGGCGATGGTTTGATACCTGCTCTTCAGGTCACGAAATGCGATTTCCGCGCCCTTCACAGGTGCCTTGGAGCCGCCCCGGACGTATTCACCCAGGATCGGTGCAGGCGAGAAGAGTGGGGCAAGGGTGGCTAAATAGTCACTTAAGTCGGTTTCGATCTTTTCCGATATTGACCTTGTCAGTTTGCGTAATTCAAGGATTCTTGGGATATCGAAGGTTTCATTCATCTGCTTGCCTGCTGTTTTTGTCTGTCCAGTCCGTCTGACATGTGGGTTTTCCGCTACTCCATGAACGCTAATCAATGACGCTGAGATCGTCAATACGATTTTCTTTAATTTAACACCATTTGCTACACTCTATCAGGGGTAGCATAGACGAGACATGAAAATATGCACGCTTCGAGACAGGTCTGCATGTCCCTGACAGCGCAGTAAGGGAGGAGAAGGGATTTGGACAATCAACAACCCATGCCCGATACGATAGGCCGATTCAATCTCATCGAGGAGATCGGCGAGGGGGCGATGTCAATTGTCTACAAGGCGTTCGACCCCGAGATCAACCGCACCCTGGCGATTAAACTCCTGCGTGGGGAGGTTGCCGCGGATCCGGAGTATCGCTACCGCTTCCTGCAGGAGGCGAAGGCCGCCGGAAAGCTCACCCATCCCAATATCGTCACCATTTTTGATGTAGGGGAGGTCGAGCAGGGGCCCTATATAGCGATGGAATTCCTCGAGGGCAGGACGCTCGAGGCGATGATGGAATCCAAAACCCCCATCTCCATCAGAGAGGCAGTGGTCTACGGCATTCAATTAGCGGAGGCCCTGGACTACTCCCATAACCGCGGTATCGTCCACCGGGATGTGAAGCCGGGCAACATTATCTCCCCGGACGACGGCCACACCATCCGCATCACCGACTTCGGTATTGCCCATGTGGACTCACCCAACAAGGAGCACCGCACCCGGATGGGAGCGGTTCTGGGTACCCCGCAATATATGTCGCCCGAGCAGGTTGAGGGGTTTCCGGTCGATGGACGATCCGATCTCTTCTCCCTCGGCGTCATCCTCTATCAGCTGATTACCGGGGAGAAACCTTTTATCTCCGAGACCCTCACCTCCCTGTTGATGAAGATCGTGCAGGAGGATCCTGCGCCGATCAAGGACAAGAAGGGGGAGATACCCCAAAGCCTGATAAAGATCGTCGAAAAACTGCTCAACAAGAAACCTGAGCAGCGTTTTCAGACAGGCAAGGAGGTGGCCACGGAACTGCGCAGCGTGGTCCACGAAATCGATGAGAAGCAGCAGCATCTCAACGAATCGAAGATCCTGCCGCTGCGTATCAAATGGACCGCTGTGATGGCGGCCGTGGTCTCGATCGCGATGATTCTCGGTTCCTACCTGGTTTATCGAAAACAGGTGGATGCGATGATCGAGTTGGCCCTCGATTCAGGGGGATCGCTGGCGGAATTCATTGCCGTGGAGAGCGTCGAGGCTGTATTGATCCAGGACTGGGTGGCGCTGGAGACGTTTGTTCATGAGATCAAGCAACGGCAACAGATCAGCTACCTGAAGATTGTCGATCACAAGCGGATTCTGCGCGCCAGCACCTCCATTGAAGAGGTGGGGAATAAACAGGAGGTCACGGAGGGGCTGAAGCTGTTGCGTGAGGACGAAGGCATGGTGATCTCAGAAAAAGAGCTGAATGATGAGATGGTGTTTGATTTTCAGGCACCGCTGGTTTTCCAGAAAAAGCAGGTCGGCATGGTTCAGCTTGGCCTTTCTCAGACACCCCTTATCGCCGCAGCCGACCTTACTTTCTACACCATGCTGGGATTGCTGGTTGCGGTGGTGTTGACGGTGGTTATCGTCGCTTATCTGCTGGCAACCGGGATTACCGTGCCGATAAGAATCCTCAGGCGGGCCATCGCCCATGTTCATCATGGCAATCTGGGCTATCGCATCCACAAAGAGCGCAACGATGAACTGGGATTGCTCTTTTCGGAATACAACAGAATGGCGGATACGCTCCTGAAACAGCGGGAGGAGTGCCAGCATCAGCTGCAGCAGACCGTAACACAAATCATCGATGGGGATGACGATACCACCAACATGGCACATGAGCAGGTGATCCAACAGCCCGCGCCGCCGTTACCGGATGAACGGGAACTCGGTGCGACAGACCCTGAGTTCGATGATGCCACAAGGATCATGCCGCCCAAGCAGAACAATAAGTAGCTGTCTTCTGGAATCTTGAAGGAAAGGAACCTGGAAGTTGTCAAAACAGGAGGTTTGCACCCGCAAAGACCGAGGTATACCTCAATGCTAACACTGCCGATGAAAATCATTCCGCTGATCATTTTCGCATTGCTGTCAGCCGCATGTTCCTCTCCGGTACTTCGTTCCTCCGGCAGCCAGGTTATCGCGAAAGACAGGGATTTCATCGTTCTGCGCGTCGGTAGTGATGATGCGCGCTCGCTGGCAAGGCGTTACCTCCGTGATGAGAACCTGTATTGGTTAATCGAGGATGCCAACCATCCCAACCCGGTAGCCGAAGGCCGTGAGATTGTCATTCCGTTGAAGATGGAAAATCCGACCGGGATAGAATACAACGGTTATCAGACTGTACCCATCCTTTGCTATCACCGTTTCGGCAGGCGCAGCGATCGTATGGAAGTGACGCCTGCGATGTTCAGAAAGCAGATGGAGTACCTGGACAAGAATAACTACCGGGTGATACCGCTGAATGACCTCGTCGGATTTCTCAAGGGGGAAAAGCAACTCCCCAAACGCGCTGTGGTGTTGACCATCGATGATGGTCACCGCTCCATCTATAAAGAGGCCTTTCCCATCCTCAAGGAGTATGGTTATCCCGCTACTGTTTTTGTCTACAGCGACTACCTAAACAATGGCGGCCTTAAGACACGAGAGCTCGAGGCCATGAAAAAGAGCGGCTTGATCAGTATCCAGCCCCACTCCAAGACCCATAGCAACCTGACTGTGAGGCAGGCAGGTGAGAGCCTTAGCCAATATCAACGCCGGGTGCGCCAGGAGGTCTCGTTGCCGAATGAGAAATTGGTAAAGTACCTGGGGGAGAGGCCGCGCTATTACGCCTACCCGTTCGGTGACAGCAATGACCTGGTGATCGAACAGCTGCAGGCGAACGGCATGTTGTTGGGTTTGACCGTTCAGCGGCAATCCAATGCCGCCTTCGCCTACCCCTATCTGCTTCACCGCACCATGATCTTTGGCGACAGGGACATGCAGGCCTTCAAGAAGAGTCTGGTGACCTTCAAGGCGCTGCGTTGATGATGCATCCACCGGTGCTGCTATCCAGCCTTCTTCTCATATTGCTCCTGGTGCTTGGCAGTGGCTGTTCATCCACCCAATCAACCCAGGGTGTGGTATCGGGTGACTACGGCAAACCTGCCACCTGGTTGCGTAGCGCCGAAGCCCGGGAGAGAAAGGGTGATCTGCAAGGTGCCCTGTACAACCTCAAGGTGGCGAGAACAGTATCGCGACAGGATAGCAAGATCAACGCCGCGATCAAGCGTGTTGAAGCGAAGATAAACGGGCAGAGCGATAAAATGATGAAGCAGGGAAAACAGGCCGTTAGACAGGGTCAGTTTACCAAGGCCAGACGCTACTACCTGAAAATCCTCAGCCTCGACCCGAAGCACAAATCGGCTCTCGAGGCTATGCGGGAACTCGACGAGCGGGCATCCAAGGCATCGATGAAAAAGAAGGTTGCGCGTTCAAACAGCAATTACAACAACAGAACAAGAAAGAAAAAGCTGGCCAAAGGTTTTCACGAAGAGGCCTATAGCTACTCACGTCAAGAGATACTGCAGGCGGATGGGAGGCATGCAAACCTTGGGGAATATGTCAAAGAGATCGAGACCCATTTAAGGAAATTCCCCAAGGACAGTGAGGTGCGTGATCTGCTATCGAAAATTCTTCTCGATCAGGCAGGCGCCGCTTTTGATGCGGAGAACTACCAGGATGCCCTGGGTTTTCTGCAACGGGCGGAGCGCGCATTCAACAGTGATGCCGACAGGCTCGGTAAAATTCAGAAACAACGCAAGGCGTATGGCAAGGCGCTATACCTTAAAGGGGTGAGAAGCTCCCGTGCTGAGCCTGAGCATGCGATCAAGTATTGGGAGTATGCCCTCAAGTTCGATCCGGAAGACAAGAAGAGCCGCCTGAGACTGCGGAATATTCACTCTATGTAGACAGGGCCCGTCTCAGCCAGGTATGTCTCGCGGAGTCCAGTTGATCTTGAGCAGCTTCATCGCCGCCAACGGCAGCAGCATGAGGGTAAGAAGCAGTATCAACTCATACCAATGCAGCGCGACCAGATTCGTGGCCCCTGTATACTGCTGCCACAGATAGAGGGTATAGACCAGTAGCGGCGAGTAAAGGGCGCCGATCGTGAAGCTTGTCAAAAAGAGACTGAATTTCTGAATCATCATGTCATCGGATGAAGGAATCGGGTTCCTGCTTGTTCTGTTTATGGCTGCAGCTGCTGTTGGAAGGGATCCTGACCGGAACAATCTTGCGTACCTCTGAATGAGTCTATTGACCATCAAACTCTATAGTGGCACCGGGGGTATGTTCTTGAGTCGAAAGTCTTTATTTGAGGGCAATAGAGGAATAATATTACTCAAATAGGAATTAGAGGAGCTAAATGGGAATGAAACAGTGGGTTCGCTATGAATATCAGGGAGCGAAGGGCTTCGGCACCTTAACCGAGGATTTAATAACCATATACCAGGGAGACATGTACAACGGGGCGGTAGCAACAGATCAGAGCGTGCCCTTGGAAGCAGTCAAGCTGTTGACCCCCTGTGAACCTACTACGATGATCGCCCTGTGGAACAATTTTCATTCCAGGGCGGCGAAGGAGGGCTGGTCAAAACCTAACCATCCTCTCTATTTCATGAAGGCAAGCACATCCTTTCTTCCCCCGGGTGGGACAATCAGGCGGCCGGAGGCGTATGATGGCCCGGTGGTCTATGAAGGTGAACTTGGCATCGTCATCGGCAGGCAGTGCCGTAATGTCAGTGAGGATGAGGCCGATGATTTTGTGTTCGGCTACACCTGTGTCAATGATGTCACTGCACGTGGCTTGTTGCGAGAGGACCCCTTGTTTGTCCACTGGACCAGGGCAAAGAGTTTTGACACCTTTTGTGCCGTCGGGCCGGTTATTGCAACGGGCCTGGACGCGGAAACATTGTCAGTCAGGACCCTGGTTGACGGGACCGAATTGCAAAACTATCCCGTGACCGATATGTTTTTCAAGCCCCGCCAGATCGTCAGTCGGATTTCCCATGACATGCCACTGCGACCTGGGGATATCATCGCTTGCGGTACATCCATCGGAGCGGGGCCAATGGAGCAGGGTTGTACCGTGGAGGTGGCGATCGAAGGTATCGGGACTTTGGTGAATGAGTTCAACTAGGGTCTGCTCAGACCTATCGGTATAAAACCATACAGCAATGCTGTCCTTATGCTACTTCAGCAACAGCGCCAGGCCACTGAAGACCAGCAGCATGCTGATTGCGCGCTGGAAGGTTTGCTGCGACATGTTGGTATGGATGCGACCGCCGACGAACATACCGATTACCATCAACGGAATGGCTACCGCCATCATCAGCATCAGGTCCAGGGTGAAAAAACCGGTAAACAGATAGCCTGCGAGGCGACCCGCGCCATCGAGCAGAAAGATGGTGGCGAAGGTGGCCCTGAACTGGGTTTTCTCTATCTTGCGAAATTTCAGGTAGAGGACATAAAAGGGGCCGCCGGTACCATACAGCGTGCCGATCAATCCGCCCATGCTGCCTGCGGGAACCGACCATACCGAAGAGACCAGTTCCTTGCCGGAAAAAGAGAAGAGTGAATAGACGGCGAACACCAAAATAAAGGCGCCCAAGCCTATTTTCAGGGCCTCCATGTCCACAGATGTGAAGATAAAGAGGGCGGTTAAGACGCCGACAATCGCGAAGGGCAAGAGGGAGAGGATCTCCTTCCATTTAATCGCCTCCCGGTGTTTAATGCCATGACTGGCCGAGGCCATGTAGTCGAGAAAGACGATCAGCGGTACAGCCGTGGTCAGCGGCAAAATCAGCGCCAGCAGTGGGATCGCGATAAGGCCGGAGCCGAAGCCGGCAATACCCCGCACCAGGTACGCCAGGCTGATAACAACCGCCGCAAAGACAAGATGGGTCGGGGTAAGGGACTCAATCACGGCTTCCATGAATTATTATACTTTGTTCAATTTTGTCCATGCGGCGTAATCTTCCATGTTTAATTAACTAGATCATTGATCGAAAGCAATATATCCCGACATTTTTTGGGACCCCGTCGACGGTTTGATGCACAAAAACCCCCAGGGATGCAGAATGCATCGACCTCGCTGATATGGTGTGATCGGATGACGACAGCTGGATTACAGCGCTATCACAGAGTGGTGTCCATTGTGCTATTGTCTTTCCCGGCAATGCTGAAATTCCCTATGGTTCCATTGTATTCAGCAGTACTGTCTCTCTCCGCTGCACGAGATACAGAGATCTGCACTACCCAAGGCATGAATCGGTCGCAGTGAGGATAAGACCTATGCTTGACAGCCCCGATGCCGATGATGATCCATCATCTTAGTGGTAAAAAAACCACAAAAAAAATGCCAATCGATCCGTTTGGCATGGTACTACCAGTTCTTGCCCTACATATTACAGTTCAATAGTAGACGAGACAACCAATCCATCAAGTTGTCGTGTGATATTTTTTTTACAGAAACATAGGAATTGAGTGGGTTTTGTTATCCGTCTGTTCCTGGAACTGGATGGGGGTAATCCATGTCTCATGTGCCGCTCTTCACTTCGGTTGTTTACAGGGATCATCTATTCATCCTGAATCCTCACCGGTTGGCAGGGAGATGGTTGTGCCGGACGATTGGTTATTCTTCTCTCGATTTCGCGGTCAGTTTGTAACAGCGCCTGCTGCAAATCGCCGCTATCTTTCTGCATTGCATGTTGAATCATTGACTTGGCCTCTTTATAGCAGCCCCTATCGGCCAATACTTCGGCCAGGTTGTTGTAGGCTGCGATAAGATCAGGCTCGGCATACAGGAGTCTTCTATAGCTCAGTTCAGCCGCCATCAGGTCCCCCTTGGCGTGTTGTGAGACAGCTAAACCGAATAATGCGATCGAACTCTCCGGCCAATGATCCAGGGCTGCACGGTAAGCCGCAATGAGGCTCTCGGCAGGTGCGGATTGTTCCAAGGCTGCGACTGCCTTCAGGTAGGGCAGCTGATCGGGCACGGCCGGAAAATCACCGGGTCTCAACAGCACCATGGCCCAGCGACCCGCCCGTTTCCAGGTGTCGAGAAAGCGGTGAGCGCTGAGGGTCTCACGTCGGGTGACCCCGGAACGCAAGATCATCTCATCCCTCTCTGCCGAGTAGCCGATCACCACCGCGTAGTGCCAGACAGGAAAAAGAGTAAATCCGAGGTTTTGCAGCACCAGCACGGGTCGGCCTGCCTGCAACTCCGCGAGCAGCGAGTTCAGATCGGGCCTGATGACGTAGGGAATCCGCTGATAACGACGACTGGCTGCCACCAACTCTATTTGAAGGCTGCCCTTTTTTTCAGGCAGGTAGACCAGCGGCACAAGCGATTCGGCAGTTACCGAAACACCTGAATCCACCAGCAGAGTGGCGAGAGCAGCCGGACCACACTGATACTTCTTTTGCGGATGGAATGGCGTAGCCTCTAACTCCAGCGTGGCATGCGCTGATGCTGAGGGGAGTAGAGGAGAGAGTAGGGGCGGATGACTTGCGCAACCACAAAGCAGAAAAGAAAGCAATAAAGCAAGATATGGTTTGGATACCTCACTTGGTTTACCCAGAATAGTCATCAATGTGGAGTGAATGTCAGTGGGTTGGTCCTTATCCCAGCTGATATCATTCTGACTTAAAGCTTGGTGAATACATTAGTGACGCCCAACATTTCCAACACTATTAGCACGATGAGTAGTGCGCCGAGTACACCCAGGACGCTGCCACCGGCTGGCAGTTGATCTATTTGTTGATTGAGTACAAACAGCTCATGGTCCGTGAGTGAATCCAGGCGTAGTTCCACCTCTTCGGGATTGACACCCATTTCCAGCAGGGAACTGCGAACCTCATCGCGGGCCATGGTTGAACGGATTCGATCGATATTCTCATGTCTCTCATTCATCTGAATGACAGATGTGGTATTTATTGGAGCTGCTAGTGCAATGGCGGGAAAGCCGATGATTGCCATGTGTAGGGAGAGAGCGTATATCAAGAATTGCTTGAGTAGTGATTTGAGCATATAACCCACCCTCGTATCGTTACATTTGGACCAACAGGTTATATAACTTCTTTGAGGGAGGTAGGCAAATATAATTCTCGAAATCATTACTACTTTGTGATCTCTGTAATAACCACGAAACCTCCTGAGTTCGCCATGCTAACTATCAACCTATGATAAAAAAATAGGTGCAATTGCCGGTAACGCGGAATGGGAATTAAAGTGGTATTCAGTACGACTTGGGTATGGCGAGTCCGTTGGATATGAGGTCGTTAATGACATCCTGGTCTATCTGTGAAGCCTGACTCCCAGTCTCACTCACGCTTTCAATGAGGTATCGGCTGCTTGCCACGAGTTTTTGGTTGTCGTTGATATCGAACAGGCTTACGTTGTAGTAACCGGGTTTCCAACCATTCTTAGGCTTCAGCGATAGAGAGCCATTTAGGTTGTCCTGCAGGGAAAACGGACCATTTCACCAGTGCCGGCATGCTGCCAGCGTACAATCAGCTTTGAGTAGGCTGTTGTTGAGGAAAAATGAGTGAAGATCGTGTTCCAGCTAGGGATTGACCGCTGCGTGACTGGCTTAGGTGTATATAGAGAGAAGCGGCAAATAGTGCCATCATCCTCCGGGTTCGATCTTCTGCAGCTGCTGTTTCATCTCCAACGCCCGTGCCTTGTAGCCCGGGGCCAGGGAGTGGTTCGGATTCAACTCCAGAATCTTGTCCCAGAACCCAATCGCATCATCCAGCTCCTGTTTTCTGAAAAGTTGCATGGCGCGACGGTGATAACTGTCTGTCAGCTGATCGCGGACAATCAGTTGTGAATCTTTTGCGATCTGGTTATCCGGGTCGTAGGTGAGGACTTGACCATAGGTCCGGTAGGCCTGCTCCAAGTTACCTGCGCTTTGCTGATCCTGCGCTGCCAGCAGTAACTTGCCGGCCTCGATCCTGTCTTCAACCAGGATCAGTTTATTGATCGCTTGATCATCGGATGAATCGAGGATGATCAGTTTTTCCAAGGTTATCCGTGCATCGTTCAGCTCACCCCGGTTGATGAGTTGATCTGCATGTTCATCGTAGTACCCGGCAAGCAGTTTCTGCAGCTCTTTTGAATCGGGATGCTGACTGCTCTCATTTTCCAGGAGATAGATCGCCGCACTGAGGTTTCCCTCTCCATGCAGGCCTCGCGCTGAGCTGAGCGCCTCCTCGACCGTCATCGCTACGGGCGCCTCTTCGACAGTCTGTTCCGCTTGCTGTTGCGGCGGCTCCTCGGTCACCTCCGTAGCTGCCATGGGGGTCGTCTCCATAGCGGGTGGCCGGGTCGGTTCAGGCTCGCTCTCTTCCACCACAGGTTCGGCTGTCAACGCCGTCTGTTCTGCCGTGGTGGCAGGGGATGGCGTTGCTTCGACGGGCGCTTGCGGCAGGGCAACAGGTTCAGGTTGTTTTGGCTTTGGCTTGGGTTTTATTCTTTTTCTCTCTGGCATCACCCCGGGTACGCGGATGCGCTGACCCGGGGCTAGTTTGCTGGGGTTCTCCAGTTTGTTGTAGCGGGCCAGAACGACAAACTTGAGCGGATCGTTGAGGAACTTTTTGGCGATTATGGAGAGCGAGTCACCCGGCTCCACATCGTAGAAGAAACTCTTCATGCCGAGATAGTCGATGGGATCGACATCCATCTGTTGCAGCAGATTGGTGGCGATCTGCAGTGTGGGCTTCTCCTGTAATGCCCAGGTGAGCTGCAGCCGGGCGTTCTCATAGTCGCCTTGCTCCAACTGCTGCAGTGCCTTGCGTACCCGCTGTGACGGGGTCAGGGAGTCAGGCGGCGGAGGGATAGTCACCACCTCTTCCTGAGGCTCCTCCGCTTCGACCGGTTCCGGTTCTTGCTGTGGCCCCAGGGCGACACAGGCGGAGATGCTTGTTGCCAACAGGGTGGTGACGAGGAGTCTGGTGAAATCTGCTATGTTCTTGTGGCCTTGTTTCACAACATTATGTCTCAAAGTGAACATGTTCGATTCCACCTTACTGCCATCCTACCAGTAGTTTGTAAGCCAATATAGCAGATCATTCCTGCAGAGGCCCGTTTGCCTGGGTCGAACTCGCCTGTACCAGTACCAGGGTTACGTTGTCCCGCGCGCCGCGATCCATCGCCAGCTGGATCAGTTGTTGCACCGCTTCCTGAAAGCTGTAGCTGCCCAGGATCTCGGCAATCTCCCCGTCGCTGACCTCTTTGTTCAGGCCGTCGCTGCAGAGCAGGAACAGGTCGCTGTCGCAAGGCTCGAAGATCTCCGCGTCCAGCTCCAACTCCTCACTGGCGCCCACGGCGCGGGTGATGTAGTTGGCGATCGGGGATTGTTCCGCCTGGTCCAAGGTGACCAGACCCTGTTCGATCAGCTCTTCCACCTGGCTGTGGTCTCGGCTGAGTTGCTTGAGTCTGCCGCGACGGTAGAGATAGATCCGGCTGTCTCCCGCCCATTGGTAGATACAGTAGCCCTGGTAGGTGAGCAGGGTGACCACCGTGGAACCGATGATCTCGCCACCACGTCGCTGCGACTCCAGCAGCAACTGTTGATTGACATGCTGCAGGCGCTGCTCCACATCGCTGGCCAGCGCCCCCAGTGAATCCCCCGGAGTGATCGATTTGAGTTCATTGACGATCATTTCGGAGGCCATGTCACCGGCGGCGTGACCGCCCATGCCGTCAGCCACCGCCCAGATCCCCAGGTCGGCCCGGTCCAGGCAGGCGTCTTCGTTGATTGAGCGCACCTTTCCCTTGTCGCTCATGTGCGCAGAGACCCAGTAGAAGCTGTTGAGACTCATTGAGACTGCGAGGCTTCGATGTTGGATAACCCCCCCATTGCATAGGTCCCGGTTTCGATCTCCTCCCAGCCGTGCTGGGTCCAGGCGCCGTCGATCAAGGCGCTGGCACCCTTGATCTGGGGCAGGCCCTGGCACAACAGCAGAGAAGGCGAGATGCGCTCGGACCCCTGGGTCCACCAGAGGCTGTAGGCGAAGAGTAACTTCTTCATCAGATGGGGAAGGAACAGCGGATAGATGGCGCGCAGGGATGACTGCTCCTCTAGCTTGGCGTGCCAGGCATTGTTGAGTGCCGTGGTCGCGGCCTCCGGTTGTGGTGGGTGGGGTTCGCGTTCAGCACTGGGTAGACCGATAGCGCGAAGCTGCTGCTCGAATGAATCCATCTGGAAGCCGTCGTCAAGGCAGGAGAGCGCGAGCTCCTCCATCCTGGCAAACCAGGGCTCGGACTCCTCCATGAAGAGGAAGAGATTGAATTTCGGATCGAGTCTTGCCGCCAGGGTGAAGGGATAGTAGCGTCCGACCCGGTCGACGCTCGGCATCAGCACACCCGCCCAGCCATGTTCGCCGCAGATGCCGGGGGTGAGGGCAAATCGCCACAGGGGACTGGTGAGATAGTTGTCCAGCCAGAAGTCACCAAGCTGTTCGCGGCTGTTGGCAATGGCCTCCTGCATCCAGGTCTCCCAGGGCGCGATGAATCCCCGCGGCAGGCGTCTTGTTACGAAATCCCCGAGGGAGGGTATCTTGCCGTAGAACCCGGGGACATCTTCGTTCAATGTGCTGTTCAGAGTCTGTTCGGACACCGGAAGTCTGCCAATTCTTTGAGCTTGAAGGGATTGAGGGCGCCACTGGCACGCAACATGAACCGGGATTTGCGTCCACCCACGTTGAACTCGACCTTGATGGTTTCGGGTGAGTCGGTGGCCTCGGTCTTTGCCTGGTCGATGATTCGGAACCAACCCCATGGACCATCCTCGGTGAGTCCGGAAGGCTTGTTTCCGGCAGGAGGCGCCAACAGAATCTTGGTGTCGCTGATCCCGGAGTCGTCGGGCCAGCTCATACGGTTCCAGCGGGCAGGGCCATGGTTATACCTGACACGCTGCTGATTGAGCAGCAGGGTGATCTGGGTGATGGTGGTGTCCATGCTTAACGGCTTCACCTCGAAGTTGATCTTCGGTTCCTGGGCGGAGCCGCTGAAGAAGGCGTCGCGGATAACCGCCGCGCGCTGGAACTGCCTCAAGGTTCCGGTGGGTATGCCCAGGGCGCGGTTGCCGGCCGCGTTCCAGCGCCAGCTGCGGCGGGAGGTATCCACGAAATCCTGCAGATAGCTGTTGAAGAAGTTATCCATCATGCCGCCGGGACCGAAAAAGCGGCCGAAGTCGCCGATGGTGACCTCGCGGCTGCTCGCGCGGTCGATGGGATAACGTCCCGTGAGGCTACGTTGACAGAAAGGCAGGACCTGGGTGGTCCAGACGGAGTTAAGATGGGCCCTGACCCCGGATATGGTTAGATTGGAACTGCCGTCCGCGAGGGTGTTGAGCATCGCCGCCAAGGGCCCCGGCTGGCGTTTTGCCTCAAGCTTGAGCCGGCTGATCACACTGCCTCCCGCCGAGGGATCCCGGGCAACATTGAAGGCCTGGTTGGACTGATTGCCGGCTGAGGCGATGGAGCTCATGTGGGCATAGAGTTCGTTGAGCATCTCCATGGTCCTTTCCAGCGGCGCCTGCTCTCCCTCCTGGGCCTCGATCATCCTGTTCAGGCTCGCGAAATGCTGATCCACCGGGGTGGTGAGCAGGGAGTCCTCAGAGGCCGCCTCCGATGCGTCCGGTGCCACCTGAAGTATGGAGGCGAGCCTGCGGGTGATCCCCGAGGTGTTTCTCTCGACCAGTTCGGCGGCCTTCTTGGCGCCGCCGGGAAGACGGGAGAGGGTGGTCTGTTCCTGCACCAGTTTCAGGTAGCGACGCAGGGGCGAACTGGGCCCTGAGATGATATTGAGGATATCCACCGCCTGGCGCATACTGGTGAATGGCTTGACGCGGATATCGGCCAGCTGTTGCTCCCATGTGCGGATATACTCCTCGTAGTAGAGCTCCTTGACCCGGGCGCTGAGCTTGACCAGATCGGTTTCGCCCACGATCTTCTCCAACTCGGGGCCGAGTATCCACTTCTCTTCCAGCAGCTT
The DNA here is from genome assembly GCA_003094535.1 of gamma proteobacterium symbiont of Ctena orbiculata. Taxonomy (GTDB): domain Bacteria; phylum Pseudomonadota; class Gammaproteobacteria; order Chromatiales; family Chromatiaceae; genus Thiodiazotropha. Next base: position 4,877 of record NATV01000158.1, on the reverse strand, counting down.
GTTGGCGATCTCGAGATGATCCTTGAGAAACAGCTTGTGATAGCCCCCGTAGGTGAAAAGGGCGGGGATCTCTTTGTCCAGGGGTTCCCCGGACCGCCGGCTGAATACCAGGTCGGCATCTGCGCCGATGGCCTGGGTGAGCCGGATCGGCGGTATGGAGCCGCCCTCGGTGGTCCTTTTCATGCGGTTGTAGACCCGGTCGGCCAGGGGTACCCGTAACAGGCTGCCGCGAACGTGGGCGATCAGATCCTGATCCAGGGGCAGGGTCGGGGTCATCGGCATCATCTCCAGCAACGCGTCGAGATGGCCGGCCAGGGCCTGCCTTGCCTGGGCGTTCTCGGCACCGGGAAGGTTCAGCTGCCACAGCAGCAGCATCCAGGTCTTGACGGTTTCGGCATCGAAATGTTCGCTGTCGTCGAACATCAGATAGACCTTGAGGGCCTCGTAGAGGTAGTCGGGATTATTCCCCTGCCGGGTGAGCTGGTTTTCCAGGCCGAGGATGATACGTGGCAGAAACAGGTTCTTCAGGCTGGTGCGGTAGGCGCTGACAGCCTCGCTGCCGAGTTTATCGCCCTGATAGAGGCCCAACCCCATCAGCCAGGGGATCTCCGCCTCCTGGTCGGCGTAGCCCCCGGGGATCTGGCGTACCGAGTCGAGGGCCGGCACCACATTGGCCAGGGTCAGGTCGTCCGGCGCCACGGCATTGACCTTCTCCTCAGCGGCGTTCGCCTGTATCGCCACCTGATCGATATAGCTCTGATTGCGGCTGTAACTGGTGAACCAGGCGATGCCTGCCAGTACGGCGAGAGAGATGGCCCCGGCATAGGCCATGCGTTGCAGCCAGGCGCGCCGTTTCTCGACCCGGGTGTTGACCCCGGCCAGATGGGCTTCGGGAAATATCAGGTCCTTGAACAGCCGGTTGATGAAAAAGCTGCGTCCGCTGCCGGAAAAGGCGGGTGCGATCTGCCGGTTGAGGCCGAACTCCTGGGCCATGGAGCCGAGCAGCCGATCGATGGGGGTGCCCTCCTGGGTGCCGCTGGTGAAATAGATACCCCGCACCATGGGGGTCTCCTGAAAGCGGTTGGCGCTGAAGGCCTCGTAGAGAAAGCTTTCTGCCGCCTCGCGCAGGGCGCTGAACTGCTGGGGGAAGGAGTAGATCAGGATCCTGCGCTTGGTGTCCCGCTCCTGTTCCAGGCGATCCATGAGACGGACATCGATACGCTTTTCAAGTGCCCTGAACTCATCCTGGAAGCGACTGATGCCACCCTCCTGATCGGCTTTATCGGCGAGAGGGAAGGTCATTCCCCAGACCTGGCTGCGCTCCTCTCGCCCCATGTTTTCGAAGAATTCATTGAATCCGGCCAGCAGATCGCATTTGGTGAACAGGATGTAGATGGGGAAGCGGATCCCGAAATGATCGATCAGCTCCTTGACGCGCATGCGGATCGCCTTGGCGTGATTGAGACGCTCCAGCTCGGTGAGCTGCAGGATATCCTCAACGCTGATCGCCACCAGGGCACCGTTTATCGGTCTGCGTTTGCGATGTCGCTTCAGCAGGTCGAGGAATCCCAACCAGGCCGCCCGGTCGACCTCCTCGTAACTGTCCTGGGTGGTGTAGCGACCCGCGGTATCGAGCAGTACCGCATCGTCGGTGAACCACCAGTCGCAGTTGCGGGTGCCGCCGATTCCCTGGACCGCATCGTTACCCAGTTTGTCCGCCAGGGGGAAGTGAAGACCCGAGTTGAGCAATGCGGTGGTCTTGCCGCTGCCCGGCGGACCGATAAACATATACCAAGGGAGTTGATAGAGGAATTGGCGATCCTGTTTGCCGCCGACCTTCGACTCCTTGAGGATTCGGATCGCCTCGTCGAGACGCTGACTGAGAATTGCCACCTCCTCGTCGGACTCGCGGGCGTGAATTTGGGGTTGATCCTTCTGCCCGACCACGCTCTCCAGCATCTGCTGGTTTTTCTTGCGCGCGGTGAGAAAACGGCGCAGCTCCATGCCTAGCCAGAGCAGCAGCACCAGGAGAATAGCGATCAGGCGTCCAATCACAGAGCCTAGAGGCTCCATGCCGGCAATGGCGATCAGAGGTCCTACCAGCCAGATGATGATCGAGATGGCGATCAATCCCAGGATGGCAACGAACCAGCGATTTTTTATGATGCCCATTATTGCTCGCATGCGTCGACGCCTATGGTTTAATCAGGGTGATCTCCACACGCCGGTTGCGTGCTCGACCCTCGTTGGTATTGTTGGATGTCAAGGGTTCCGCCGAGCCTCTGCCCAAGCTCTGGATGCGACTCGGACTGGCAAGATCGCTTGCCATTATCTTCGCCACCGATTCGGCGCGCGCCCGGGAGAGGTGCCAGTTGGAGGGAAAGCGCAGACTGCGAATCGGCACGTTATCGGTATGGCCTTCGACCACTATCTCTCCCGGCAGCCGGTCCATGGCGGCCGCGATTTTGCCCAGCAGTGGTAGAAACTGCGCCTTCACGGCGCCGCTACCTGATGCGAACAGGCCGTCGCCGGCAATTCGCACGCGGCCTTCGCTGTAATCCTCTACCACATCGACACTGCCCTGGGTTATCTCATTGGCAAGCAGGACGCGCAGCGTCAGTTCAGGTTCCGGTGCCGGTGGCGGCTTGCGGTCGACAACGGTTTTCACATTGCGTGCAATGTTGTGCAGCTCTGCGTGCACCGGATCCGATTTCACGTTCAGGCTGAGATTGAAACCCGAATACATCAACAGCAGGATCACCCCGGAAACGGCCAACACGACCCAGAGCGGAACATATTGCACCAGTGCATTCTGCTTCAGGTAGACACCCTGCCAGTTGCCGGAGAGATCGCGCTCATACTCATCATGGTGGTTGCGGATGGTGCGATAGAGGTTGTCACGCAGGGTCTGAAGTTGTGCGTAGCCGTCCGGCAGGGGTTTGAAGCGCCCCTCGAATCCAAACGAGAGACAGATATACATGACTTCAAGCAGTTCGATATTCTTGGCCGGATTCTGCAGCAGTTTCTGCAGCAACTGGAAGAACTTCTCACCACCCCAGGCCTCGTTGTGCAGGGTCACCAGGAGACTTTGGTCCCGCCACAGGCTCTGGTTGCCCCAGGGTGTGGAGAGCACGGTCTCATCGAGGGCGGTACACAATACGTAACGGGTCCAGAAGATGGTCTCCTTGTCCACGCCAAGGTCCTTTGCATTGCGTTCGAAATCCCTGATCTTCTCGATGATGCTGTGCTTCAAGGCAGCCGGATCGGGATGGGATGGGGTTTCGCGCAGGCGGCCCAGCAGGGAAAGCTGGGCAGTGGCGGCGATCTCCAGTTTATTCGCTCCCTGGCGGGTCGGCAGCCTCGGGGCCGGGCCTGAGCGTTGCGAAGGCGGCGCCGGTTGGCTGGGCTGCGGCTGCTGCGGTGACTGCGGTTGTGAGGTGGGTCCCTTGCCGCCGGGGCGGGGTCGGATCACGGTGCGGTCGCCGGCGTCGTTGGGCTTCATGCCAAATGGGTCGTCATGATCCATGGTCAACTACCTTTTATTGCCCAAAGTTCGAGTTCCAGACCAGGGAAGTCGCCTCCTATATGTATGGCACATCCTCCCGAGGTTTCAAGCAGGTTCCAGTACTCGTTGTTCTTATCGAGTTCGAAGTAACTGAAGCCTGCGTTGTAGGGTATCTGTCTTGGCGCCACCGAGAGGATACGCAGGCCGATACCGGGGAGCTGAAGGTTCACCAGATCGCGGATCTTTTCCACCGGGCCGATCTTGGTCTGGCTGGGAAAGCGGCGTTGCAACACATCGGCCGTCATACTGGCATTCACGGCGAGGACGAATATCGCGTCGCTGAGCAGTGATCGGTCGGATACCACGGCGACCCGGATACCGTACTTTCGCTCTTCCAGGGGTATCGCCACCGCCTTCTGTTCCAGAACCATGCTCAGGGAACGGCGCAGCTCGCGCATCAGCGGTATGAAGGTCTGCTGCAGCTCCTGATGCTGATAGATTGCAAAATCAGGGGGGCGCTTGTTGCTGCTGGTAAAGGTGGCCAGTTCGCCGGCAAGCTGCAGCGATGCCTGGTAAAAAGAGATGGGGTGTAGCGGTGTTGTCTCGCTGAAATGGGTATAGAGCGGTTCGAAGCGGTTCACCACCTGCAACATTAGAAAGTCGGCGACTTCGGCAATGCCCTTGCCGCCGTCGACCAGGCGCGAGGCGATGGCGTCGGCACGGTGGTGCAGCAGGCCCTCGATCTCCTTTACATAGCCATCCAGCCGGGGAGAGACCTGGCAGTCGAGGCAGGGAGGTATAAACTCCTCATCCAATACCAGCATGTCATCGGAACGGCGCTCGACGATTTTGGCCACCGCGAGGTGGGCGAACTCCTCCAGTTCGGAGGCACCGATCAAGAGTCGCATCGTCGGCTGCGCCATCTGCAGGGTGGAGTTGTTTGTCGAGCCCGCAATCCCGTCCTTGATCTCGATCTCTTCGGCGATATAGCGTTCCAAGCCCTCTTCCTGGTCCGCGAAGCGGACAGTCGCGGTACCCTGGCGCGCCAGCGGCAGGGCGAGATAGACGATGTCGCCCTTGTGTTCAGCGCCGATATCCAGCGGCGGTGGTGGATTGTCGTTGCCCGGTATGTCGAAGGTTGTGCCGTCAGGGAGTACGCCGCGGCAGGACTCTATTGCCAGTCTGCCGAGCGCCAGTGCCTGTCTGTCGATTTTAAGATGGGTGAAACCCCAGCTGTATGGGATTAGATCGGCACAGCGCGCCTCAACCATGTGCTCCAGGAAGCGCTCCTGTTGCTGAAAATGGTGCGGTCTGAGGAACATTCCCTCCGACCAGACGATCCTAGACATCCAAGACATGTGTTCGGCTCTTT
>NATV01000157.1 GCA_003094535.1 gamma proteobacterium symbiont of Ctena orbiculata | reverse complement strand
AAAACTCAAAACTCATAACTATTAACTTTTGCTGGGTGTTGCAGAATCGTTTCCCTGTGCCCAAACGGCTTCCACGCCGGGGCGATGACATTGGGCATTTTCGATCGGCTCAGCAGGCGAACGGGGGCCAGGGTGAATTCACCGTAGCGCTGGTTGATATGGTCCATCGCCTGGTTGAGACGATCCTGGCGCTGATGCTCCGGCTCCAGGAAGTCGAATTGGTAGTCGGCGTATCGGGGATCGAGGGCGGTGATCTGGACCTGGTGACAGCCCTGGCCGGCCCAGTGGTTGTGGAGAAAGTCCTGGCACATGGCAACGATTGTCGGGCCGTGGTCGGTGGGTGGGTCGCAACGATATTTGCGGGCGAGATAGCCCTCGTCGATACGCACCCCGATGTAGAAGTGGCTGGCGCGGAAATGGTGCAGGCGCAGCCGGGTGGCCACCTTTTCCGCCATATGCAGGAGAAAGGTCTCGACCACCTCGCGCCGGCGGGTGTCTGGAGGCATGACCTTGCCGTGACCGATCGATTTCGGCGCCTCGACGTCGGTATGTACCGGCTCGGGATCGAGCCCCTGGGTCATCAGCCAGATGCGCCGTCCCGGATTGCCGAAGCGGCGCCCGATCTCGCCGATGGGCAGGCGGCGCATGTCCGCGCAGGTATAGACGCCCCGTTCCGCCAGATAGCGGCCGATACCCTTGGCGATACCGCACAATTCGGTGACCGGCACCCTGGCAAGGGTCTGCCGTGCCAGGCCGGGAGGGATAATGGTCAGGCCGTTGGGCTTGTTGAGTTTGGCGGCGTACTTGGCGGTGGTCTTGTCGCCGCTGATCCCCACCGAGCAGAGCACCCCCCCGGAGGCCTCCAGCACCGTCTGCTTGACCTGCCGGGCGATCCGTTGCGGGGTGCCGAGGAGGCGTTGGCAATGGGTGATGTCGAGGAAGGCCTCGTCCACCGAGAAGACCTCCCTGTCCGGGGTGATGGTGGAGAGCGCCTCCATGATACGGGTGGAGACCTGGGCATAACGCTCCGGGTTGGCAGGCACCTGGATAAATCCGGGACAGATCCGCTGCGCCTCTTTCAGCCGCATACCGGTATGCACGCCATAGGCACGGGCTTCATAGGAGCAGGTGATGATGCAGGTTCCCTGGGCGCCGTTGGTGATCCCGATCGGTCGTCCCTGCAGCTCCGGATGGTCGATCTGTTCCACGCTGCAGAAGAAGGCGTTCATGTCCACCAGGATCATGGCGCGGGACCAGTGGGTGGCGGGATGGGTGTCGTCGTAAAACATGGATTTGGGTTAATTCCCAATTCAAAACTAATCAGTACCGTCTCAACTGCCCCACCAACACCCCCTGTATCCGCACCCGCTTTGCCGCATAGGTCATGGGGGGGATGTTGGGATTTTCGGCAATCAGCTTGATGCGGCCGCTCTTGAGGCGTTTGAGGCGTTTGAGGGTGGCCTCCTCGTCATCGATCAATGCCACCACGATGGCGTTATCCTCGGCGCTGTCGCAGCCCTCTATGATCACCAGGTCGCCGTCGAGGATGCCGATGCCGACCATGGAGTCCCCCTTGATCTGGAGGGCATAGCGGTTGTCGCCGAGCAGGTAGTCGGCCAGATCGAGGCGGTCCCGGCCGGCGATGGCCTCGATGGGCCGGCCTGCGGCAATGGCGCCCAATAGGGGGAGGCTCAGTTTCGAGCCCTGTTCCGCCTCCACCAGCTCGATGCCGCGCTTGCGGCCGGCTATCAGGCGAATCGCTCCTGCCTCGGCCAGGGCCTGCACATGGCGATGGGCAGTGCCTTTGGAACTGATACCAATGCCTTCGGCAATCTCAATCAGCGAAGGGGCATATCCCCGCCTTTTCAGGTAGCGGCGGATAAAGGCCAGGGTCCGGTCCTGGGTAGGGGTCAGCATGCTGGTTCTCCAAATGTTCTGTTGAGTGCCTTAGAGTGTAGAACATTAGAGGAACTTTGGATAGGGGGGATGAATTATGAATTTTGACAGGTGAATTTTGAATTCTGGTGTTCGCTGCGCTCACGATTGTTTAGCGATGGGTATGCGCGTAGCGCACGCATCAATTCAAAATTAAACAAAGCGCTTTGTTTTTGATCGAGAAATTCCCTACAATTCCATGATAAATAAAAGATATTTTGGGGATAGAGCCATGCCAAACCGGGTCCTGCAGCGTCTTGCGCTGATTCTCGCTATCGTGATGTTGACTGTGTGGGGAGTAGTCCTGATCATCGATCCCCATTTAATCGCCGGTTATTTCAGCGCCGAGCCGGTCAATCTGGCCTTTGCCGGTATGATGGGGGCGGCCCTGCTTGGGTTGGCCTTCATCTCGTTGGCCGGTGTTACCCGTTGGATGCATACGCCGCGGGCGCTGGGTGTGGCCATGGCCATTTTGGTGGTGGAAACCGCCTACCTGATGTTGGGCTCCGGCGACATGTTGGTGACTATGCCTACCACAATAAGCCTGGTGACCGCCGCCGCTGTGGCCTTCTTTCTTCTTGTGGGCTGAAGAGATACCACGGACTCGAAGCGCGCGCGGATAGGCCGTCGAGCCAAAGGGACTGAACTGGTATCACAGGTCCTTTTTGCCTCATCCCCCCTGAGCTCAACCATAAATAATATTTTCTCCTCATAAATTAATATTATTAGTATAGCGAATGCCGGGGTGCGATTTTTCAATACGGTAACGGTTTTCGCTAAATGAGTCGGCGATCACAATGATAATTATATGGAATTTAGTGTAATTGGTATATAATTCCCAACTATATACTCCAGCTGGGCTGAGAAATCAGGATTAGGTACTACTCTAGAGGTAGGTCACAGCAGGGAAGGGATGAAGCTGCGCAAACAGGATAAGCATGTCTGTGCCAATGGGTTGCTGACCCGCCTGCAACTTATTGGCCCAACATACATAAAAAATGTAGCGTGGGGGATCTATGTCAAGTGCAATAAACCTGCTGCTAGTCGAAGACGATGAAATGTTGGGTGATGGCATCCAGAGCGTACTGAGGCGTCGCGGATTGTCGATTGACTGGGTGCGTGACGGCCTCACGGCGATGCAGTCGATGAAGGCTGCCCGCTATGATGTTCTTTTGCTCGATCTGAATATTCCGTGGCTCTCCGGGTTAGAGGTCTTGGCCCGTTTGCGCTCGGAGGGAAATCAGATTCCGGTCCTTGTATTGACAGCGCGCTCAGAGGTTCTCGATCGCGTTCAGGCCTTGGACAGCGGTGCAGACGACTATGTAGTCAAGCCATTCGATATCGAGGAGTTGTGTGTGCGCATTCGCGCTCTCCATCGTCGTCACAGCGGCCAGGAAGAGGAGATTCTGCGCCATGGTGAATTGACGCTGGATCCTTCCGCGCACACGGTAACCATACAGAGCAACGAGGTGTCACTGTCGGTGAAGGAGTTTGATATTCTCCAGAGCCTGATGGAGAACATGGGTCGGGTGATGTCACGCCGCAAGCTAAGCGAGAAGGTATATTGTCTGGATGACGATGTCGAAAGCAACGCCATCGAGGTCCATATCCATCATCTACGCAAAAAACTCGGAGATCATCCGATACGCACCGTGCGCGGGGTGGGATACGTGATAGAAAAACCAACGGGCACGTCTGCAAAACGCTAGATCATGACCAGGGAAGCAGCATCCAAGACGACCCGGATCGGGGAGCTGGGCTAACTGTGAAGTTGTTTATACCTGTTTTAAGTAAAACTTAATTTAAGCCTGCTAGTTTTTTTATAACCAATCCATGTCTGGTCAAGCATTGATGTGAGACCATGGTCATCAAGGCGTTTTTCCGAAGCTGGCTGATCCTGGCGAGAAATTGTTCAACTGCCGAGTGCTGGACTGAATGATTGGTTGTGTCGAGTGTTACGAAGATTTTGAAGTTTCGTAACCGATTGGTTAATTTACCCTTGCCCGCGTGTCCTCCCCACATGCGGGTTCTTTTTTGCCTGTCGTACCGTCAATAATCCCTCTCGATCAGTTTTTCATACTCCTGTTTCAGGTGCCGTGCGGATTGCAGATCATCGTCGTTGATTTTGACGATGGTATCTGCTTTGAACAGTGAGAGCAGGTGGACGGTTTTCGGATAATCATCCAAATTGGCCAACATTTCATCGACTTTATCGGTGAAATTGACGGGTACAGACTTATTTACGCCTATCACAATAGGCGGTATCGGCTTTGATGCGATCAATACCTCCAAGGATTGGGAAATCTGTTTGTTTAACTCACTGGCGATTCTGTAGGAGGTGTCTGTAACGAGCGCCGCGTCAGCCTTGTTGAAAAACAGATCGATAATGACACTGTTGATGTCGGTGTTCGCCACCATAGAGGAGAAGAACTGCTCGGTTGCGGGAAGGTCCGCTTTCCGCAGTTCGACGTCGAGAAATATCTTCGCGAGTTTAAAACCGCTAGGGTGGATCAAGCGTTTATGCTTCAATTGCGCAAGGCTGGTGATTTTATCGGAGCGTCTGGTTAAAAGAACGACTTGCTGCAACAGATCATGCCCGATGACTAGCGAATACCGTTGGTTTGGATTGACCATGTGATCAATTTCAAGGTAATCAAAGACGTTGGTTATGACAGCATCGAGCCGATGCCGCTTCATCTCGCGCACCACATCCTCGGTCGAATGATAGCGGTTAAACACTCCCTTTCTGGCGATATTCCGCATGACATCCTGAAAAATCATTTCCGTGGCGATGCTGCTATCGGTAGGGTTGGAGAAGAACGTTGCGCGTGACATGATACCGATGTAGGCAACATCCCGATCGTAAGGGTCATCCGCGTGGCATTCGCGCCAGAATATGAGTGTCACAATCAAGCAGATTGCGAATACGAAGTGTAAAAGATCAACGGCTGGATTGTGTGTTTGTGGCATGGTTGTTATTGATTGAGCGAGTTTGTTTCAGAAGCGTCTGGTATTGATCAAACAAGCGACGGCTTTCGGATAATTGGTCCTTCTCCAGTTTGACAAACTTTCTGGCGCGAAACAGGGAGAGTAGATGCTTGATGCGCCGGTTTTCATGTGCCCTTACGAGAAAATCGTCAACTTTATCAAAGATCGATTGCGGAACATTCTTGTTGATGGCGATAATCTGTGGAACCATGTATTTCGATGCGATGAGTATCTCCAATTCGTGCGAGATCTGATCGTTCAATTCTGTCGCCAATTCAAAGGCGATATCCGAGACAAGGGCACAATCGGTATTGCCGAAAAAGAGATTGACTATTGCTGTATTGGTGTCAATCGTCCGCTCGATGCTGGAGAAAAATTGATCGGTGTCGGGAAGTCCCAATTTTCTCAACTCCACATCGAGAAAGAGCTTGCCGAGATAGTGTCCGTTGGGTATGGATATCTTTTTCCCCCGCAGATCCTCGAGTTTGTCGATGCGATGACTTTTACGCGTCAGCAGGTAGACCTTTTGTTGGGGGTTCAATCCATAGACAAGGGTATAGATGTAATCGCTGTTGATCAAATGCTCCAAAGCAAAATGATCGATGACATTGGTGAATACGGCGTCGATTCGGTTTTCGGATAAGTCGCGAATCAATTTACTCCTGTCCTCGTAGATCTTGATCTCTGATTTCATGTCCATCATGCCGAAGACGTTCCTGATAATCATGTCGGTGGCAATCGTAGTATCAGTCACATTGGCATCGAAGAGGATTTTGGACATGCGACCGAAATAGCCTATCTCCGGATCATTCTTATAACGTTCTGGGAGTGGGGTAGATCCAGCTATTGTCGTTGTCATTAGCAACCAACAACTTAGCAGGCAGGATATGGCTGTTCGGTAGTTCATGGTCAACTAAAGCACTATCTAATCAGTCGATTGTTCATGCAGGTATTGGACTGAGCCAGTTGATTATGTCTTCTCTCGCTTTATCCGATGAACGTCGATCAGGGTGACATTGGTTGTTTTGATCAATCCCTCCAGTTCATCAGCGCTCATCGGTTTGTGGAAGTAGTATCCCTGAATCAATTTACAATTATGAGCTCGAAGCCACTCCACCTGGTCCTGGTTTTCAACCCCCTCACCGATGGTTACTATCTCCAGGTCATGGGCCAGGGATATGATTGAGTTGGAGACTGCTACCGTTTTGCGGTCATGGGGTATTCTGTTGATAAATGATTTGTCGATCTTGATGACATCGACGGGCAACTCGGTTAAATAACTGAGCGACGAAAAGCCGGTACCGAAATCATCCACCGCGAGACCAAATCCAATTCTTTTTAATTGGTTTAGTATCGGAAGATTCTTGCCCTCTTTGCTGACCAGGACATGTTCCGTGAACTCGAGCTGGATGTGGTGTGGAGATACATCATGCTCAATGAGCGTATTGTTCAAGCGCTCTGCGAAGTGGTTGTCGAGCAATTCTGTTCCAGATACATTGATGGAAACAGTGATATCAAATTTCCAGGCCTTGATCTGTCTGCAGACCTTGTCGAAAACCCATTTGCCTATATCGCCAATCAAACCCGCCTGTTCGGCTATCGGGATGAATTTGCCCGGTGGTATCAAGCCGCGTTCAGGATGTTTCCAGCGCAGCAGGGCCTCGCAGTGATGAATCTCGCGATTCTCGGAGTTTACGAAAGGCTGATAGGCAAGGTAGAGCCCGTTTGAATTAATCGCCTGTCTCAATGAACTTTCGATGTCAAGAAAATCGCGGATATCGTGATGCATCTCCTCGGAAAAGAACCGGAATGCATTCTTGCCGCTCTTTTTCGCTGCATACATGGCGGTATCGGCATTCTTGATCAGCTCTTTCGTGCTGAGGCCATCATCCGGGTAGACCACAACGCCTATGCTGGCACTGACGCGTAGTTCGCGATCATTGCAATAGTAGGGTACCTGAAAGCGCTTCAAGATAGCGGCTGCAATCTGACCGATTGATTTCTTATTCTTTATACCCTTGATTATGGCGGTAAATTCGTCGCCGCCCAGGCGGCAAACAACATCATCGCTGCGAAGTGCATCCTGAATGCGCCAACCGGCTTCACCCAATACCACATCGCCGATCTCATGACCAAGAGAGTCGTTGATGATCTTGAAGTTGTCCAGGTCCAGAAAAATGACGGCTAATCCACTGTCGAAGGTTTCCGATTTTTCGACTGCTTCTGTCAGCTGGTCCATGAAGTAGCGACGGTTGGGTAGTTTCGTCAGTTTGTCGATGTAGGCCAAGACCTCCAGTTCATGCTCGAGCTGTTTTCGCCGGGTGATATCGGAGAGAATGACGAAATAACCACCGCTATCGACTTCATCGATATCAAAACGCTCGATGCGCATGGTCATGTGAGTCAGTTCGTGATTGATGGTGCTGATCGTGATATCGGTCGACCAGTCGTGCTGGTCGACATTGGAGAACTCTTTTGCAATCTCACGCTGCTTGTTTCTTCCTACTTTAAGATGGCTGAGGAAAGTAAAGAGTGTCATGCCACTGAAGTAGTCATCAGTTTGACTAATGATCTTTTTCAGGGCGGCGTTGACAAAAATTATCTTATCGTTGCTGTCGAATATGGCAATGGCGTCATTAGTGTCCTCGACCAGGCGTGCGAGTCGGCGCAGCTCTTGAGTGTTGTTGTCGAGGCTTTTCGCCATGCCGTTGAGGGTACTTGCAAGTACGCTGACTTCACCGATGGCATCTGTGGGCGCGCGCGCGGAAAGTTCGCCGTTCGCCAGTCTGTTGGCGGTATCCCTCAGTCTGCTCAGTTGTTGTCCGAGTTTCAAGGAACTGCCGTGCAGCAGCAGCAGGGAAATGAACAGCAGGACAAAACTAAAGACCAGTACATTGGTGAAATAGCTTGACTTCAATGCTTCATATTCCGTGTCGGACAGCCCGAGGGTGAAGATGCCCCACTCCAGGCCGCTGATGTTGATCGGTTTGCTGAACACGAATTCGTTGGCATCTGCCTCGCTATCGATATTTTTTACATGTTCAATCGTATAGGGATTCGCTGCTTTGAAGAGTGAGTAGTCAAAGGGCCGATCAAGGTTTTCAACATTCCACTCATCCCCGGTGAGCTTGATCTTGATACCCTTCGTCGAGGTAAAGGTGACAAAAGTTATTTCAGGTGACTGCTTGAGTACCTTCCTGACATAGGAGATCACAAAGCTGTAATCCTCGGTGTACAGCGCTTCACTGCAAGCCGCAATCGTTGAGTGGGAAAAAGTTTCGCCTTGTATGGCTATCATCCGTATCAGCTTGTCGTTGTAGAGCGGTAGCAGGACAATCGAGAATATGAGATTGACGCCCAATAGAATCAGGGCGATCCGCTTGAATAGATGTCTGAAGATCGTGGTCTGTTTCATTGAGGTGCAACCTTGTTCTTCAGTCGTGCGAATTCTTTGTTGAGATCAACCAGAGTGAACAAGTCATCAGTGGTGATTTTTTTTACCCCGGCAAAACGAAAATTCTTCTTCAAATATCGTAAACGGGGAAATTTGTTGAGTGATTCCGCAAACGGTAGATACCTTTCAACCAGATGAGGAGGAAAATCTTTACGGATGCCAATCACCATATGGATCAATGGCTGAGAGGTACGGATTATTTGCAGGGACTTTGGAATCTGACGATTCAGTTCGGTTGCGACTTCATAGGAAAAGTCGGTCACCAGGGCGGCGTCAACCTGGCCGAAAAAGAGGTTGATGATGGCAGCGTTCGCCTCCTTTGTGTAACGTACTTCAGAGAAACTCTCGGCCGCCATGGGCATGCCGGTACGCAGCAATTCGACATCGAGAAAGCGCAGGCCAGCCATATGGCCGGAAGGTACGATAAGTTTTTTGTCACGCAGTCCTTCTAAACTATTGATGCCGCTGTCACGTCTTACCAGAAGAAGATAATTTGGCTTGATGGAGGAGCCATGTTGTACCGCATAAGTGAATTTGCTGTTCAGATACTCAATATTCTCAAGATAGAAAATTGGATTCATGAATATGGCATCAAGCTTACCTGATGTGAGCTGGCTTTCCAGCATCTCGTCCCGTTCGTAGATCTTGACCTTGAGCTGATAATTATCATCCCTGTACATCTCATTGAACAGCAGGCTGATGAGGATTTCCAGATCAGCAATCCGCATGTCATAGATGGATTCCGCACTGCCACCGACGCGAATGATTTTCCGTTCATCGGCATCAGCTGTAACTGAAACCAATAAAACCAATCCAATGAGCCAGGTCAATCCATGGAGATAGATGGACTTTTTGTTCACCACATTGCGACAATCGTGTGCTATTCGATAGCCTTGCTCCCCAACAGGTAGGCGATTTCGGCCAGGTGGAGTGCCTGATCATGAGAGGCGCGGGCCAGGTTGGCGCGTACCATGGCATCCATCAGATTCGCTTCGATGACCTTTTCGGTTTTCACCGCACCGGTCTGGTAGGCGCGATTACTGAGATCGAGGTTTTGTTCTGAGGTGTCGACCGCATGCCGGGTGATGCTTACCTGTTTGCGTGCGGCGCCGGTCTGGAGGAAGAGATGTTTGATCTGTGTGGCAGTGCTTTCGCTGAGCAGCAGCTTCTGCTGCTCCTTTTGTGCCTGTTCCGCCTTGGCCGCCGCGACACGATGCCTGGTGAGACCGCCATCGAAGAGCTTCAGCTCCATGCCGATGGCCAAATGCCACGCCTGTTTGTTTTCGTCGACACTGAGGCCGCCATCCAGGTCGTTCTCGAAGCCGTTCACTGAGGCCATCAGGCCGATGGTTGGATAGTGGTCGCTCTTGGCCTCGTCGACTTTGGCCTCATAGGCCTCCACGGCCAGCGCCAGCTGTTCAATCCGGGGATTGAATTTCAGTGCCTGCTCGATAAGCCGGTCAAGCTCCAGATCTCGCGCAGCATGCGGATACTCATTTGTGCCGAGCTGGATCTGCTCCTGCCAATCCAAGCCCATGGTAAAGGCAAGTGCGGCGAGCGCCGCCTGGTGCTTTGCCGCGAGCTCTTCAAAGGTCGCGTGTGCCAGGGTATGAGCGAGCTTGCTCTGCAGCAGGTCGAGCTTGTTGACCTTATCCGAGCCACCCTCGTAGAAGGCCTGGGTGATATCCCGCAACACCTCGAAGGAGATGGTGATATCTTCGGCCAGGGCGGCAAGCTGCTGGGTATAGAGCGCGGCGTAGTAGTAGCGCTTGACATCCTGCACGATCTGCAGATTGGTGCGATGGACCTCCTTGGTGGCGATATCGACCCCCAGCCTCGCCTGTTCGATCAGGCTGGAGCGCTTGCCCCCGGTGTAGAGCGGGTAGGTCATATCGAGGGAGTAGTAGGTTGTGTCCCTGTCCAACAATTCGACATCCACCGGCGGTGTTTCCACCGGCGGCAGCATGCCCGGGGCCAGATCGAATCGTTGTGCCGGGAACTCGAAGATTGCGGTCTCATCCCGGCGCATGAAATTGGCATTCAGGCTGAGTGTCGGCCAATAAGTGGAACGAGCCTGTTGATACTGGGCTTCAGCAATCGCTACGGATTTCTGGGAGATAGTCTTCAGACGATTATTTTCCAACGCCGTGGCAATTGCCTCATCCAGCGTGTATGACCTGGGGCTGTTGGCCAGAACCGGATTGAGCAGGGTGAAGAACAGGAATAAAAGTAGTAAAGCGAAAGCCGATGCAGGAAATATCAGGCGTGTCGAGACAGGCTGAATAGCCCCCCTTTTGAGTCGTTTATTCATCTTATCCTCTGCACAATGCACGGGGTCCTACCATGAACGCGCCATGCAGAACGTCAACAGAGATCTTCTTAGCTTGCCAACCAAGAAGCGTAGTGTTCCATTTACTACATCAATATTAGATTAATTCCAGAAATAATGTGTAGCAAATAAGCTAATTCTCATATTTATTCTCAGGGAACTAGACGCCACCACTGTGGATGGTTTCGTAGTAGAGCCTTTCCAATTGGTTCTTGTGCAGTGTCTCCTCGTTGGCAAGGTAGAGAAACAGATCCTTGATCGGACCCGGTTCGGTGCTCTCCGCCAGCGCATGGTACTGCTCCATGGCGGCGTGCTCGCGGCCAAGGGCATACTGAAGGACAGCCTGGTCATCCGGTTTGTCCCCTAGATCGGGCAGATGGATGCAATCCGAAAAACGCTTGTCACTGGCGGGTGTATCGACCATTGCCTGGATATGCTGTTCGATATCGGGGCGAGACTTGAGCTCGTTGAAGAGATCGAAATGGCGCTGCTCCTCCTCGGCGAGCTCTTCCACCAGATAGCGTATCTGCTTGCTGACCTTGGGAATCAGGTCATTGTAAAAGTCCCGGGCGGTACGTTCGAACTCGATCGCCACCTCGAGGATCTCGCTCAGGCTTTTTTTGGATTGCAGCTTTTGGTAGCCGCTATTTTGTCCTTTTTCCATAACCAACCCCGGAGTGTGTGAGTTTTGAGTTTTGAGTTTTAAGTTTTAGTTGAATGAGTTCGCTTCGCTCACGATTTTCGTTTTCATCATTATGAAGCGTGTACAAAGTGCACACATTAACTCAAAACGAAAACTCACAACTCAAAACTATTTATCATCGAGCCATGTTTCAATGCTGGCCGCCACCCGGTGACCGTCCGCGACCGCATGCACCACGTCGGGGCCGTTGACACAGTCACCGGCGGCCCAGAGCCAATCGACGGAGGTGCGGCCGTTGTCGTCGACCTTGAGGCGTCCCCGGTTCCACTCCAGCTCTTCACTGAGGGATTCGCCTAACAACGAGACGTCCGACATCTGGCCAATGGCCTCGATCACCATGTCGCCTTCATGGATCTGCTCGTCGTTCTCGTCATAGGCGGGTGCAAAGCGTCCCTGCTCATCGAAGATGGAACGCACCTTCCAGGTCTTCAGACCCTTCAAACGGCCCCTTTCGACAATGCAGCCCTGAGGGCCCCGGGCATCGAAAATCTCAATGCCCTCTTCAAGACACTCCTTGACCTCAACGGGATCGGCCAGAAAGTGGGCCTTGTCTTCCAGCGCGGTTACTGTCACGCCCACCTGATCCTGGGACCGCTTCTGCAGGCGGGCAAGGCTGCGGGCAATGTCCATGGCCACATTGCCGCCACCGATGACCACGGCCTTTTTCGGCAGTTTGAACTTTTCATCATTGGTGATCATGCGCAGCAGATCGACCGCCTTCACCACCTGCTTATGATCCGATCCGGGAATTCGGGTTGAGCGTCCCAGGTGGAGGCCGATCGCCAGCACGACGGCGTCGTAGTCTGTACGCAGCTGCTGCATGCTGATGTCGACGCCGATACGGGTATTGGTCTGGATCTTCACCCCAAGCGACGCGATGACGTCGATATCCCGGTCCAGCATGTCATAGGGCAGGCGATAGGAGGGAATGCCGTATCTGGGCATGCCGCCGGCCGCCTCCCTGGCCTCGAACACGGTCACCTGGTGGCCTTTTCGCACCAGATCGTAGGCGGCCGTGAGGCCGGCGGGGCCGGCGCCGATGATCGCAATCCGTTTGCCGCTCAGATAGTCGGCCTTCTCTTCCGCGGCAATCTGCTTGATCCTGTCGTGATCAACCGCATCCATGGCGTAGCGCTTCAGCCAGCGAATGGCGACCGGTTCGCCGCGCCGGCCTATGGAGCAGGCATCTTCGCAGCGGTGGGTACAGACACGGCCACAGACGTGGGAAAAGGGATTGGTTTTATAGATCCAGCGTACCGCCTCTTCTGGCTTTCCCTGCCAGATGGCGCGTATATATTCCGGTGCGTCCATATGGGTCGGGCAGGCGTCGTTGCACATACCGCACTGGACACAGCGCGAGGCCTCGATCACCGCCTGTTGCTCGCTGTAGCCGTGGACGATCTCATCGAAATTGTCGATACGGGCATCCGGACCCAACTCCTCCATCTGTTGACGCTCCAGGTCGAGCAGATCCGAATCGGCACTCTTTTGCCAGCCAAGGCCGTAATATTTGCCGTGGATACCCTTCTCGTTAGGGAGAATGAAATAGCTGTCGATCTCCTCCTGGGTGCAGGTGTGGACATACTCCCTGGAGAGCGATATGGCACTGGTGGGACAGATGTCGACACAGAGGGCGCACCAGCAGCATCGTCCATAGTCAATGGCGGGTCTGAGATTGCGAACACCGTTGACCGGATCTTCCGGCAGGTGGGGGACCTTCACCATGGTGATCGCCGCATTGTCGCAGACCTTCTGGCAGGAACTGCAACCGATGCATTTTTCGTGATCATTGAGGTGAAAACCACGATAGTTGGCTGCCGCCGGTCGCGGTTCAAGCGGCACGGTGACCGGCTTGCGGGCGAAGAACTGGAGCGACTTCAGCGGCGCCAGAATGGAGCCGCTGTTCTCATGTGCGATGGGCGCCGAGTTTTGAGTTATGAGTTTTGAGTTTTTAGTTTGGTCGCTCATATCAGGACTCTCTGCACCGTTTCTGTTTGGGTGCATTCTGAATGGATTCCAATGAGTTCTGTCTTTTCATGCCTTGCTAGCCAATGTTGTGGTCTTGACGATAGACGTCAAAAGAGAAACCAGTTCTTCACAATCCCGAATCAATGAATCTGCCATGTGTTGTTCGAGGTACTTTGTCTCTTTCAATAATCTGAGCCAATACAAAGTTTCACGCGCCTCTTTGGAAGCGACTGACATTTTTGATTTGAAGTCCTTTCTTGATTCACCCGCACGTGCCTCTTCAATATTAGCGCCAATGCTGGTACCTGAACGCAGCACCTGCTTAGAGAGCACAAACTCCTTCTTTTCTCTTTGCAGGTGTCTGGCCAAATTCACCACTCTTACCGCAAATTCGAAACCCTTCCTCTTCGAAATATGCTTGATCTCATTCATCAAGCCACCTCCCTGTGACCCTTCTTTAACTCAAAACTAAAAACTCACAACTCAAAATTCTTCAGTCATCGGTCTACTTCCGGCGGACAGGCATCAAGCGAAAACATGGTCTGCGCAATATCCTCGATACGCGAGCCTACCGACAGCTTTTCCAGTACCTGGACCGCATGCATCGATGAGGGACCCCTGACGTGTACCCGGTAGGGTTTGGGGCCGCCGTCCGAGACTACGTAGTAGCAGAGTTCGCCCTTGGAAGACTCGACCCGGGTGTAGGTCTCTCCAGCCGGTACGTTCCAGGCCAGTGGGTTGGGGATGGGTGCGCGAATCGGGCCGTGAATATCGGGAAGGGCCTCGACAACCTGGCGGACAATGCGAATGCTCTCCATCAATTCATGGCGCCGCACCAGGGTCCGGGCCCAGGCGTCGCCGCTCTCTTCGGTCGGGATCTCGAACTCGAGTTGATCGTAGATAAGATAGGGATCGTCCCTGCGGACATCGAAGGCGAGACCGGTGGCGCGCAGGTTAGGTCCCGTGACCCCCCAGGCGAGGGCCTGCTCCTGGGTCATTACACCGACGTCCTTGGCGCGTTTCACGAATACCTGGTTCTTGAAAAAGAGGTTGTCGTAGTCGGGGAGACGGGACTCGATATAGTCGAGGGTCTCGCTTACCCGCTGTAAAAAACCGCTCGGCAGTTCTCGCCGCACCCCGCCGGGTATATTGTAGATGCTGTATACGCGCCCACCGGTGAACTCCTCGAAGAGATCGAGGACAAGGTCGCGATCCGCAACCCCCCAGTACATGGTGCTGTACATGCCGGTGGTGGCGGCATGGCCGCCGAAGGTGAACAGATGGGCAGCGATACGGGAGAGTTCCAACTGCATGACGCGGATCCAGTTCGCCCGTTGCGGGACATGCAGACCGCAGAGCTGTTCAACCGCCATGGAGTAGCAGAGCTCCATGGGCGAGGGGTCGGGCACACAGATACGCGGCACCAGGGCGATGTTTTGTATCCAGAGACGCTGTTCCATCAGTTTCTCAAAACCCCGGTGGAGATAACCGCCGTCTGCCTGGGCCTCCAGCACAACATCCCCGTGCAGTTTCACCTTCAACGCATAGTTGCCCTCGATGCCCGGATGGTTCGGGCCGAAGTTGAGTTCGAATTCGTTGCTCGGCGGCTGGCGTTGGGCTTCGTAGTTCTCAGGTCTCATACTCGCTGCGCTCGTTAATTTTTGAGTTTTGAATTGTTAATTTTGAATTTCGGTGTTCGCTTCGCTCACGTTAATTCACAATTCAAAATTACTTCTTCTTCTGGCTGAATCGTTGCTCCTCCGGCGGAATAATCACTCCCCCACCCTCGGCCACCAGCTCCTGCAGCCACTCTGGGTTGTAGTTCTGCCAGCTCAGGTGTTCGTTGATATAGGCCTCGCTGTCGAACTCCTTGCGCATCGGCGGCGGACCGTCCCATTCGGTGAGGATGAACTTCTCCATGTTGGGGCTGCCCTCGAAGTGGATGCCGTACATCTCGTGGATATCACGTTCGAAAAAGGCGGCGGGCTGGTAGAGATCGTATACCGATAGGTAGACCCCCGGTTCCCGGGCGATGCGGATGTGGGCGGAGACCAGGGAGTGGCTTTCGTAGGACCAGACATGGTAGACCAGCTCGAACTCATCCTCCTTGATCCAGTCGACGCAGCTGATGGCAGAAAGGTGGATATAGCCGGCACGCCCCTGGAGCAGTTCCAACAGAGCGGGCAGGGCATCGGCGGGGACATCCACCCGTACCCGGCGGCTGCTCTTGCGGCGTACTACAATGCCCTCGATCTCCGCCAGCAGATCATCCAGCCAGTGGGTAATCTCCTTACTCATTTCGCGGGCTCCTCCTGCTCGTGGCCGAGGCGCATCTCCAGGGCCTCCAGGGGTTTTTGATGCTGTTCCAAGAGGCGCGTGTGGTCACCCAGGGTGCCCTCGCTCAGCAGGTCGTAGTGCTTCGCTTCGCTGATCACATCGGTGGGTGTCTGCCAATCCTCGCCAAACAGCTTCTGCTGATTGCCCAGGTAGTAGTCGTAATTACGGTAGTAGTCTTCCCAGCTGCTCGCCTCTCCGGAGTGGATTTTGTCCATCAACTGCTGCAACCCGGCGATCACCGCTTCGGGCCTCGGCATGCAGCCGGCGATATAAAGATCCACCGGCATGTACTCGTCGAGCTTTTTCGCCGTGGCGTAGCTCTGCCAATACATGCCGCCGTTGACGGTGCAGGAGCAGATACCGATGACGTACTTGGGCGAGCCCATCTGTTCATAGGTGAGGATCACCCGTTTCAGGGTCTTGATCGAGACATAGCCGGTGATCAACAGGATGTCGGCCTGCCGGGGCGAAACCATGGGTTGAATGCCCAGCCGCTCCATGTCGAAGCGGGATGTCATCGCGGGGGGCAGCTCGATGGCGCCGCAACCGGTGCAGTAGTGGAGGATGAAGAGGGAGCGGGAGCGGCAGAAGCGCACAAGGTCGTCGAAAACCCGCGCCAGCGGGTTGGTTCGCTTTGCTTCTACGACCGGTATCTGTTTTATCGAGCCCATCATAGCTCCTTAACAATTCAAAATTAAACAAACACAAACGCTACTCCAATCAATCCCAACATCACCGGCCATTTCCACATCAACCGCAACAGATCTTCAGTGCGGTAGCGGGGGAACAGATAGGCGATGCTCATGGGAATGGCGAGAACAAGAAAGCTCTTCAACAAAAAATCGAACCAGTTGGTGCCGCCGCCGAGGAACAGGCAGACGTAGAGCACGGAGGTGGTATAGAGTTGAAAACACTGCATCACGAAGAGCCCACCGAGATACTTGCCGCCCATTTCGACCATCGGCCCGGTGGCGATCTCCGCCGGAGCGATATAGATTTCGAATGGCTGCTTGCCCAGGGAGGCATGCATGGCGATGAGGCCGGCGATGGCCAGCAGCGGCATCTGGGTTGCACCCCAGGTCTCGAATCCGCCGGCCTGTTGGACGGCGATGATGTCGATGAGATTGGTTGTGCCTGCGGCGTAGGCGACGCCGAAGACGACGATTACCAGGGGGATGTCGTAGGCGAGCATCGCGGTCAAGGCCCGGGCGATGCCGATGGAGCCGTTGGGATTGGCGCATTGGCCCACACCCAGCGCCAGACCCAGGGAGGGGATCATCATCAGGTAGAGCAGGGTGATGATGCCGCCCTTTTCCGCGATCCCATTCATGCCGGGTACGGGGAGCAGGGTCTCGGCGGCGATATAGCCGCCCATCGCCATGACGATGCCGATATCGTGGATCAGGCCGTGGGAGACCTGGGTCTTTTTACTGTGCAGCTTGACGATGTCGTAAAGCGGTTGAAAGAAGGGGGGGCCGATGCGTCGCTGCAGCTTGGCGGCGATGCGCCGCATCATCAGCACCATCATCATGCCGACGACGAAGGCGACCAGGGGCATCAGGATCAGTTCGATTAGCAGTTCAGTGGCTGACATCAGATTACCACCCAGGCGATAACGAAAAGCGCGGTTGTCAGAAGATAGAATTCGGCATTGGCCCGCCGGTAGAGACCCTGCATGCCCAGGGAGAGGAACTCGACCAGCGATGTAATGCCGCGCTCCAGCCAGAGAAAGCTGCCCCGGTACCAGCCACCGATGAGATGCATCAGTCCGGCGTAGAAGTTGTCGCTGTACTGATAGCGTACATCCGCGGAGAGAAAGTGGCCGCCGGCATAGTTGTCGAGCTGGTGGACACGCTTACTGCGTCCGGCCGAGTAGAAGACAAGAGCGCCGACGCCAAAGCCGGCAAACAGAACGCCGATCACCCAGATCATGTCCAACGATCCGCTGCTCGATTCGACCCCGCCCAGGGTATAGTCGGGTACCGGGAGCCCGACCGTCTGCAGCACAGATGCAATCCATTCGAGGGGTATCCCAGGCATCAGGCCGGTGATAAAGATGATGGCGCTGAGAATCAGCATCGGTATCATCATGCTCCATGGCGCCTCGCTCACATGCTCGTGCTCCACCCGGAGCTGGCCCAGGAAGATATTGTGGATCAGTTTGTAGACGGAGAGGATGGTGCCCAGGGTGCCGATGACCGCCGCCAGGAAGAGCAGCGGCATACCCTGGTTGAGCAGTGAACGGTAGACCAGCCATTTGGAGACGAAGCCGTTCATCGGCGGCAGCCCGGCCAGCCCGATGATACCAATCAGCAGCACCACGAAGGAGAGCGGCATACGCACCACAAGACCGCCGAGCTTGTTCAGATCCGAGGTGCCGGTTCGGTAGATGACCGCTGTTACCGCCATGAAGAGAGCGGCCTGGTAGGTGGCGTGGTTGAAGACATGGAGCAGACCGCCGGCACCGCCCATGGCATCCGCCACGACCACGCCCAGCAGCATATAACCGCCCTGTCCGATGCCATGCCAGGCGAGCAGGTGGCGGGCGTCATTCTGTTTCATCGCGGTGAAGGTGGGCAGGATGATGGTAAATACCGCGATCCATGCCAGCAGATCACGGGCATCGATCAGGGTGAACGGCACCTTCAGGCTCTCGATCTTGACGATGCCAAACAGCTTCACCAGGACCAGGAGAATGGCGAAGAGCCCCATGCGAGAGGAGATCGCGCCAAGAAATGCACTGCCGGGGCCGGGGGTCTCCGCGTAGGCGGGTGCCTGCCACAGATGGAAGGGCATGAGTCCCATCTTGACGCCGAAACCACCGCCGAAGAGGATCACCAGCAGCCATAGCTTGGCACCGCTCATCTGTTCCACCGCTGTGGTTACGGCCTCGAGCTGCAGCGAGCCGGATGCCGTGTAGATCAGGGCCAAACCACCGAAGATGGCCATGCCTCCGGCCATGGCATAGGTGATATAGCGCATCGCCGCTCTGGCGGCGACACCTCCGGCAAGGGCCATGAGCAGGAAGCCGGCCCAGCTTACCAGTTCCCAACCGATGAACAGCGAGAGCAGGTCCCCGCTGGCAAGCAGGATCAGCATGGTGAAGACATTCAGCGCCATCGCCGTGTGGAAGAGCCAGATATTGCCGCCCTGTCTGATGTAGCTGCGCTCCCAGGCCCCGCAGGAGAACCAGCTGCTGAGCAGAGCGGAGCCGATAGTGATGAGGGCAAAGAACCAGCTCAGGGCATCGAATCGCCAGCTCAACGCCTGCCCCATGACCTCCAGCGTAAGCGAAGAGGCGATGGTTCCACCCTCGTAGCCGAGGACGGCCATCTTCAGCAGTGCGAGCAGCTGGCCGCCGTAGAGGATGGTGACCATCCAACCGGCGGCGAGACCACGGCCGATGAAGAGCGCCACCAGTAGCGTCGCGCCGGAGAAGAGCAGCAGTTCATCCAGAAGCGTGAGCATCATTGGCTGCCTCCGGAAACGGCTGGAGAGACGGTAGTGATGTAGAGATCGACATCCAGCGCCTGAGCGGCGATGGCTTGCAGGCCGTCGCCAACAGGTGCGATCAACAGCGCCACGGCGATAACCCCCGCCCCGAACAGCGAGGCGGTCAGCAGTGAAAGCCCCTTGGTTTTCGGTATCTCTTCGCTAAGGGTATCTTGCGCCGGACTGCCATAGAGGGTGGCCGCAACGCGGAAGAGGTAGCTGGCCTCCACCACTGTGGCAAGCAGAAAGACCGCAAGACCGAGGAGATAGAGCGGTTCGACCTGTGCGGCCAGTTCGGTGATCAGGACGAACTTCGCCCAGAATCCGGGAAGCGGGGGCATGCCGACGAGAGAGAGGGAGAAGAGCACGAACAGCACCGCCCCCAGCGGCGAGGCCTTGGCGCTGCCGCGCAGGCGTTCCAGGGCGCCGCCCCAATCCTCGGCGAGCATGAACAGGCCCGACTTGATGATCAGGTGGTGCAGGGAGAGGGCCAGTACGGCCAGCATCCCCTTGCCATCCGGCAGGGCCATGGCGATGAAGATCATCCCCAGCTGACCGATGGAGGAGAACGCCAGCATGCGCTTCATCTCCCTGGCGCGCCAGGCAGCCAGTTCACCGCTGATCACGCCCAGAATGCCGAGAATGAGGATGACCTGGGCCGCTTCGGGTTGATGGAAGATCAACAGCAGCAGGCGCAGGATGATCAGCAGAGCCAGCTTGGACAACAGACCGGCGAGAAAGGCGGAAAGCCTGGTCGAGGCGGTGGCGTAGATTTCCGGCACCCAGGTGTTGACCGGAAAGAGTTCGGCCTTGACCCCGATCCCGATCAGGATGGCGAGAAAGGCGGTGAGCCCCAGGCTGTTGTGCAACTGCTCCGGGGCGAGTTGAGCCAGGTGGGCGAGATTGAGGGTGCCCGTCTGGCTGTAGATCAGGGCGATGCCGAACAGGGTCAGCACCGAGCCGATACCGCTGAGAATCAGGTAGCGCAGGGTGGCCACATAGGCGGCGCCGCTTCCCGAAGCGCTTGCCAGGCCGAAGGTGGCCACCGCGGCCAGTTCGTAGAAGACGTAGAGATTGAACAGATCGCCGGAGAGGGCAAGCCCCGTGGAGGCTGCCACCAGCAGCAGCATCAGCGACTGGCGACGCGCGCTCTCCTGGTCCAGGGTAAAGGGCCAGAAAACAAGCCCGAGCAGCTGTACGGCAAAGGCGAACAGCAGGGCGAGGGAGTCGACATAGAGATTGATCCCCAGGGGCGGGGCGAAACCGCCAATGGCGACGGAGAGAGGCTGGGCGAATCCACTTAGCCAGAGATCGGCAATAATCCAGCAGCCATAGATCAAAATAGCGGGTCCGCTCCAAAGGGCGATCGCCATTGAACTGCGCATCAGCACCGGCAACAGGAATGCGCCGAGCAACGGCAGCGCTATGATCAGCACCAGATTGGTGCTCATGGTGAATCTCCTCGCATATTGATTTGATCCGCGGGCAGAGGGGGCAGTGGACGCTCACCCAGCGGCGCCTCCTGGCTGATGTCTCTCGGTGCGCCCAGGGTGGCGGCGATCTCCGCGTCCATACGTTCAGCCGCCTCTTTTCTATCCAGGGTGGCATAACGCTGGCGTATACGAATCAGGATACTCACGGCAAGGGCCTGGATGCCGACGCCGATGACGATGGCGGTGAGCACCAGCGCCTGGGGCACAGGATCGACCATCGCAGCGGGTTCCGCCCGGGAGGTCAGGATCGGCGCTACCGCGTCCCAGCGGTAGCCGGCCAACACCAGCATCAGATTGGCGCCAGCCTCCGCGATGACCAGCGCCAGCACCATGCGGAAGAGGTGGGAGGAGAGGACCACACCCGCCAGACCGATCGCGATCAGGCCAATGGCGGTTATGTGGAGGATCAGTTCAGGTGTGACGGCCGAGATCATTGTGGCGCCTCTGTCTGAATCAACCGCGACAACAGGCTCGCCAGTTCGGCGCCCACCTTCAGGCCGACCGCGAGATAGAGTAGCGGCAGGGTGCCGGCGGAGACGAGTTGACCCAGGGTGTCCTGAATCAGCATGGGTTGGAGGAACGCCTTGCCCTCCAGCATTGCGAAAAGGCCGATGAGAATAAAGCTGGCGCCGGCGAAACCTTCGATCAGACTCAGGCTCTTGTGGTGTAGTCTGGCGCCTGGTCGGGCCAGCAGGGGGAGGAAGAAGGCCGCCGCCAGAATAACACCCCCCTGAAATCCGCCGCCAGGGGTCAGGTGGCCGTGAAAGATGATGTAAAAACCGATCGTCATCATTAACGGAAAGAGCAGCGATCCCCCTGATTGGAGAATAAATCCCCCCTTGGTTTGGGTGCCTGCCGTGGTGTGGCGGCGTCCCAGTACGAGACCGGCGGAGACAGCGGATGCGAAGAGGATCGATAGCTCCCCCAGGGTGTCGATGGCACGATAACCCAGGACAACGGAAGTGACGATGTTGGCGGCCCCCGTCTGTTGTGGCGCATGGGCCTGAATCTCGGTGCCGATGAGCATCGGCGGGGCACCGAAATCGAGCCCGCTGGCAACCGCCAGCAGCATGAAGCCCAATCCTCCGGCAAAAAGCAGACCCGTGAGACTACCCATCCCGATTCTCCGCATGGTGCGCGAGCAGGTTGGTCTCCGCCCTGGCGCCATCCAGCTTCCAAAGACCGAGACGACGCAGTGCAAGTGCCAGAATCAGGCTGCTCAATCCGACCCCGACGGCAGCTTCCGTCATGGCAACATCAGGCGCTCGCAGCAATGCGAATATCAGTGCCAGCCCGAGGGAGACCACCGAGGCGGCGGCGACCGCGGCGATATGGTTTTTCACCAGCAACACCATCACCGCCGCACTCAGCATGGTCAACGCCAGGAGAAGCAGAATCC
>NATV01000156.1 GCA_003094535.1 gamma proteobacterium symbiont of Ctena orbiculata | reverse complement strand
TACCGGGTCGCAGAAGTGGATCGGAGATGAAGCACTGGCCGATCTGTATCGGAACATCGACCTCACCAAAACCATCTACGTCTACTGCCACGATGGCTTCCGCATGAGTCTGGCCTATATGCAACTAAAGCATCTCGGTGCGAAAGACGTGCGTCTGTATAACGGCGGCTGGTCACACTGGGGCAATCGCATGACCTTGCCTGTCGTCGAGGGTGACAAGCCCTACGCCGGGGATTACGAGCTTTAGGAAAAGTACGAGGAAATGGAAAAGGGGTCAGTACCCTTTTACTAGTTTCCTGATCGGGACGCTCTACCTGTCTGGCGTCTGCTGCGAAAACGCTTTCGATAGTCGCCCATGGTCATGCCGATACTACGTTTAAACAGACGTCTGAAGGAGCTGGTGTCGGTGTAGCCGACGCTGTTGGCGACGCTTTCGTGTGACTTGCCTGTACTCTCAAGCAGCCACTTCGCCTTGTCGATCCTCAGGTTTTGCAGGCAGGCATTGGGTCCCTGACCCGTGGCTCTTTTAAACCGCCGGATCAGGGTGCGGTCACTCACATTCAGGCGAGTGGCGAGTTCAGGGACCTGCAGCGGATCACTCAGGTTCTTCTGCATCAGTTCATGGGCCTTGGTGACCACCGGGTCTTCATATTTACGCACGCTGCTGACACGGAAGGCGGCCTGCGAGTGTCGGCTGCTGTCCAGCAGCAGGTAGCGGGCAGTCAAATGGGCAACTCTGCTGTTGATATAGCGGCGAATGACTTCCAGCATCAGGTCCTGATAGGAGGTGGAAGCACCGGCGCTGAGAACGGAGTCCGCTGCCACCAGCAGCTCACTGCTGTTGAGATGGATGTCCGGATACCTGGCGGCGAAAAGTCCTTCCACGGGCCAGCCGGTGGTGGCCTGTTGGTCCTGTAACAGTCCCGCCTCGGCCACGAAAAAGCTGCCGGTGCAGCTGCTGGTGATCAGGCTCTTGCCGGCGGCACGCCTGGCCAGCCAGTTGATCAGCGGTCGGGTGTTTTCAAGGATATTGACCAGACGGGCCTCATCGATGACTGACATGCCGGGGATGTAGACCACATCCACATCGCCCACCCCTTTCAGGCTGCAATCCACCGCCTGCCTCATGCCGTTGCCGGTTTTCACCGCCCGGCCTGAGACGGAGACCACCTTCCACTCGAAACGGGGCAGCTCCCTTTTGCCCATGGCCTCAATGATTCTGTTGGCGGCGTAGAGCATATCGATGGAGCCGACGATGGCCGAGGCCATGCACTCATCTAAGGCCACGATGGCAATGCTGATGGTCGTTTTCATGATGGCGAATATGGCATTAAAGATGTCATATATGACTCTTACTGACACCCTAGTCCAGGGCTATATTTTTTTCAACACCGGCAATCTGCCCCTGAAGAGAATGAAGAGGAGAGTGAAAATGTCCCTAT
This sequence comes from gamma proteobacterium symbiont of Ctena orbiculata, assembly GCA_003094535.1. Taxonomy (GTDB): domain Bacteria; phylum Pseudomonadota; class Gammaproteobacteria; order Chromatiales; family Chromatiaceae; genus Thiodiazotropha. The sequence continues at coordinate 20,708 of NATV01000156.1, read as the reverse complement.
TGAACGCACAAGCCATATCCGGATCAGGCAACAGCAAAAACAAGAGCAAGGGCACGCCAATTCAGTCTGCGTTCTCCGCCCTGGCGTGGGTATCTCCCCATCTGGCCGGGCGATTGGCCCACTTCATCTGGTACCGCACCCAGCATCGTTCCGTGACAGCTGATGAACAGCGAGTGTTGGATCAGGCCAGCGTTGAAGTCCGAAAATATGGCACCAAGTCAGTCCGCGTCTATCGATGGGGCGAGGGTGCGCCTGTGCTGCTGACCCACGGCTGGAACGGTGATGCGGGGCAGATGACCTTGCTGGCGGAGGCGCTGGTGGAACAGGGTTTCCAGGTCACCGCATTCGATGCGCCTGGACATGGACGCTCTTCCGGCAACAGCACGGACATTCTTGAAATCAGCGGTTTTATCACTCAACTGCTGCATGAGTCCGGGGAAGATACGGCAGTTATCGCCCACTCCTTTGGCGGTATGTGTGCACTGCATGCACTCGCAAACGGCGTCCGTGCGAGCGCAGTGGTCTGTATCTCTCCGCCCAAGGACGTCACCACCCTGTTGCAGCAGTTTTCAACACTTCTTGGACTCAATGAGGTAGTAGTCGGTCAATTGAGGCGTCGTCTAGAGCAGCGATTTGGTGAAGAGATGTGGGCCCGGTTTTCCATGCTGGAGTGGGTTCAGGCTGCAGGTATTCCTGGCCTGATCATTCATGACTCGCGGGATAGATACATCCCGGTTTCCAACGGCAGAGCGGTACACGCCGCTTGGGCAGACAGCGAACTCCAGATAACCCGGGGACTTGGGCATATGCGTATCCTGCAGAATGCGGAGGTGATCGGTAGTATCAAACGATTCTTGGTCAACCCGGATCAGTGAATCAGGGAGTTGAGAATCAAGGGCTCGGTGGGGTAAGGCTCCACCTTACCCGGATAGTCGTTTTTGTGAGATGAGAAAAGGAAAAGGGGTCAGTACCCTTTTTCTAGTAGCCATTTTTCTCAGTACCCTTTTTCTCTTACGAGAAAAGGGGGCTTTCTCTTATCGTTTATCTTCCCTTCGGGCGTCCTCTTCTGGCCTGGCCCACTTTACACTTTAACTGCTTTTCAATCTGCTCACGAAAATGAGTATTGCCAAGGGGAGTGCCAGTTTGAACGGTTGCACGGATATCGTGGACCTGCTCTGCCTCTAGCGCACCACGGAACAATTCACGATAGATAAACTGCCTGTCTTGGTACTCCTGGGCAAGCTGTCGATACAGGGTATGAGGAGTAGTCAGTTTGTCAATGCACTGGGTGGCGTTGCCCCGATAACTGGACCAATGATAATCAATGGGTTTTTGTGCCATGCCCGCCCGTACCGGATTGAGTTCTATGTAACGCATACAACTGAACAGATACGCCTCACTATCGATTACACAACCCTTGTGGCGCCCTTCCCACAAGGTACCTGATTTTCCATAGGTACGATTGATATAGGGTACGTAATAGCGGCCTACGAACTGTATGGTCTTACTGATGGCCTCTGGTGATTCCGGAGTCAGGAGTAAATGGACATGGTTGGTCATTAAGCAATAAGCATGGATGGCACAACCGTGTTTGTCTGCTCCCTCTTTCAACCACTTCAAATAGGCTTGATAGTCATCGGAGTCGAAGAATACCTGTTGACGGCTATTGCCACGTTGGATCACATGGGCCGGGATGCCTGGCAAATAGAAGCGGGGTTTTCTGGGCATTTGAACGTCCTTGTTCAGATAGCTAGCGAAGGATGATTATACTGATTTAATCAGTTAAAGGGTACTGACCCCTTTTACTTTTTACTTGAGACATACCCACAAAAAGGTTATTGGCATATTTTGCTTTGGCGGGTGATCCGCTCCTAACGGCCTGGCGTAGAAGTGACTGAACGTACGCTGGCAACCAAGGGGACCATTCCATTGGGCATTGAACAGTTAAGCGACGTTCGCAGTCGTTGCGGGCTCCTAATTGTCCTGTTTGACGTTAGATAATCAACCTGATGGAGATCGAACATGAACACCACCAATACCGAAACAGCTGTCGAGATTGATGCTTTGAAAAACAAGTTGCGCTTGTCCCTCTTGACGCTGCTATTGCCAGCCATGCTGTTACTTTTTACCACCTCGGCCAATGCGGGTTGGCGCGGCGGATATTTTAAATGTGTCAAGACAGAGATCATCGATGTAAGGCCCGCGACGATCACCGAGGGTGCTGTCTCCCTCGGTCTCGGCACCCTGGCTGCCGTGCTTCCCGTAGAGGTGGCGAACCTGCTTGACAGCAGCGAAGGTATTACCGTGTTTGCACCTACGGATGATGCCTTTGGCAACATTCCCGGTGATCTGCTTACCCTGATTGCCAGCGACGAAGATATTTTGACCGCGATACTCGCCTATCATGTGGTACCGAAAGAGGTCGATCCCAGAAGAGTACGCTACATCAGAAAAGACGAGACCTTAGGCGGACAGACGCTGTTCGCCAGCCGGGACAGGAAGGGACCGATGGTTAACCAGTCTGAGGTCGACTGCCAGGGTTACCGTACCGCTAATGGCCTCGTCTGGGTTATAGACAGCGTGCTGCTGCCTCAATTCTGATCTGCCAATCGTAGTTACCGGCCGATCCCCAATAAGCTGGGGACGGCTTGTAGCGGCCTGGGTATCGAGTATTTTTTCTTTTCTCGGTGATCCGGTAGAGAAGATATTGCGTACTGAGGGATAGACAAGAATGGGGGCAGAGCTATGCTGTTAGCTGTGACTAACCTTATCCCAGAATCAGAAAACATGGCGGGCATGGCCGTCAGTGAAGCTGTCGACTGGTTGACATCGGTTGCTAAAAACCGTGACCGGCAGGCCTTCGAACACCTCTACGACTATTTCGCTCCCAGGGTCAAGAGCTACATGATGAGACAGGGCGCCGATGAGTCCAGTGCCGATGATCTTGCCCAGGAGACCATGGTGCAGATCTGGCGAAAGGCCCATCACTATGATCCACGGAAGTCCGCGGTGAGCACCTGGATATTCAGAGTTGCGCGTAACCTGCAGATAGACCGTCTGCGCAAGCACAAGCTGCACGAAGTGGAACTGACCGCCGAAGCGGAGCACAACGATGACGGGTTAGGCGCTCATGAGCGTTTCGAGAAACGACCTGATGCAGAGAAGCTGACGGCGCTCATAGGCACACTGCCGGAGGAACAGATGGATGTTGTGCGGCTTGCTTTTTTCGAAGGTCTGAGCCATTCCGAAGTGAGTTACCAGTTGTCCATTCCGATCGGAACCGTAAAATCCCGGATAAGGCTTGCCTTCGATAAGTTACGAATGGGCATGGGAGAGAAGATATGAAAATCAATCACCACCCCGATGACGCAACCATTTTGGCCTATGCTGCAGGCGCGGTCACCGAAGGCTTTTCGTTGGTGCTGGCGGCCCACATGGAACTTTGTCCCCACTGCCGCAACCGGATGGCGGAAGCAAATGCCGTGGGCGGCGAACTATTGTCTGAGCTGCGGCCAGTGGCGATGTCCGCCGGAGGTCTCGATAACATCTGGTCGCGTATTGAACAGGAACCAGAGGTGGCTGTTACCCAACCGGCTGTCCCGGCAGCAGTGGATGGAGTGCCGGGGGTGCTTACTCCTTACCTGCCGGAAGGCTTGGGTTCATTGCCATGGCGTAGTTTGATACCCGGCATACGCCAATACGTCCTTGGCGGCGTAGAAAGCGGCAGGGGCAGCGTTCGTATGCTCTCCATAGCGCCCGGCACCACGATCCCGCACCACACCCACATGGGCGGTGAACTGACCTTGGTTATCAAGGGTGCCTATGAGGATGAGACAGGGCGCTACGGGAGTGGTGACCTGGCGGACCTGGACGATACGGTCGGCCATCAACCGGTGGTGGGCAGGGACGAACCCTGCATCTGTCTTATCGCCACCGACGACAGGTTGCGCTTCTCGGGCATATTCAGCCGTATGTTACAGCCTCTGGTTGGTATCTAAACCGCAACCATATGTGTGGATACTTAACAGGTTACATATCGTCACAGATATGCCCGTCTTTCTCCTGTTCCTCATCGGTCGGAGGCATATAGGGTTGTGGCATGCCGGCCATAGCGCCCTCCATCATCTCGCCGCACTTACGTATCTCTTTCATTTTCGGATCGTTGTGCATCTGCTTGCTGTACTTCATGGCGGCGCTCATCGCCTCATCGCGTTTCCCGGCGGCGCAAAGGGCCTTTATGTCAGCCTCCATTTTTTTACCTTTGGCTTCCAGTTCATCAAACGTTGATTTGTCAAACTTACTGAAACACGCCTGCGCCTTCTGGGCGTTCAACATCATTTGCTGCATCTGCTGCTCACTCATGCCGGGTGCGGCATAAGTGGTCTGAGTGAAAAACATAAGCATGAGAGCACTGTATGTGAGTGACTGTCTGATGGATAATTTCATTACTTTCACCGGGTGATTGTTGATAAATTCGCTGTGTATGCCGTTAGATTATATGATTTGAGCGCAATCTCAAAAAAAACATTCTGATTATGAAAGCGTATTTGTCGCTAGTAAGCCAGTATTTTTCAGCAGGAATTTAACGGCAGATCAACCCGCAGCGCGGTATGTATCACACTTTGTCACAGGCGACAGCTCTGTCAGGCTCTTTATGCAGCACAAATTTCGATCCGGTCCGCTTAACCTTCTGTGTTTAAACAACTGAAGGAGAAAAAAACTTGACATTTAGTTATTAGGTGTATATACACTATACATGCCTGTCAAAAACCTCAATTGTGATCTGCAAATGTGCCAGGAAATCGGCCAGACATGTGCCATGTTCAATCTACGCAAGGCGACCAGAGCCTTGACCCAAGTCTACGAGGAGATCATGAAACCCAGCGGCATATTGCCAAACCAGTTCACCCTGTTGGTTGTTATCCGAGCAATGGGGCCAGTTGCCATAACCAGGATGGCGGAGGTATTGGTGATGGATCGTACCACCCTGACACGAAACTTGAAGCCACTTGAACGGGATGGGCTGGTAACCGTAAAACCCAGCCGGCATGACAAGCGCTCGCGCGAGGTTAACCTAACGAAGAAAGGGTTGAAGCATTTGGTGCAGGCTGTACCCTTATGGCGAGAGGCGCAACAGAAGATAAGAGCATCCCTGGGTGGCAACCGACTTGATCGAATGATCGCTGACCTGACAGCTGTTGTAGGCAGCGCTGCAATGATTTGAATGTTTTTTTACATTTATTATATGTGCATATACACATATTGGGAGAAATCCATGAGTGTTAGTAATCTTCATCACGAGCGGGAAAAGATTCTGGTGCTGGGTGCGGCCGGTAAGACCGGTTACGCCACGGCAAGGGAATTGTTGAATAGAGGAGAGTTGGTACGGGCATTTGTACACGGAAAGTCTGATCGTTCCAATGCGCTGTTGGCGGCTGGTGCTGAAATTTTCGTAGGTGATATGTCGGACTATGAAGATGTTTCGAAATCCTTGACCGGGATCTCCAAGGCGTACTTTGTCGCTCCATGGGTTCCGGAGCAGTTGCATATTGCGGCGACTTTCGCTGCGGCTGCCGCCAAGTCTGAGTTGAGTTTGATCGTCGCGATCACCCAATGGCTCGCACAACCTCAACATCCCTCGCTTGCCACGCGGCACTCATTCCTGTCAGACCGGCTTTTTGAAATGCTACCTGGAATAGATGTTGTAACAATCAACACAGGTTGGTTCGCGGATAACTTTCTGCAGCCCGGGTTGCTGGCCATGGCCGCACACCTGGGTATCTTCCCCTTTCCCCTCGGGGAGGGGCGAACAGCCCCTGTATCCAATGAAGACATGGGTCGTGTCGCAGCTGAAGCACTTGTGAATCCAAGGCCCTATGTCGGCAAGTTGGTGCGGCCGACGGGGCCTGAATTGATGTCACCAAAAGAATTGGCTGACGCCCTTGGGCGGGCCGCGGGGCGCAAGGTTAGGTTCAATAATATTTCTGAGCGGTTGTTTCTAAAAGCCATGTGCTTCATGGGCATGTCGGTTCACATGCAGGCACAGGTGAGAAGGTATGTGGAAGAGTACCGTCGCGGAAGCTTTGAAATGGGCGCGCCCAACAACGTGGTGCTTGATATGACGGGAAAGGCGGCTGAAGATTTCGAGTCGATAGCAAGGCGATATATCAAACACCATGCATCAATTACTGCTCCGAATCTTGGCAACAGGTTAAAGGCAATTGGCAGTTTTATCCGTTTGGCTCTTACGTCACAGATCGATCTTGATAAGTTTGAAAAATACAGGGATTATCCTCTGCCCGCCAATCCAACATACTCCATCGAAAGTACTGCTTGGATTCAATCCCATGACAAACAGCACCAGGGTGTGAGACCGTCCGATAACTTGATGCACAGCAGTGCCTGATTGTATGTATAAACAATGAGACAGGAGTTGATGGCAGCTGCCTGTGTGAATAAAACGACGGGTTGATAGAATCATATGGAGGCAATGGCAATGTCTACAATAACCGGGAGTAATGCAGACCGCTCAACAGTATTGATCACCGGTGGTTCCAAGGGAATTGGGTTGGAGTTGGCGAAACAATTTGCCATGCGCGGCTGCAATCTTGTCTTGGCTGCGCGCAGCGAAACCGATCTTGAGCACGCGGCCAAGCAATTGGAAAGCGAGAATGGGTGTCGTGTTTCCATCTGCCCGCTCGATCTCACTGCTGACGGCGGTGTCAACGAACTGTACCGGCAAGTGGGTGAGATGGGTATCCAGGTGGATATTCTTGTTAACAATGCTGGGGCGGGTGACGTCGGGCCCTTTGCCGAGAGTGATCTCAATCGACAGCTCGCTATGCTGCAGCTCAACATCGTGGTCTTGACAGCGCTCACCCGCCTGTTTCTTCCCGGGATGATCGAGCGCGGCAACGGTCGTATATTGAACGTTGCCTCACTGGCTGCCTATTTTTCAGGGGGCGCGAACTGGGCAAGTTATGTCGCATCCAAACACTATGTACTCGCTTTCACCCGCGGTCTGGCAAGTGAGCTCTCCGGAACTGGGGTCAGGATCACGGCCCTGTGCCCCGGACCAACAGCGACTGGGTTTGTCGGCGAGGCCGGTGCAGGCGATATGCCGATCTATCGGTGGATGCCCAAGCTCTCACCGTCGAAGGTGGCGGAGGCGGGTTATCGCGCAGCCATGGCCGGGCGCACCACGGCAACACCAGGTCTGCTCAATAAATTGTTTGCCTTTCTTGGCGAACTGCCGCCCCGAACTGTTGCCCAGTCTGTTTTTGGCTTTCTATCCCGCAATCCATCACCCGGATCCACAGGCAGCAGAAGGGTGTCATGAGATGATTCATCAGCGTCCTGTGAAATCGAGGCCAGGGAGATCAGCATGCAGCTATACAGTTTACCCCTGTTGATTGCTGCCATCTTCGGGTTTATCTGGTTCCTTGTGAGCAGGTTGCATCGTAGAGAAATATTGAATTCTGTCCAGCGCAACCAGTTGGCGCTGCTGCTCGGCATACTCCTGATCTGGGGGCTCTTTGTCGGCTACCAGTCGAGCGTGGGGCGTTTCAATGACGAGGCGTTTTTCAATCTGCTGCCGGGCTATTGGTTGCCCTATGTGCCGGTTTTTATCGCGGTGGCGATGGTGTCAGTACTGACGCCGCTTCGAGAGGGGCTGCGACTCTTGATCGACGAGACCCCGGCCCATTGGCTGAGCGGTATACATATGCTCAGAATTCTCGCCCTGGGCACCTTGATCAAGGCATCCAAGGATCAGTTCCCCCAGATGTTCGCCTGGCTCGTGGGAGGCCCCGATCTGTTGTTCGGGCTTTCCGCCGTCGCTGTAACCCTGATGGTCCTGGCTGGAAAAGTGAAACAGCGCGTGCTTCTTGTCTGGCACTCGATCGGCGTGGTCGTGATTGTGCTGCCGCTGGCCGGACTGATGCATCTGTTCATGACGGAGCCGCTGTTCGCGGCGCTTTTCCAGTTGCCCATGGTGATGGCGCCGGCCCTGGTGGTGCCCACCCTGGTGATGTTGAATATGCTGGTGGCATGGCGGTTATTGGAACGGGGTGTACTTGATCGATGAAATTATGTTTAGCCGCAGGATGATTGCACCACATAGGTGCTTGCATGCGATGCAAAACCGAAGGGTCGGAATAATTGACATTTATAAGGTTTCAGTTTGGTTATAAATAAATTAAATAAAATGAATACCTGAATCCTGTTCTGGTCTTGCGCGCACCGGATCGGTATTACTTGCTTTTCCTTACCTTTTTGTGACTGACGCCGGCGCTACTCCCGGGCGCTGTTACAGTCGTTTCATATCCCGATTTAAAGTTGGAAACTTTTTTGCATTCAAAGAATTAAAATTTAGACAAGTCAGGTATACAGTGATTTTGCCAGGACCTAGCCAGCTCGTTGAACAATCCTGGTGCATGTATTGACTGGTCATTCATCATCGCAGATCAGGTGTCGGTAAATTTAACAGGAATTATTAAATGACCTGATCATGACTACTGATCAAAAATGTGGATTTATTGCTTTTGACTGATTTTTAGATGGTTAGCCAAGGTATTTAGGTTTTAGGCATGTGGTTTGCAGTAGTTGAGAGCATTGATCATGTTACTACTACGTGTAAGGCATATGATCGAGACGCTCTCTAGGTTGTAGTTGGTGTCGATCCGTACAGGGATTTTCACTAACTCAATATCTTGGGATTTTTCAGTACCGGCATGGATTCATGCGTATAGATGGGATTGTTCGGGGGACCTTATGTTTTTTGTAAAGCGCTTCAACACTCTACTCAAACCCTGGCTGTTGTTGACCCTTACCGCGCTGCCGCTTTCGGCGGCCCAGGCAGCGACTGTTCAGTTTAACGGCACCGGAGTGGCCACGGGTATCACCAATCTGGCTGTCGGCAGTAGCAATTACAATGTCGATTTCATCTTCACTCTGTCCCACAATGACTGGGTTAACAATTTTGATGTGACGAACCAAACAGAAGCCGATGCAGTGCTACAGGCAATTGCGGCTGAATTTGATGCCTCCGGTGTGACAACGGTCGAACATCAGGGGAATAGCAGTACCTTTAATCTGGCAAGCGCAACTCTCTGGTATGGCAGCAATGGAACCAGTTTATTGGGGCGCAACATTGACAAACAGTCATTTTCCGCCAGTGACATATGGGGTAATTTCATAGGGGGTTCTACGGCACCCTTGAACAACAACCTTCCTTTCGCGGTTGACCTAACTCCGGTGCCTGTACCCGCCGCCGTGTGGCTGTTCGGCAGTGGACTGTTGGGACTGATCGGATTGAAGAAGAAGTACAAATCATAACTTCAATTTTTGCCCTCACCACTGACTCAGTGGTGGTGGGCGTTCATTCGTCAGCATACAAGAAGCAAACTGATATCGGATTACCGCCGATAGTTATCGGCTTGGAATGCAATTTCACACTAACCCGCCTCTTTCTCCATACTTTCTCCTAAATCGAAGGGTAGACTTATCACCCAGGGAATCGAAAGAGGTTAGAGGTACGGTATGAAAGCGGCATGGGTTGGTTTTATTGCGATTGGCCTGGTTTCATCTTCTGCGGCAGGGGCGCAGTTTGAACCAGGGGCCAGACGACCGCCCGGGGGTGGACCGCCCCCCGAGGCGTTCGAGGCCTGTGAACAAAAACAGCAGGAATCAGCCTGCTCCTTTCGAGCGCCCCACGGCACGGTCGAGGGGAGCTGTCGGAATCTGCGCGAAGGCATGGTCTGCGTACCCAAGGACTTTCGCCGCGGGCCAGCTCCCGGTGGACCGCCGGCCGAGGGGCGGTACGGGCCGCGGGAGAGTGATTTCAGGCGACCGGTCGAACCGGCTGTGATCCAGGTAAGACCACCCGAGACCTCTGTTGATCCCGTCGCGAGGGGGACAGCAGCGGTTCAGAACAAGGTGCCCGATAGCGGACAGATCGACTGCTTCAACAATCGCGAGAGGATGGCCTGTGGCGATCTCCAACAGCGTTTTACAGGGCAGGATGGCCACTACAGCGCCAGGCAGGGCTATCGGGACAATGGTGACGGCACGGTAACCGATAACGTCACCGGGCTGCGCTGGCAACAGGCCCACAATGCACAGCGCCTGACCTATCGGGATGCGGCGGAGGCCTGCGGCCGCCTCGGGCTGGCGGGTAATCGGACATGGCGCCTGCCCACGATCACCGAGCTTTTTTCAATCTCCCATTGGCGCAACCAGGGGGGCCGGCAGTTCTACATCGATCGGCGCTTTTTCGATCTCGAGGAGCCCGGCCCCGAGGTTCTTGCCGACGATCCCTTCCGCTCCACGCACAATACGTCGATGATGGGGCAGACCTGGTCATCTACGGAATATAGTGGAGAGATCCTGCTGGGTTCTGCCGTGCCCCATGTCTTCTTTTTCAATTTTCTTGACGGCAGGATAAAGGCCGCACCCAAGCGGGGACGCAGTCGGCTCTTCTACCGTTGTGTCAGCGGCGAATCCTGGGGGGATAATCTTTTCCAGGACAATCGCAACGGTACGGTGACCGATGCGGCGATGGAACTGATGTGGCAGCAGGCCGACGATGGCCAGCCCCGTGACTGGTCCCAAGCCCTCGGCTACTGTGATGGTCTGAACCTGGCGGGATACAGTGACTGGCGCCTGCCCAACATAAAGGAGCTGCAGACCCTGGTCGACTACCGCTACAACGATCCGGCCATCGATCCGAACTTTTTCAAACAGAAAGACAGCGCCGGCTGGTTCTGGTCTTCCACCACCCATGGCGAGAACCCCGCCATGGCCAGTTATATCTGTTTCGGCCCCTGTACCTCCGTGGATGGCGTCGATGTGCATGGCGCCGGCGCGCAACGCAGCGACCCCAAAACGGGCAATCCCTCGCGCTGGCGGGCGAGGGGCGGACAGCGGGACGAGACCCGTATCTTCAACTATGCCCGTTGCGTGCGTGATGCAAAAGAGTAAAAAGGTCCGCAAATGAACGCTAATAAACGCAAATATAAGATATTTAAGATTGGTTATGCGCCAACTTGAATATCTGCTAACCAACAAGGTTCAACAAGACTCCTATCCAGTGGATTGGTGTGGCCTTCACTTCGGGAGAGGATAAGGCAGCAACTTCAGGGGGCGGCACCACTAATCCCCGCAGGGCATTCTTAAAAAGCCATATTTGCGTTTATTAGCGTTCATTTGCGGACTGACTAACACCATTCGTCTCAGAACGGCAGTTCGAGCTTATAACCGACACCGTAGATGGAGCGGATAATCTCTTCGTCGGGGGTCACGGCGTTGAGTTTTTTGCGCAGATTCTTGATATGGGTATCCACGGTGCGGTCGCTGACTACCCGCTGATCGGTGTAGAGATGATCCATCAGCTGGGCGCGGGAGTAGACCCGGCCGGGTTGGTCGGCGAAGGCCTTGAGGAGTCTGAACTCCACCGGTGTCAGCTCCAGTGCCGTCCCTTGATAGCGGGCGGCAAAGCGGCTTTCATCGAGGGCCAGTCCCGCTGCCGAAGTTGGCGACGAGGCGGCCGGTTGCAGCCGACGCAGGATCGCCTTGACCCGCAACACCACCTCCCGGGGGCTGTAGGGTTTGCAGATGTAGTCGTCGGCACCGAGTTCCAGGCCGAGGAGGCGATCGATCTCCTCCACCCGGGCGGTAACCATGACGATGGGCAGGTCGGAGAACGCGCGGATCTCGCGGCAGATAGCGAGACCGTCCTTACCCGGCAGCATCAGGTCGAGGAGCATCAGGTCAGGAGGATTGTCGCGTACCGCCTCGACAACCCCGGTCCCTTCCCTCATGGCATCGGTGCCATAGCCGGCTGCCTTGAGATAGTCCTCGAGCAGATTCGCCAGGGCGGGCTCATCTTCGACAATCAGGATGCGTTGGTTTTGCTCACTCATGGTCATTGATCTCGGCCGGCAGCTTGATATGGATGCGGATACCGCCAAGGCGGGAGGCCTGGGCGCCGATCTCGCCCTCGTGGGCGGTGACTATGGTCTTGCAGATGGCAAGGCCGAGACCGGCACCGCCCCGACTGCGGTTGCGCGACGCCTCCACCCGGTAGAAGCGGTCGAAGAGTCGCGGCAGTTCCTCCTGGGTCACGCTGGGGGCCGAGTCCTCCAGGTTGACGTAGATCCGGCGTTTTTTGCCGAGGGCCGTCAGCCGGCATTCGCCGCCGCTGTCGGTATAGCGCAGGCTGTTCTTCAGCAGGTTGTCGAATACCTGGCGCACACGGCGCTCATCGCCGAAGATCTTCATCCCCTCGTCCACATTGGCTGTCAGCACGATCGCTTTCTTTGCAAACTCGCCCTCGGCGGCATCGGCGGCCTGTTGAATGATAGCGGAAAGATCGATCACTGACTTCTGATAGGTCAGCGCTCCCGCATCCACCAGGGCGAGGTCGTAGAGATCGTCCACCAGGCGGCTTAACACCATTACCGTGTTGTGGAGTCGGGTCATCTGCGTCTGATCCAGGGGTCTCACGCCGTCCTGAATCGCCTCGATATCGCCGCGCAGGATCGCCAGCGGGGTGCGTAGTTCGTGGGAGACGTCCGCCATGCTCTGGCGACGCAGCTGTTCATTGCGCTCCAGCACCTTCGCTAGGGCGTTGAAATCGTCCACCAGCCTCCCCAGCTCGTCACTGCCCTGGGACTCCAGGCGGATGTCGAAGCGCCCCCGGGCGAGCGCATGGGCGCCGGCGGCCACCGCCTTCACCGGTGTCAGCAGATGGCGCCCCAGGGGGATGCCGATCAACAGCGCCAGCAGCAGGGCGCCGCCGGCAATGGGATAGATCGCCCGGAGTTGTTGATCGCGGAAACGACGATCGAGATCGGACTCGGGTACGGGCAGGGGGGTCAGGCTCAACCAGCCGATGGTGCGGTTATCCAGTGCTATGGGCCGCAACAGCTCATTGCCAGCCTCGCCGGGTGGACCGATGACGCTGTTCTTGCCGGCGTCGAGGAGACGCAGGCGGGTGCTCAGGCCGGTACGGTCCTGCGGCGCAAGGGGGGGAGGAAAACGCCCACCCGGCTGCGCAGGATGTCTCGCTTGCAGGGGTGAGGGCACGGCCGGGATGTCGCGCGGATTTTGCATCGGCAAATACTCCATCCAACCCTCGTGATTCCCGCGCAGGAAGTTCCACGAGCCGACTGTTCGGTAGCTGGCGCTCAGGTCGGCGACCGTCTCGTCGAGGCGATCCAGTTCCAGTTCGGTCAGATAGGTGATGAAGCCCTTCTGGAAACGCCAATGGATCGCCGTTGCCATGGCGGCGACGATCAGCACGCTGGTGAGTGAGAGAACCGCGACGAGTTTGCCGGTGATGTTGAACTTCATGATTTCACAGTGGTGATCTTGCGGACTGCTTGTCTCTATTCTGGTATGCATCCGGCGGGGATGCGACAGCTCAGTCCATTCTTCACAAAATCTCCTTATTCACCCCACAGTTCCTCACATTTGCGAGCCTAGTCTTACCAACAGATGCCAAGGATCACCGGGGAGGCCGGAAAAGGCAAACCAGCGACTTGTTGAGTGATAATCAAGATATAGGTTCAAAGATGACGCAGTCGTCAGACAGCCACGGGAAGGGACGTCACGGATTGCAGCTTGTAACGGATGACAGCCCGACGATGAACACAATACGCCTGCCGGCCATCGTCAATGATTCGGCGGAGAACCTGGGATTGCAAATGCGGATCCGGGAGTTGGAACTGCAGGTGCGGTCGCTGCAGCGGCAGTTGGCGCTCGAGCGCAGGCATGCGCTGATCGATCCGCTTACCGGGATTGCAAACCGCCGTGCCCTGGCTGAGCGGCTGAAGGCCGAGATAGCCCGCAGTCAACGCCACGCCACGCCCTTGTCGCTGGTGGTCTGGGATATCGATCACTTCAAGGGGATCAATGACAGATACGGTCATCCCTTTGGCGACGATGTGATCCGCTGTGTCGCCCAGGCTATCGATTCGCATCAGCGTGACAGCGATTTTACCGCGCGATACGGGGGTGAGGAGTTTGTCTCGCTGTTGCCCGACTGCGGTGCCGGGGATGCAAAGTGCCTGGCCGGGAAGATCTGCCGCGTCATTCAAGAGAGAGGGTGCAGGCTCGATGAAATACGTCTCGGACTCACCATCTCCTGCGGAATCGCCTCGCTGCATGGGCATGAGACGGCGGAGATGCTGTTCAAGCGTGCCGATGATGCCCTCTACAGGGCCAAGGCTACGGGCAGGAACCGGGTGGTGGTGGAATTCGAAACATAGCATCCCGGTCAGGTTTGTGGCTGATTCACCCCCTATTTCTGTAGATGGTTTGAACATGGCTAAGGCTGGTTTGTCCTACTATTCTATGTTGTAAAAATATCGACCCGATTCAGCGCGGCCGCAGCTGCGCATACGCGGGAAACTCCGCCATAAATAACGGCGGAGCCTGAAGCCCTGGATTCGGTGTTGATGAGACAACAAGGCTATAGGGATAGTGGCATCCGGAGGCGCTGCATGATCAAACTCAAGGTAAACGGTTCAGTTCAACCCCTCGATATCGATCCGGGGACGCCCCTGTTGTGGGCGCTGCGGGATCACATCGGACTCACCGGCACAAAATTCGGCTGTGGCATTGCACAATGCGGCAGCTGCACGGTTCACCTCGACGGTGAGCCTGTTCGCGCCTGCATCACCCCTGTGTCGGAGGCGATCGGTAAGCAGGTGACCACGATCGAGGGATTGCACTCCCCCGCCGGCAAGGCGGTACAGGCGGCATGGCGTGAACTGGATGTGGTGCAGTGCGGCTACTGCCAGTCGGGCCAGATCATGTCGGCAACCGCGTTGCTGGAACGCAAACCGCGCCCCACCGACGCGGATATCGATGATGCCATGCAGGGCAATCTCTGCCGCTGTGCCACCTATGTGCGGATTCGCGCTGCCATCAAGGCGGCCGCGAACAAGTCTGCCCAGGTAGCAGGGAGGAAGATGGGATGAAGAGTGAGTGGATCGCCAATCTGAGTCGCCGCCGCTTCCTCGCGGCGGGTGTCGCTACCGCTGCCGGATTGACCCTCGGCATCATGCCTGTCACCCGTGCGGAGATGCGCAAGTCCGGCCCCGGTTTTGCCGGCGTTGCGCCGGCTGTGGACGAGGTCTTTCAACCCAACGCCTTTTTACGTATCGGCAGTGACAACCGGGTCACCGTGATCTCCAAGCATCTGGAGATGGGGCAGGGCACCTACACCGGCCTGGCGACCCTGGTGGCGGAGGAGCTGGATGCCGCCTGGGAGCAGGTGAGGGTGGTGGGTGCGCCTGCAAACGCCAAGCGCTACCGCAATCTCTTCTGGGGCGAGGCCCAGGGAACCGGCGGCAGCACCGCGATCGCCAACTCCTGGCTGCAGATGCGCAAGGCCGGTGCCGCGGCGCGAAATATGCTGGTGGAGGCCGCCGCCAGGCAGTGGCAGGTAAAGGCGGATGAGATCGAGGTTGAGGCCGGTGTCCTGAGCCATGCCGCCAGCGGACGCAGTGCCAGCTTCGGCGACCTGGCGGAAGCCGCCGCGCAACAGCCCGTGCCCCAGGAGGTGTTGCTGAAGGATGCGGATGAGTTCCGCCTCATCGGCAAGCGCCTGCCGCGCAAGGACAGCGCGGAGAAGACGGACGGCAGCGCGCTCTTCACCATCGATGTGAAACAACTTGAAATGTATACCGCCCTGGTGGCCCATCCGCCGCGCTTCGGCGCCAAGGTGCGCAGCTTTGACGACAAGGTGGCGAGGGCGATCAAAGGGGTCAAGCAGGTGATCCAGATCCCTTCCGGGATCGCGGTGGTGGCGGATGGCTTCTGGAGCGCCAAGCAGGGCCGGGATGCCCTGCAGGTGGAGTGGGACGAGAGCGAGGCATTCAGGCAGAGTTCCGCCGAGATTGTCGACAGCTACCGCGAACTGGCGAAGCAGCCCGGCACCGTTGCCCGCAACGAGGGCGACAGCGAGGCGGCGATGGCCCAGGCGGCCAAGACCATCGAGGCCGAATACAGCGTGCCCTTCCTCGCCCATGCGCCGATGGAGCCGATGGATTGCGTGGTGCGCATCGACGCCTCGGGTTGCGAGATCTGGAACGGCGAGCAGATGAACACCGGGGACCAGATGGCGGTCGCGGGCCTGCTGGGACTGCAGCCGGAACAGGTGCGGATCAACATGCTCTATGCCGGCGGCTCCTTCGGCCGTCGCGCCAATCCCAAGGCCGACTATGTCCTCGAGGCGGTGCATATCGCCAAGGTGATGCCGCCGGGTACGCCGGTAAAGCTGATCTGGACCCGGGAGGACGATATGCGCGGCGGCTACTACCGGCCGCTCTATCTGCACAAGCTCAAGGCGGGGCTGGATGGGGAAAACCGGCCCCTGGCCTGGCAGCAGCGCATCGTCGGCCAATCGATCCTGGCGGGCACCCCGTTCGAGGCGATGATGGTCAAGGACGGCGTCGACCAGACCTCGGTGGAGGGCGCCGCGAACCTGCCCTACGCCCTGAAAAATATCCATATCGATCTCCACTCGCCCCAACTGCCGGTGCCGGTGCTCTGGTGGCGTTCCGTAGGTTCCACCCATACCGCCTTCGCGGTGGAGTGCTTCCTGGACGAGTTGGCAGCGGAAGCGGGCAAGGATCCCGTGGACTTTCGGCGCGAGCTCCTGGCGGGGCATCCACGCCACCTCGGGGTGTTGAACCTGGCCGTGGAGAAGGCGGGATGGGACGAGCCCCTGGGCCGCAACCGTGGCCGCGGGGTGGCGGTGCATGAGTCATTCAACTCCTATGTGGCGCAAGTGGCGGAGGTGACCGTACGGCGCGGGGTCATCTATATCGACCGGGTGGTGATCGCGGTGGATTGCGGCGTACCGGTCAATCCCGATGTCATCGAGGCGCAGATGGAGGGCGGCATGGGATTCGGCCTTGCGGCCACCCTGGCCAGTGAACTGACCTTCAAGGAGGGGCGGGTCGTGCAGTCCAATTTTCACGACTACCTGACCCTGCGCATCGATCAGATGCCCGAGGTGGAGGTCTACATCGTCCCCTCCACCGAGCCGCCCACCGGTGTCGGCGAACCGGCTACTCCGGTGATCGCGCCGGCGGTTGCCAACGCGGTCTATGCGGCGACGGGTCAGCGTTTGCGCCAACTGCCGCTTCGGCCCGCCTGACGGGTTCAAGATCTCAATGCACTGGCCTTTCCGGTTCCCACGGTCATCCGTGGGAACCCCCACCTCGTCCTCCTGTAGTGTGGTTGGCAGCACCGCGCAGGAGCCTGGGAACAACGCAGTGGAGCTTCAGGCGTGAATCCAAACGACCCCATAAATGAACTGGTGCGGGCGGAAGACCGTGATGTCATGGCGAAGGCGGCCCAATGGCTGCGCGAGGGCAAAGGGGTTGCCCTGGCGACAGTGACACGGACCTGGGGCTCCTCGCCCCGGCCGCCCGGATCCTTGATGGCGATGAACCGCGAAGGCCGTTTCATCGGCTCGGTCTCGGGGGGCTGCGTCGAAGAGGAGTTGATCGGCCGCTATCGAAAGGGTGAGCTGGCCGATTCGCTTCCGGTCTCGGTGGGATTCGGCGTCGACAGCCAGGAGGCCGGACGGCTCGGACTCCCCTGCGGCGGACGACTGCAGATCACGGTCGAGCCGCTCGAATCCGCCGCCTCGATCGAGCGGCTATTGGAACGTATAGATCGGGGGGAGCTGGTTGCCCGACGGCTCTCACTTGATTCCGGTGAGGTCACGCTTGGGGAAGGTGAAGGCTATCCCGAGTTGAGCCTGACGGAAGAGCGTCTGGTCAAGGTCTTTGGCGCCGGCTGGCAGCTGCTGCTGATAGGGGATGGGCAGTTGGCCCGCTACCTGGCCAGGATGGCGCGCATGCTTGACTACCGGGTGACGATCTGCGATCCCCGGGAGGATTTCGCCGATCCCGATCCGCTCCCCGATGTCATCTACACCCGTCAGATGCCGGATGACGCGGTGCATGACCTGGCCGCGAAGCCGCGAACCGCCGTAGTGACCCTGGCGCACGATCCAAAACAGGACGACATGGCACTGATCGAGGCCCTTGAGACCAATGCCTTCTACATCGGTGCCCTGGGTTCGAGACGCTCAGCCGCAAAGCGACATGAGCGCCTGCTGAAGATGGGCTGCACGTCCCGGCAATTGGAACGCGTACGTGGCCCCGCCGGTGTGCCGATCGGCAGCAAGCGGCCCTCGGAGATCGCCCTCTCCATCATGGCCGAGATCACCGCGACCCGGAACGGGATTGTGGCGGTTGACAACAGGGTGGCGACGGAGGCGTGAAGACAGCTTATTGGGGATTTGCTAACCTTACCCTGCTTTGCCCGCAGCCCGGCATTTCATGGCGTCCGATGAAGCTGGTGATCTCGTCCGCTCCATGATTGCAGGCTTACACAGATGAGAGAATAAACGAGTTTGCTGTTGCCCAGTCTTCGGTTGTCCCTATCCGTCCCTCCCTTCCTTTCCATGTTTCCATGGTTATGGCAACCCGGGTAATGATCGAGTATGGAATTCTGGCAGATCATCATTTTAGCGCTTGTCGGTGTTGCCGCCGGCTGGATCAATGTGATGGCGGGGGGCGGTTCGCTGCTGACTGTCCCGGTAATGCTCTTCATGGGCGTTCCCGGACCCGTAGCGAACGGCACCAACCGCATTGCCATACTCGCGCAGAATGTCACGGCGGTGGCAACCTTTCGTCGCCGGGGTTATTCCGATTTTAAACTGGGGATGAGTCTCGCCACGGCCGCCTCGCTGGGGGCCCTGTTCGGCGCCTCCGTGGGCGTGCATCTGGAAGGCGAGTGGTTCGACCGCGTACTGGCATTGGTGATGATCGCGGTGATGGTGCTGATGGCTACCGGACATGACAAGGTAAAACCGATCGGCGGCGAAGCCAGGGCACAAAACCTGGTCGCGGGTCATCTGTTGATGGTCGGGGCCGGTTTCTGGGGCGGTTTCATTCAGGTAGGCGTCGGCTTCATCCTGATGCCGATCCTTCACAGAGTCATGGTTCTGGACCTGGTGCGGGTCAACATGTACAAGGTCCTCATCGTCCTGGTCTACACCGTGGTTGCCCTGATTGTCTTCACTTCACAGTTGGAACTGCTGTGGTGGACCGGGCTTGGTCTTGCTGTCGGCAACTCAATCGGCGGCTGGCTGGGGGCACACACGACCGTCAGTCACGGTGAAACCATGATTCGCGGAGTGCTCTTCCTGGCGCTGTCGGCCTTTATCGTAAAGTTGCTGTTCTTCTAATAGCGGCACTACCTGTCAACCGAACCTGCAAGTCGATCAAGAGGACTCCTTGCGCCCTGACCGCCCCTGCCGATCACATGGGTGTAGATCATCGTGGTGGAGACATCGGCATGGCCCAGCAACTCCTGAACCGTGCGGATATCGGAACCCGCCTCGAGTAGATGCGTTGCGAATGAGTGGCGTAAGGTATGGCTGGTCACCCGCTTGCGGATACCGGCGGCTTCCGCGCTCCGTTTTACAATCTTCTGCACGGCGGATTGATGCAGATGGTGACGGCGGATCTCACCGCTACGGGGATCCTGTGCAACCCGGCTGGCAGGAAACAGGTATTGCCAGCGGAGTTCCTTGTCGTACACACTCCATGACACGCATGCCGGTGCCGTACATCAGGTGCATGATGAGTCGGTTGACGCCGGTCAGTTGCATGAACAGGGAATTTATTTCCCTGGCGCTTAAAACTGTAGGTATACGTCTGGGTTTTTTTGAACGTTTGAAAGGGCCTATTTTATCTAAAGGTCTTTCTAAAACATGGGCATAGAAAAAGACAAGTGCATTGAGCGCCTGTGATTGAGTTGCCCCGGCCACCTTGCGCTGAAGCGTCAAATGTTCTAGAAAGGAGGCAACCTCCGGTTCGTTGCAGTCACAGGGATGCCTATTATTGTGAAAACGAAGGTAACGGTTGATCCAGCCAAGATAGCTCTTTTCCGTATTGGTGGAGTAGTCAGGGAGCCTGATCGCAACCAAAAAACGCCGGTAGAGGTCAGGGTATGCCTTGGCGAGGTGGTTTTTAGGGTCTTCAACCGCCTTATCGATCATTTCGTAGGTGCGGGCAATCGTCGCGTGGTCGCTCTCCAGCGCACGCATACCATTCAACCAACGATCCCAATCAAATCCGCTGCTCCAGGGCCGCCGCAAAAAATGGCCGAACAAAAGTCTCAGCGCATCAACCTTTTGACGATACTGCCAAGCATTGATATTGGGTTGTCTTCCTATTCGTTCAAGCCAGTATTCAACCGTTTCGGCGGTATGAGATCTCAGTCGTACCTCGGGATGATCAGACATAAACCCCTCTACATGGCGCCGATACCATGGTATTGCCTTCGGTGGGACATGAAAACGTTTAAGCAAATCGGCGTAATTGGTCCAAAACTGACCAATTCGTGGATCGGGCACTTCTCTGATATCCATGAGAATCCTTGCTGCAAACAGTGTTCTTCCTTGAATGAGAACATTTATAGTACAATTGGCAAGATATTACAATATTTTTTCCAGCGGCATATCACAATATTTGTGCCGTCCACATAATCCACTTACATGGACCCGTCCCGGTTTGCTAATTAAGAATTGACATGGAAAAACGGTCACAACTGCATCCTTACATTCGGCCTCTGAAAGAAGAGCTTTGTTACTCTTCGGGCCCTGATGGAAGCCG
>NATV01000155.1 GCA_003094535.1 gamma proteobacterium symbiont of Ctena orbiculata | reverse complement strand
GATCGTAAACTCTCCGTCGCCCCGATGCTGGATTGGACAGACCGTTATTGTCGCTATTTCCTGCGCCTGATCTCCAAGCATGCAGTGCTCTACACGGAGATGGTCACCACCGGAGCCCTGTTGCATGGCAATCGCTCGCGCTTCCTCGATTTCGATCCCAGCGAACACCCGTTGGCGCTGCAGCTCGGCGGCAGTGATCCGAAAGCGCTTGCTGAATGCGCAAAAATGGGCAGCCAGTGGGGCTATGACGAGATCAATCTCAACATCGGCTGCCCCTCCGACAGGGTGCAATCGGGACGCTTCGGCGCCTGTTTGATGATCACCCCTCAGCTGGTCGCCGACTGCGTCAAGGCGATGCGGGACAGCGTCGCCGTCGATGTCACCGTCAAGCACCGTATCGGTGTGGATGATCATGACAGCTATCAAGCACTCTGCGATTTTGTCGGCACCGTAGCTGAGGCCGGCTGCAGCACCTTCATCGTACATGCCCGCAAGGCCTGGCTGCAGGGGTTGAGCCCGAAGCAGAATCGCGAGATCCCACCCCTATCCTATTCCACGGTACATCGCCTGAAACGGGATTTCCCCCAGCTTGAGGTGATCATCAACGGTGGCATTACCCGTCTCGGCCAGGCAAGGGAGCAACTCGAATTGGTTGATGGTGTGATGATCGGCCGCGAGGCCTATCACAATCCCTGGATACTGGCCGAAGCCGACCGATTGATCTTCGGCCAGCCGCAATCTCCGTTGACCCGCCACCAGGTCGTGGAGTCGTTGATTCCTTTTGTCGAACGGGAGACAGCGAGGGGTACGCCGATCAACCGCATCACCCGTCACATACTCGGCCTGTACCAGGGTCAACCCGGCGCCAGAAAATGGCGTCGTGCCTTGAGTGAAGGGGCGCACCTGGCTGGTGCCGACAGTGGTCTGTTACGCCTGGCGGCAGCACATGTGGTCGAGGCGGCAAACCGGAGCGGTGAACCGCACCCTACAGCTTGACAACGCTGACCGCAAATGGACGCAAATCACCACGACTGTTCATAAATCGGATAATTGATATTAGCCATGTTCAGCCAACGACAGCTTGCGAAGCTCTAAACAGTTCTTTAGATATTCGCGATATTCCGCGGTGATTAGCGTCCATTTGGGGTTTTTATATATCAAACAGGCAAGGGCACCCCTCGTCCGTTGCGGAGAGGGCATGCCATCACCCGGGTTTGGCTTATGCTACTGCCTGATCCCCTCAACAGAGAGTTCCAGCTGGACCGTTTTCGAGGCAGGCCCCAGATCGAAGTTAATGCCGAAGTCGGCTAGCGCAATCTCGGTGGTGCCGAAGAAACCCCGGCGATAACCGCCCCAGGGATCCTTGCCATGGCCGATATGCTCGACCGCGATGACCACTGGCTTGGTGACACCGCGCAGAGTGAGATCGCCTTTGAGCTCGGCCTTGCCGCCGCCCTTCTCGGTAAAAGATGTCGAGACGAAAGATGCCTTGGGATATTTGTCCACATAGAGGAAATCCTCGTCACGCAGATGCTTGTCACGCTCCCCATGGTTACTGTCGACGCTGGCCGGCTTGATATCCACCGCTATCTTCGCGGCTTGGGGATTCTTCTCGTCATAGCTGAAGCGGCCGCTGAATTCGTTAAAGCGTCCCAGCAGCCAGCTGTAGCCGAGATGCTTGATGCGGAATTGTATGAAGGCATGGGAGCCCTTGGTGTCGATGACATACTCTTCCGCCTGAAGGGGTGTTGCAAAGATAAAGCTGGCTGCTATCAGTGGTATTAAATGGTTTTTCATCGGTTTCTCCATCTGTTTATTGATACAAACTTTCAGTTTAGGAGCGGCTGGCGGTC
>NATV01000154.1 GCA_003094535.1 gamma proteobacterium symbiont of Ctena orbiculata | reverse complement strand
TCTCTCTCATCCTTTCTCGGCGTCCATGGATACCATGCGTACCCGTTGGTCGCGCTTGACCACGACCTGGGTGGCCGGATCGAGATACTTGGTGTCCGGCCGCTTGCGCATGGTCAGGCCGATGGCGGCGATGATGGCGACCAGCAGGATCACCGCGGCGATCTCGAAGGGGTACATATAGACGGTGTAAAGGACACTCCCGAGCTCTTCGGTATTGCTGTAATCCGCGCCATGCCTGGCCGGCGCGGCATACTTCTCGAGACCGAAATTATCCGGGCCGACGATCAGGATCAGTTCAGCAGCCATGGCAATGGCCATGACCACGCCCAGGGGCAGCATCTTGATGAATCCGGCACGCAAGACCGCGATGTCGATATCCAGCATCATCAGCACGAAGAGGAACAGCACCATGACCGCGCCGACATAGACCAGCACCAGCACAATGGCGAGAAACTCCGCCTCCGCCAGCAGCCAGATGCCGCTGCAGGCGACGAAGGCAAGAATCAGAAACAGGGCGGAATGCACAGGATTACGCCGGGTTATAACCATCGTTGCGGCAACGATAATCACCGCGGAGAGGGCATAGAAAATCAGCTTTTCAAGTGTCATTTATGGGTTTCCCTTGTCTGTGTCCAGTTAGCGATACTTCGCCTGGGCCTCTATGTCGGCGGCAATCTGCGCCTCATGCTTGTCGCCCACCGCCAGCAGCTTCTCTTTGGTCATGATATTCTCACCGCGATTCTCGAAGTGGTATTCATAGATGCGGGTCTCCACAATGGCATCCACCGGACAGGCCTCCTGGCAGTAGCCGCAGTAGATGCATTTAAACAGATCGATGTCGTAACGGGTGGTGCGTCGGGAACCGTCCTCCCTCGGCTCGGCCTCGATGGTGATGGCCAGTGCCGGGCAGGTCGCCTCGCATAACTTGCAGGCGATGCAGCGCTCCTCGCCGTTGGGATAGCGTCGCAGGGCGTGAAGACCGCGAAACCTCGGGGAGACCGGGGCCTTCTCTTCCGGATACATCACGGTGAATTTTTTACGGAACAGATAGCGCCCGGTAACGCTCAAGCCGCGAAACAACTCCAGCAGGAAAAGGCTCTTCAAATAGTTTCTAAGCACTTTCATGGCAGGGCTCCTCAGTCGAACCACCAGGGCATTTGATAGACCACAGCGAGACCCACGACCGCAATCCAGACAATGGTTATCGGAATGAACACTTTCCAGCCCAGGCGCATGATCTGGTCATAACGGTAACGGGGAAAAGTGGCGCGGAACCAGAGAAAGAGAAACATGAAAAATGCGGTCTTGATCACCAGCCAGAAAAAGCCCGGCACCCAGTCGAACAGCGGACCGAGCAGTGGCCAGCCGTGGAAGGGTGAAAGCCAGCCGCCCATGAACATGAGCGCGGTCAGGGCCGAGATCAGGATCATGTTGGCATACTCGGCGAGGAAGAAGACCGCGAACACCATGCCGGAGTACTCCACATGGAAGCCGGCGACGATCTCGGACTCACCCTCGGCGACGTCGAAGGGCGCGCGATTGGTTTCGGCGACACCGGAGATCAGGTAGACACCGAACAGGGGAAGCAGGGGCAGCCAGAACCAGGAGAAGAGTCCCCCCTGCTGGGCCTTGACGATATCTCCCAGATTGAGGCTCCCGGCCGCCACCAGGACACCCACCAGGGCGAAGCCCATGGCGATCTCGTAGGAGACGATCTGCGCCGCCGAGCGCAATGCACCGAGAAAGGCATATTTGGAATTCGAGGCCCATCCGGCAATGATGACACCGTAGACCCCCACCGAGGTCAGCGCCAGGATATAGAGCAGCCCCGCATTGATATCGGCCAGCACCAACTCTTCATCGAAGGGGAAGACGGCCCACGCCGCCAGCGCCGGGCCCAGGGTGATCGCCGGGGCGATCACGAACAGCAGCTTATTGGCCTTCGTCGGCAGCACGATCTCCTTGAACATCAGCTTGACCGCGTCCGCGATCGGCTGCAGCCAACCCTTGGGACCGACACGGTTGGGACCGATCCGCACCTGCATGTAGCCGATGATCTTGCGCTCCGCATAGGTGTAGTAGGCGACGATCAACATCAACGGCAGGACGATGGCGACGATCTTGACCAGAGTCCAGACCAGATACTGCAGTTCGGAGGGAAGGGCTCCCCAGAGGCTGTTAAAGAGTTCCATCGGTTATGCCTTCTCCACTGTCACTTCGCCAAAGGGTTGACCGAGCATCGAAGTGCTCCTCAATCCCGTGGAGATCCACACGCAACCCTCGGGTATGGCGTCATCCAGGGCCACGGGGAGTGTTGCCTGGTAGCCGTTCTGCTTGATCACGGCATTCTCGGCCGAGTTCAACCCCTGACGTTCCGCCTCCTTCGGGTGCAGCCGCATCACGCCCTGCCCGGCATCCTTGGTCTGTTGCAGTGCCGAGGCACGACGCACCAAGGGATCGCTGGCATAGAGCGGCGTGTCGCCACCGCGTTGCAGGCCGTCGAGGCCCAGCTTTGGCTCCAGATCCAATCCCTGAACGGGCTTGTTGTCCAGCGAGGCGCCATTGCAGAGGGCATGCAGTTCTTCACCGATCTCATCGGGATCGGTGTAGTCGAAGCCCTGCTGGTTCAGCAGATTGCCGAGTACGCGGAGTATCTTCCAACCTGGTCGTGCCTCGCCCTGGGGTTTGACCGCGCCCCGAGTCCGCTGCCAAACCCCCTCGGCATTGACATAGGTACCGGAGGTCTCGCTGAAGATGGCCATGGGCAACAAAATATCGCAACAGGCCTCGAGTTCGGGTGTGCGATAGGCACTGAGCGCCACCACGGTGTCGGCACTCTGCAGCGCGCTTTGCGAGAGAGCGGGATTGTGAAAATCCACTCCCGGTTCAACGCCCAGCAAGAGATAACCCTTGCGCGGCAGCTTGAGCATGCTCAAGGCATCCGGGCCGGCGCTCTGCGCCGACTTGCCGCCCGGCAGCAAATGGGGGACCGCGCCGGCCAACTGGGCGCCGACACTGTTGCCGGCCTCGGGCAGGACTGAAACCTTGGCGCCGCACGCCTCTGCAAGGCTGACGGCGAGTGAATATAACAGCGAGTAGTCGGGATGGGACTGCGCCATGGCGCCGAGGATGACGGCACAGCCATCGCCGCCCTTGAGAGCCTCGGCCGCGGCCGCTGCGAACTCATCCACCTCAACGGAATTCAGCAGCGTGGTCAGACTGCCGCTGCCCTTGGCTCCGGCTGCCTTGGCAACCGCCGCCAGACGCGTGACCATCTCGGCCGGTGTTGATATCGACTGCCGGGATTCGTAGTTCAGTTCCAACTGCAGCGGCGTTATGAAATGGATAGTTGCCCCGGCCAGCGCGGCCTTGCGCAGGCGATGGGCCAGGATCGGCTGCTCCTTGCGCAGGTTGCCCCCCACCACCAGTGCGGCATCGAGGCTATCGATTTCGCTGATCTTGAGGCCGAGCCAGGTGGCTTGTTTGAGGCCGGCATCGAGACGGAAATCACCCTGGCGCAAACGGCTGTCGATACTGTTGCTGCCCAGTCCGCGAATCAGTTTCTGGGCCAGATAGAGCTCTTCCAGGGTAGCCGTGGGTGATAGCAGAGCGCCAACCTGATCCTGCTCCTGGATCTCCCCCAGACCTGCCGCGGCCATCTCCAGGGCCATCTCCCAGTTCACCTCGATCCACTCACCGCTCTTCTTGATCATCGGTGTGGTCAGGCGGTCGCTGCTGTAGAGCCCTTCATAGCTGAAACGGTCGCGATCGGAGATCCAGGTCTCATTGATCGATTCATTGTCCCTGGGATGGACCCGCATCACCTGGTTGCCGCGCAGATGCAGGTTAAGATTCGAACCGATGCTGTCGTGGGGCGCCACTCCCTCCACCTGGATCAGTTCCCAGGCTCGCGCATTGAAGCGGAAGGGCTTAGACGTCAATGCACCCACCGGGCAGAGGTCGATGACATTCCCGGAGAGCTCTGAATCGACACTCTTTTCTATATAGGTGCCGATCACCATATGTTCGCCCCTGCCTGTAGCGCCCAGTTCGCGGATGCCGGCGATCTCCTCGCCGAAGCGCACACAGCGGGTACAGTGGATGCAGCGGGTCATATCGGTGGCGATCAGGGGGCCGATATTCTTATCGGCCACCACGCGCTTGCCCTCGCTGTAACGCGAGACATCCCGGCCATAACCGATGGCCACGTCCTGCAGCTCGCACTCGCCGCCCTGATCGCAGATCGGGCAATCCAGGGGGTGGTTGATGAGCAGGAACTCCATGGTCCCTTTCTGCGCGGCCAACGCCTTCGGCGAACGGGTATAGACCTTCATGCCATCGGTGACCGGTGTGGCGCAGGCCGGTAGCGGCTTAGGCACCTTCTCCACCTCGACCAGGCACATCCGGCAGTTGGCGGCCACCGAGAGCTTTTTGTGGTAGCAAAAGCGCGGAAGGGTGATCCCCGCCGCGTCGGTGACATCGATGAGCATGGTCCCGGCCTTCGCCTCGAGTGCTTGGCCGTCTACTTCTATGGTGACTGTGGAATCTGTCATCTTCGTGTTCTATCTCTTCAAGACCTCAGCCAACCCCGACCATGCAGCGCTTGTGGTCGATATGATACTGAAATTCATGCCGGAAATGGCGCAACATTCCCTGCACGGGCATCGCGGCCGCATCCCCCAGGGCACAGATGGTCTTACCGCTGATCTTATCCGCCACGTCATCCAGCAGATCCAGATCCTCCTGGCGACCCTGGCCGGTTTCGATACGGTGCACGATCCGATAGAGCCAGCCGGTTCCCTCCCTGCAGGGGGTGCATTGGCCGCAGGACTCCTCGTGATAGAAGTAGGACATGCGCTCCAGGATCTTTACCATGCAGTTGCTGTCGTCGAGGACGATGACCGCGCCCGAGCCGAGCATCGAGCCGGCACCGGCGATGGAGTCGTAGTCCATGTTCAGCGCCATCATCTGCTCCCCGGGTATCACCGGTGCGGATGATCCGCCTGGGATCACCGCCTTGATCTTGCGCCCGTCCTTCATGCCGCCGGCCATCTCGAGCAGTTCGGAAAAAGGGGTGCCCATGGGTATTTCGAAGACCCCGGGATTGTTGATGTTGCCGGAGATGGAGAATAGCTTGGAGCCGCCACTGTTCTTCACCCCGATATCGGCAAACCATTCGCCACCCTTCTCCATGATCATCGGAATCGATGCCAGGCTCTCGGTGTTGTTAATGATGGTGGGGCAGCCATAGAGACCGAAATGGGCCGGAAAAGGCGGCTTATAGCGGGGCTGTCCCTTTTTGCCTTCGATGGACTCCAGCAGGGCCGTCTCCTCGCCGCAGATATAGGCACCGGCTCCCAGATGGCTATGGAGCTCGAAATCGAAACCGGATCCGAGAATGTTCTCGCCAAGAAAGCCGGCTTCCCGCGCCTCCTCCAAGGCCTGTTCAAAACGCTCGTAGGGTTCCCAGAATTCGCCCCGGATATAGTTGTAGCCGCGGCTGGCGCCGATGGCGTAACCGGCGATCACCATCCCCTCGATCAACTGATGGGGGTTGTAGCGCAGAATATCCCGATCCTTGAAGGTGCCCGGCTCGCCCTCGTCGGAGTTGCAGACCACATACTTCTGACCCGGCGCATTGCGCGAGATGAAGCTCCATTTCAGACCGGTGGGGAAACCGGCGCCGCCGCGTCCGCGCAGACCCGATCTCTTGACCTCTTCGATGATCGCATCAGGTGCGGTTTTTTCGCTGAGGATTTTTTTCAATACCTGGTAGCCGCCGCGGCTCTGATACTGTTCAATCAGCCAGGGGCGCTCGAGATCCAGGGTGCGTAAACAGACTTCGTTGGCCATCCGTTCTACTCCAGGCCTTCCAGGATCGCATCGACGATCTCAGGAGTCAGGTTTTCGTAATATTGCTTGCCGATCTGCATCATCGGAGCGCCGCCGCAGGCGCCCAGGCACTCCACCTCCTTGAGGGAGAAACGGCCGTCTTCCGTGACCTCGCCGAAACCTATACCCAGCTTGTTCTCCAGGTGCTCCACGATCAGATCCGATTTATTGGTCATGCAGGAGACATTGGTGCAGACACAGATCTTATGCTTACCCACCGGCTTGAGTTCATACATCGAGTAGAAGGTCGCCACCTCATAAACCGCGATCGGGGGCATATCCAGGTAGGCCGCGACCTGGTCCATCAACTCCGTTGTCAGCCAGCCGCCGTTGTTCTCCTGCACGATCATCAATGCACCCATCACCGCGGACTGTTTCCACTCCGGCGGGTACTTTGCGATCCAACGGTCTATCTCCGCCCGGATTTCAGGCGTGAACAGCTCACTTGTTTCTTTAGCAGTTGTCGTCGTCATCTAATCTCTTTCTTAACGATCAATTTCGCCAAACACCACATCCATGGTGCCGATCACCGCCACCACGTCGGCCAGCATATGACCCTTTACCATCTCATCCATGGCCGCAAGGTGGGGGAAACCCGGCGCTCGAATCTTCAGTCGGTAGGGTTTGTTGGCGCCGTCGGAGATGATGTAACAACCAAACTCCCCTTTTGGCGCCTCTACCGCGGCATAGGCCTCGCCGACGGGCGGGCAATAGCCCTCGGTGAACAGCTTGAAGTGGTGGATCAGACCCTCCATGTCCTCTTTCATCTCGTTCCTGGTCGGTGCCACGATCTTGTTGTCGTCCAGCATCACCGGACCGGGATTGGCCCGCAGCCAATCGATGCACTGCTTGATGATGCGGTTGGATTGGCGCATCTCCTCCACCCGCACCAGGTAGCGATCATAGCAGTCGCCGTTTTTGCCCACGGGGATATCGAACTCAACCTGGTCATAGGCCGCGTACGACTGTTTCTTGCGCAGATCCCAGGCGATCCCGGAACCCCGCAGCATGGGCCCGGTAAAACCGAGCTGCAGCGCACGCTCCGGCGACACCACGCCGATGCCGACGGTACGCTGTTTCCAGATACGGTTGTCGGTCAACAGGGTCTCATACTCGTCGATCAGACCCGGAAATCGGTTACTGAAGTCCTCGATGAAATCGAGCAGGGAGCCCTGCCTGGCCTCGTTGCGCACCTCCACGTCGCGTCCGGTGACCCACTGGCTGGCCTGGTATTGGGGCATCTGCTCCGGAAGATCCCGATAGACGCCGCCAGGCCGGTAGTAGGCCGCATGCATGCGCGCACCGGATACCGCCTCATAGACGTCGAAGAGATCCTCGCGCTCGCGAAAGGCGTAGAGAAACATGGTCATGGCACCGACATCGAGGGCATGGGTGCCGAGCCACATCAGGTGGTTGAGGATCCGCGTGATCTCGTCGAACAGGGTACGGATATACTGCGCGCGGACCGGTACCTCTATACCGAGCAGTTTTTCGATGGCCCTCACATAGCCGTGCTCGTTGCACATCATCGACACATAGTCGAGGCGATCCATGTACGGAATGGTCTGATTGTAGGGCTTGCTCTCGGCCAGCTTCTCGGTGGCCCGGTGGAGCAGGCCGATATGGGGATCGGCGCGCTCGATCACCTCGCCGTCCATCTCCAGCACCAGGCGCAGGACACCGTGGGCGGCGGGATGCTGAGGGCCGAAATTCAGAGTGTAGTTATGGATCTCAGGCATCGCCGGCTTCCTGCATAGCGCCATCTTCATTCAGATAGCGGTTGTCATCACGTGTCACCCGCGGCACCAGGGTGCGCGGATCGATGCTCACGGGCTCGTAGATGACCCGTTTCAGATTCGGGTCATAACGCATCTCCACCTGGCCGATGAGCGGGAAGTCCTTGCGGAACGGGTGGCCTATGAAGCCGTAGTCGGTAAGAATGCGACGCAGGTCGGGATGGCCGTCGAAGAGGATGCCGTAGAGGTCGAAGGCCTCCCGTTCAAACCAGTCGGCGCTCGGCCATACGGGCACCATGGAGGCAACGATCGGCTGTTCGGTGTCGACGAAGACCCGCAGCCTCACTCTTGTGTTGTGGGTAATGGAGAGGAGATGATAGACCGCCGCAAAGCGGTTCGACTCCATCAACTCCAGCTCGCCAAGGGAGGTCACACCGCGCCCGAAACCGCTATTGGGGGCGGCATCGGTCTGCCATTCGGATTGGCCGTAAGCGGAGTAATCGACACCGCAGACATCGATCAGCTCCTCAAAGGCAAACTGTTCGTCATCCCTGAGACGCAATGCAATGTCGCTCATCTTTGCTACCGGCACCACCAGGGTTACCTCACCGCAGCTACGCTCCACACTGCAGCCTGACTCATCGAATGCCTGGGCAAGATCCTCTGCCAGCCGATCTAGCCGGTCCTCCATCCCGTTGTGTGCACAACTGCTCATTTCATCTCCACCTTAGCGCGCAATGGTACTGGTTCGCCGAATCTTGTCCTGCAGTTGGAGCACGCCATAGAGCAACGCCTCGGCAGTCGGAGGGCAGCCGGGAACATAGACATCCACCGGAACCACGCGGTCGCAGCCCCTCACCACCGCATAGGAGTAGTGGTAGTAACCGCCGCCATTGGCACAGGAGCCCATGGAGATGACCCAGCGGGGTTCCGCCATCTGGTCGTAGACCTTGCGCAGCGCGGGAGCCATCTTGTTGACCAGGGTGCCTGCCACGATCATCACATCGGACTGCCGGGGGCTGGGGCGAAATACGATGCCGAAGCGATCCATATCGTAGCGTGCGGCCGCGGCATGCATCATCTCCACCGCGCAGCAGGCCAGGCCGAAGGTCATCGGCCACATCGAACCGGTACGTGCCCAGTTGATCAGTTTATCCGCAGAAGTGGTGATGACACCCTTCTCCAGAATACCTTCAATTCCCACTATCTACCTCCACTGGCGGCAAGCATTGAATATTCCCGGGCACCGGACCGACTACTCCCATTCCAAGGCTCCCTTCTTCCACTCATAGATGAAGCCGATGACGAGAATGGCGAGGAAAACCATCATCGCTATAAAGCCGACCATGCCGATTTGATCCAGGACCACGGCCCAGGGAAAGAGAAAGGCGATCTCAAGATCGAAGATGATGAAGAGGATGGCAACCAGGTAGTAGCGCACATCGAATTTCATGCGTGAATTCTCGAATGCCTCGAAACCGCATTCGTAGGGAGAGAGTTTTTCGTCATCGGGTTTTCGCGTACCCAAGAGAAAACCGAGTCCGATAACAACACCACCCATCACAAAGGCTACTGAGAGAAAAATCAAGATGGGCAAGTAGTTTTCGAGCATCAGTGCGCCGCCCCCGTGTCGTTCAGTCGTTGTGTTGTTTATAAATCATCCGGGAAGGCCAGCAGTCTATCCTTAGCCACATTCTCGTGTCAAGTCGAATGTAAATAAATTATTTTAGTTATATCATATAGTTACGATGCTTTTAGGTAACATCGAAAGTATGGCATATTGTATACCAAACAATGTATCGCATTAAAAAATGGTACCGATGGCCGGATTTGAACCGGCACGGCTTTCGCCACTACCCCCTCAAGATAGCGTGTCTACCAATTCCACCACATCGGCAAAAATGTTTTGTACCAAACCTACTCCTTGGCCTGTTCCTGCGAAGCCTCCGCATTCGCGCCCTCAACCGCCTCCGTGCCCATCTCGACCGCTTCGGTCGCTGCCGGCTCGCGGGGTGCTGTATCCGTCGGTTCAGCAGGCGGGACGATAGCTGGCATGTCGCTCTCCACCGGAATCGGCGGTATATCGCTCTGCTGGACCTCTTCAACCTGGACCGCGGGTGCCTGATCCAGCGCCTCCATAACGCCAACCTGCTCGTTTCTCTGGGAGGCGAAATAGGCCATCACCATGCTGGTAACAAAGAACAGGGTTGCCAACAGGGCAGTGGCCCGGGTGAGGAAGGAGGCCGAGCCCTTCGCGCCGAATACCGTACCCGAGGCTCCGCTGCCGAAGGCGGCCCCCATATCGGCCCCTTTGCCGTGCTGAATCAGGATCAAACCTACCAGGCCTACGGCCAGAAAGATATGAAACACGGTCAGTATCGTTTGCATCTGCTCTTGTCCTAATTCAGTTTGCGGCGGTGCATATACCGAGAAAATCCTCGGCCTTCAGGGATGCGCCACCGATCAAGCCGCCATCGATGTCGGGTTTACCGATCAGTTCCGCGGCATTTCCAGGCTTCATCGATCCGCCATAGAGTATACGCAGCTGATCCGCTACGCTACTGCTCTTGTCGGCAACCCGGGAACGAATGAAGGCATGCACCTCCTGGGCTTGATCGGGTGTAGCCGTCTTACCCGTGCCTATGGCCCAGACCGGTTCGTAGGCGATAACCCCATCGGCCAGCGCGTCGACACCCTCAAGCTCGATCACCGCGTCGAGCTGTCGCGCCACGACCTGATTGGTGATGCCTGCCTCGCGCTCTTCCAGGGTCTCGCCGATACAGAGGATCGGCGCTAGACCCGCGGCGCGTGCCACGGCAAATTTCTTTGCCAC
Source organism: gamma proteobacterium symbiont of Ctena orbiculata (assembly GCA_003094535.1). Classification (GTDB taxonomy): domain Bacteria; phylum Pseudomonadota; class Gammaproteobacteria; order Chromatiales; family Chromatiaceae; genus Thiodiazotropha. Next base: position 11,707 of record NATV01000154.1, on the reverse strand, counting down.
CAATTGGTCGCTCTCCGCATGGTAGGTCCGGCGCTCAGAGTGGCCCACGATGACATACTTGCATCCGAAATCGTTGAGCATGGAGGCGGCTACCTCGCCGGTAAAGGCACCGGAGGACTCGGTTGAGAGATCCTGACCACCCCAGGCGATGTCACCGCCTGAAAGCAGCTGCTCCACCTCGGGTAAATAAATGAAAGGTGGACATACCGCCACCTCCGCGTTTTTTACTTCCCCGACACCCTGTTTGATACCTTCAAGCAAGCTGCGAACGCTCTCGAGGGAGCCGTTCATCTTCCAGTTTCCGGCAACCAGTGGTCTACGCATGCCTTCACTCCTGCGATCAAAAGAAAGCGGGCTAGCTTAACGGGCAATGGATTTGAAATCAATCTCCCTGAGCGGTGAACCCGGTAAATTTCTCACTTGATTGCGCGTTGGTAGCCAGTTCCTTTGCCGCAACAGCGATCTGTCCAGACAGGTCATCGAATCAGCGGTCCGGTAGCCGTGGACCTGTGTAGGACACGCCCTTCGTTGCCTATTCGACCTCATTTCGCGGAGCGACCGCCTACCCGCTCCGAATTCACCATCGCCCGGGGGCTTCTGCGGCGGATATATATTGGTCAATTTTTGCGGGTAGTTGTTACCGCAAATCCTGTTCAGCATACCCCCTAGCCCGCAACAACCTCTCTGACGACCGTCGCTATGTGCTGGGAAAACTGTTCCACCAGGTTCATATCACCGCACTCAACCATCACGCGTATCAGCGGCTCCGTACCGGAAGGACGCAGCAGTACCCGCCCGGTGGCGCCCATCTCGACCTCGGCTTCACGTACCGCCTTTTTCACCAGGTCGGACGCCATGATTTCGCCGGGCTTCTTGTTGTCGAGACGGATGTTGGTCAACAGCTGGGGATACTTGATCATGCCGCTGGCCAGTTCTCGCAATGTGTGGCCTGTGGCATGTATCTCGGCCAGCACCTGAAGGGCCGAGATGATTCCGTCACCGGTGGTGGTGCGGTCCAGGCAGATGATGTGCCCCGACTGTTCACCGCCGAGCACCCAACCCTTCTGCGACAGGCGTTCCATGATGTAGCGGTCGCCGACTTGTGTCCGCTCAAAGACCACGCCCTGTTCGCGCAGGGCATTCTCCAGCCCCAGGTTGCTCATCAGGGTACCCACGACCGCGCCTCGCAGTTCGCCCAGGCGCATCCGCGAGCGGGCGATGATATAGAGAATCTCGTCTCCATCCACCTCGTTGCCTCGATCATCGACCAAGATCAGACGGTCCCCATCGCCATCCAGGGCAACACCAAGATCGGCGCCATGTTCCAGCACCGCCGATTTCAGATGTTCCGGGTGGGTCGAACCTACGCCATCGTTGATATTGAATCCATTGGGCTTATTGCCGATAGCGATCACTTCTGCACCCATCTCGTCGAAGACGTAGGGGGCGATGTTGTAGGCGGCACCGTTGGCGCAGTCGACCACGATCTTCATGCCGTGAAAACGGGTCCGCAATGGTATGGTGCTTTTACAGAATTCGATGTATCGACCCTCGGCAGCCATCTTCTCGGCCCGCCCCAGGTTGGAGGAGTCGACCGTCACCAGGGGTTTGTCCATTTCCGCCTCGATGGCGCTCTCGACATCGTCTGGCAGCTTCAGACCGTCTGCGGAGAAAAATTTGATGCCATTGTCCTGATAGGGATTATGAGATGCGCTGATAACGATACCGGCCTGGGCATGCAGGGTACGCGTCAGATAAGCCACACTGGGTGTCGGCATCGGACCGAGCAGGGTAATGTTGACGCCGGCGGCGGTTAATCCCGCCTCCAGCGCCGATTCGAGCAGATAGCCGGAGATCCTTGTATCCTTGCCGATCAACACCCGGCTCTTGGTCTCGGTCCCGAGTACGCGACCTGCGGCCCACCCCAGTTTCAGAACAAACTCGGGGCCGATCACCCCTTCGCCAAAACGGCCACGTACCCCATCGGTACCGAAATATTTACGACTCAATGAAACACCCTCTTAGCGTTTTCGATCCAGTTTACAGTTCCTAATCTGCCCTGCGGACAGCTGCCGCCACCTTGACCGCCTCGACCGTCTCAGCCACATCATGGACCCTGATAATAGCCGCCCCCTGCATAACTGCAACCACCGCTGCGGCCACACTGCCGACCACCCGCCGGTCGACGGGCACCCCATCCAGTAGCGACCCGATCATCGATTTTCTTGAAATACCCACAAGCAGCGGCAAGCCGAGGGACTCCAGGCTCTCCAAGTGTTTCAACAGGGAGAGATTATGACCCAGGGTCTTACCGAACCCGAATCCAGGATCGAGCAACAGGCGATCGCGTCGGATGCCGGCCGACTCACAGACCGCCACCCGCTCGGCCAGAAAGCCGCGCACCTCGGTCACCACATCCTCGTAGCGCGGTTCCCGCTGCATGGTGCGGGGCTCTCCCTGCATATGCATCAGGCAGACAGGGACCTGTAACTCTGCCGCCGTCTCGACGGCTCTTGGTGCCTGTAGTGCCATCACGTCGTTAATCAGACCGGCACCGGCTGCAACCGCCTCATGCATCACTTCCGGTTTATTGGTGTCGATGGAGATCGGCACAGGAATCTCCTGTGCGAGCCGCTCGATAACGGGAATAACCCGATCGAGTTCCTCTTCGGCTGACACGGTTTGCGCACCGGGGCGGGTCGACTCCCCGCCAATATCGATAATGGCCGCGCCCTCCTGCACCATGCCCAATGCATGCCTCAGGCCTGTTTCCGGGTCCAGGAAGCGCCCGCCATCGGAGAAGGAGTCGGGGGTTAGATTGAGTATGCCCATGACCTGGGGGGAGCCCAGGTCAAGTTGTCTTCCTGCGCAGTCGAGAATCAACGAGACACTGCTTGTTCAATGCTGTCCGGCTGGACCACCAATGGTACCGGAGACATCGTCCGAAGAGGGCGACTCGCCTGACGGGCGGGCATCGTCGTCCGATCCCATATCGCTCTCATCCCAGTCCTTGGGCGCACGGGGTGTTTTTCCCTGCATGATATCGTCGATCTGCTCGGTATCGATGGTCTCGTACTTCATCAACGCCTTGGCCATGATGTGGAGCTTCTCCAGATTCTCGTTGAGTATATTCTCGGCACGCTCATAGTTGCGGTCGATGAAGCTGCGGATCTCCTCATCGATGGTATGGGCGGTGTCGTCGGAGACGTTCTTGTGCTGGGTCACCGAGCGTCCAAGAAAGACCTCCTCTTCCTCCTCGCTGTACATCAGCGGACCCAGGCGCTCGGACAAGCCCCACTTGGTGACCATGTTGCGTGCCAGATCGGTGGCGCGCTTGATGTCGTTGGAGGCACCGGTGGTGACCTTGTCGATACCGAAGATCAGCTCCTCGGCGATGCGTCCGCCGAAGAGGCTGGATATCTGGCTCTCCAGGTGTTCCTTGCTGTAGCTGTAGCGGTCGGTCTCGGGGAGAAACATGGTGACACCCAGGGCGCGTCCACGGGGAATGATGCTTACCTTGTAGACCGGATCGTGTGAAGGCACCAGACGTCCGACGATGGCATGGCCCGATTCGTGGTAGGCGGTCAGCTTCTTCTCGTCCTCGCTCATCACCATGGTGCGCCGCTCGGTGCCCATCATGATCTTGTCCTTCGCCTTCTCCATCTCTTCCATACCGACCAGGGTCTTGTTGGCGCGGGCGGCGAAGAGTGCCGCCTCGTTGACCAGGTTGGCCAGATCGGCACCGGAAAAGCCGGGGGTGCCGCGTGCGATGATCGCAGGTTTTACGTCCTCCGCCGCGGCCACCTTGCGCAGATGAACCTTGAGGATCTGTTCCCGGCCGCGGACATCGGGCAGGGGCACCACCACCTGACGGTCGAAACGACCGGGACGCAGCAGTGCCGGATCCAATACATCCGGGCGGTTGGTGGCGGCAATGACGATGACACCCTCGTTGCCTTCGAAACCGTCCATCTCGACCAGCAGCTGGTTGAGGGTCTGTTCCCGCTCGTCGTGTCCGCCGCCGAGCCCGGCACCGCGATGCCGGCCCACGGCGTCGATCTCGTCGATGAAGATGATGCAGGGGGCGTGTTTCTTGGCCTGATCGAACATGTCGCGCACACGGGAGGCACCGACACCCACGAACATCTCCACAAAATCGGAACCGGAGATGGTAAAGAAAGGCACCTTGGCTTCGCCGGCGATCGCCTTGGCCAGCAGGGTCTTACCGGTGCCGGGGGAACCGACCATCAACACACCCTTGGGGATCTTGCCGCCAAGCTTCTGGAACTTGGAGGGATCACGCAGGAAGTCGACCATCTCCGAGACCTCCTCCTTGGCCTCCTCGACACCGGCCACATCGTTGAAGGTCACCTTGACCTGATCTTCGCTCAACATCCGCGCCTTGCTCTTGCCGAACGACATGGCGCCCCGGCCTGCCCCGCCACCTTGCATCTGACGCATGAAGAATATCCACAGTCCGATCAGGACGAACAGCGGGAACCAGTTGATCAGGATGTTCATCAGCAGCGAGGGTTTCTCCGGCGGATTGGCCTTGATCTCCACGTTGCTGTTGAGCAGATCGCTGACCAGCATGTCATCGCCGGGGCTGTAGGTGGAGAACCGCTGCCCGGAAGTCAGGGTACCGGATATATCGCGCCCATTGCCGCTGAACTCCACCTCCTTCACCTGTCCCGACTTCACATTGACAATGAACTCGGAGTAGCTCATCGGTTGGGCCTTGGGCTGGGTAGTGGAAAAGTTGTTGAAGACCGTCATCAGGACGATGGCGATCACTACCCAGAGAATCAAATTTTTTGCCATGTCGTTCAAAATTAAAAAACCTCTTTTTAAATCCTGCTTATCCCGCGGGATCCATTCTCCCAGATCGGCACCTGCATTTCGGGGGACCGGTTAACACCATTCAGCTTAGCCAATCGGGGCGAAAACAGCCCGAAAAAACCCTAATTTTCTATGCAAATACCTGATTTTTTGGATTTACTGGTTGGTACGGTACACCATCTTAAAGTTCCCCGCCACCAGATAGACCTCCCGGCTTTTGGCCCTTGATGAGCTGGGTTTACGGCTCACCACACGCTTGAAATCGCCGCGAAGCGCCTTGAGAAAGGCATCAAATCCCTCGCCCTGAAACACCTTAACGACAAATGAGCCTCCCGGCTTCAACACCTCCCGTGCGAAATCGAGGGCCAATTCGCAAAGATAGATTGCCCTGGGCTGATCCACGCTTGCCATACCTGTAACATTGGGCGCCATATCGGAAATTACAAGGTCCACAGCCTCACCATCCAGGCAATCCCGCAAGGCTTCCAGGGGCTCTGATTCGCGGAAATCCCCTTCAATCACCTCCACCCCGGCAATCGGATCCATGGGGAGTATGTCCATCGCCAGGACACGACCCTTCTCTCCCACCAGCTCCCTGGCCACCTGACTCCAGCCACCGGGGGCGGCACCGAGGTCCACAACCGTCATCCCGGGCTTGATTATTTTGTCTTTCTGCTGAATTTCCAGCAACTTGAAAGCAGCCCGGGAGCGATAGCCCGCCTTTTGCGCCTTTTTGACGTATTCGTCATTGAAATGCCGGTCCAGCCATTGACGACTGCTTTTACTGCGTTTCATGAGACTACTGCGCCCTCAATGACCCTGATTACATTAAGAGTAGATGATTATCGATGATGATCCCCGATCAAGATACGGAAAATGTAAATATCTATGTCAATCTCTCTAAGTAATGTATGGAACGAACAATCAGGCGGATCGAACGCCAGGGTTCTCTCACCAATATTTTGCGTTCATATGCGGACTATCAATACCCGCTCTCAATTCAGGAACCCGAATCCCAAACCAGGATGTTCCACTCCACCGGGAAAAGATATAGAATCCGCCTCCCAATCCCAACAAGATAACCGTTATGCCGCTCACTAACGCGCAAATCCGCGCCTTGAAAAAAATCGCCCACACTCTCAAACCCGTGGTTATCGTTGGTCAGCACGGCTTGAGCGAGAACGTGCTGAATGAGATCGACTCAAGCCTCGACAGCCACGAATTGATCAAGGTAAAGCTGGCGGGCGCGGACAAAGAAGACCGAAAAGAACTCAGCAACGAAATTATTCAACAGCTGTCTGCGGAACTGGTGCAGATCATCGGCCGGGTGGCGGTCTTCTATCGGCCCAATCCGAAAAAAAAGAAAAACAGGGTCATCATTTAAACCAGGTGGGATTAATAACGCAAAGCACGCCACGGAGACAGGCGCAAAGACCGCAAAGGTTATTAATGCAGAAACGCTCCCCCATGGAAAGCATTTAATGACATAGCGCCCATAGCATCTTCCCTTCGCGATCTTTGCGTTATAAAAATATCAGAACAATCGGCGCTCACTCGTAGCGTATTTCCAAAATCTCAAACTCCCTCGGCCCTCCCGGCGTTTCCAGAAACACATCATCCCCCTCCTGCTTGCCGATCAGTGCGCGGGCGATGGGCGAACTGATCGATACCAGGCCATGCTTGATGTCGGCCTCGTCGTCGCCAACAATCTGATAGGTGAACTCCTCGTCGTTGTCCAACTCCAGCACCACAACCGTGGCGCCGAACACTACCTTTCCACCGGCGTCCAGCTGGGTGACGTCAATAATCTGGGCATGTGAGAGTTTGCCCTCGATATCCTTGATCCGACCCTCGACGAAGCTCTGTTGTTCACGGGCCGCATGATACTCCGCGTTCTCCTTCAGATCGCCGTGGGCTCTCGCCTCGGCAATGGCCTTGATGACTTTCGGCCGCTCGATGGTCTTCAACTGCTGCAGTTCCTCCCGCAGCTTGGCAGCGCCTTTGGCCGTCAACGGTACCTTACTCATCGAATCTATCCTCTATATCCGGTTTTTCTCAAATAGAAAAAACACTATGACTTTGTCCGCAAATAAACGCGAATTAACGCAAATCTTGATATACCCGCAAATGAAGACTGACTAATGCATAATCGAGGTTATAACTGCTTTATATAGCAGGTTGGATCACTCGACCGCTGTTGCCACACCATGCTCACTCTGTAAAAAAAGGCATAGGACAGGGCTAGTTTATACTCTGTTGTTTCTCAATTCTGGAAACACTGTATTGACCAGAATCAACTTATATTTGCGTTTATTCGCGTTCATTTGCGGACTTAACAAAACAACACACACTTTTCAGAAAATGGGCGTGATTTGCGTCCATTTGCGGTTTGCTTATCAATCTCCATCTATTGATGGAGATCCTGAAGCCGGTTGACATTCAGTTCATCCAGCTGCTTCAGCGCCAGGCAGGTCGCTTCGGCACCGGAGATGGTGGTGGTGTAACTGACCTTGTGCTGCAGTGCGGTGCGGCGAATCTCCGCCGAATCGGCAATCGCCTGCGCGCCCTCGGTGGTGTTGACGATGAACTTTATCTCCTGGTTCTTGATGGCGTCGACGATATGCGGCCGCCCCTCCATCACCTTGTTGATGCGATCACAGGGAAGGCCGGCAGCCTGAATCGCTCTACAGGTACCCCCGGTGGCGGTAAGGCTGAAACCCAGCTCGATCAGATCATGGGCTACCTGAACCGCCCTATCCTTATCGGCGTTGCGGACACTCAACAACGCCCGTCCACCGCCGTGAGGCAGACCGGAACCCGCACCCATGATCGACTTGTTATAGGCTTCGCCAAAGGTCCTTCCAACCCCCATCACTTCACCGGTTGATTTCATCTCGGGTCCGAGAACGGTATCCACACCGGGGAATTTCACAAAGGGGAAGACCGCCTCCTTGACGAAATAGTTCTCCGGAATCACCTCTTTCGTGATCCCCTGCTCCTTCAGCGAAGTCCCCGCCATGCAGCGGGCGGCAACCTTTGCCAGCTGCACCCCGGTCGCCTTGGAGACGAAGGGGACGGTGCGCGAGGCGCGGGGATTAACCTCCAGCAGATAGATCTGGTTGTCCTTGATCGCAAACTGGGCGTTCATCAACCCCACCACCTTCAGCTCCAGGGCCAGCTTGCGCATCTGTTCCCGCATGCGATCCTGGATCGCGGCCGACAGGGTATAGGGGGGCAGCGAGCAGGCCGAGTCGCCGGAGTGGACGCCGGCCTGTTCGATATGCTCCATGATGCCGCCGATGAGCACGTCCTTGCCATCGCTGATCGCATCGATATCGACCTCGATGGCATCGTCGAGAAAACGGTCGAGCAACACCGGCGAGTCGTTGGAGACACTTACCGCCTCGCGCATGTAGCGCTGCAGTTCAGCCTCGTTATAGACGATCTCCATGGCCCGTCCGCCCAACACGTAGGAGGGGCGCACCACCAGGGGGTAGCCGATCTCGTCGGCGAGTTGCACCGCGCTCTCGGTATCCCGCGCGGTCCGGTTGGGGGGCTGTTTGAGATTGAGCTTCTCCACCAGCTGCTGGAAGCGCTCCCGATCCTCGGCGAGATCGATGGAGTCGGGACTGGTGCCGATGATGGGGGCCCCCGCCGCCTCAAGATCGTTGGCCAGTTTGAGCGGGGTCTGGCCGCCATACTGGACGATCACGCCCTGGGGATTCTCCTTATGGATCACCTCCAGCACATCCTCCAGGGTCAGGGGCTCGAAATAGAGCCGGTCGGAGGTGTCGTAGTCGGTGGAGACGGTCTCCGGATTGCAGTTGACCATGATCGTCTCGTAGCCGTCGTCGCGCATGGCGAAGGCGGCATGGACACAGCAGTAGTCGAACTCGATACCCTGACCGATGCGGTTGGGACCGCCGCCGAGGACCATGATCTTGTTGCGCTCCGATGGCTGGGCCTCGCACTCCTCCTCATAGGTGGAGTACATGTAGGCGGTACTGGTGGCGAACTCGGCGGCGCAGGTATCGACCCGTTTGAAGACCGGACGGACGCCGGCTTCGTGACGCAGCCGGCGTATCTCGGCCTCGCTGCTGTCCACCAGTTCGGCGATACGCCGATCGGCAAAGCCCTTGCGTTTCAGATAGCGCAGCCGTTCCCCGTCCAGCGCCTCGAGCCCCTGCCCGGAGAGCTCGCGCTCGATGTTCACCAGCTCCTCGATCTGCACCAGGAACCAGGGATCGATGGCGCAGATCTCGAAGATCTCCTCCAGGGTCATGCCGAAGCGGAAACACTCCGCGACGTACCAGAGCCGTTCGGGGCCGGGCAGGCGGATCTCCCTGACCAGGGTGTCGCGCACATCCTCCTCGTTGAGATCGAGAATCTCGTTGAGGCCGTACTTGCCGGTCTCCAGGCCGCGCAACGCCTTCTGCAGCGACTCCTGGAAAGTGCGGCCGATGGCCATCACCTCGCCCACCGATTTCATCTGGGTGGTGAGCCGGTCGTCGGCCTGGGGAAACTTCTCGAAGGCGAAACGGGGCACCTTGGTGACCACGTAGTCGATGCTCGGTTCGAAGGAGGCCGGGGTGGCGCCGCCGGTGATCTCGTTCTGCAGCTCGTCCAGGGTGTAGCCCACCGCCAGCTTGGCCGCCACCTTGGCGATGGGGAAGCCGGTGGCCTTGGAGGCGAGCGCCGAGGAGCGGGAGACCCGGGGATTCATCTCGATGATGATCATCCGCCCGTTCTCCGGATTGATCGCGAACTGGACGTTGGAGCCGCCGGTCTCCACGCCGATCTCGCGCAACACCGCCAGGGAGGCGTCGCGCATGATCTGGTACTCCTTGTCGGTCAGGGTCTGGGCCGGCGCCACGGTGATGGAGTCGCCGGTATGCACCCCCATCGGATCCAGGTTCTCGATGGAGCAGATGATGATGCAGTTGTCGTTTCGGTCGCGCACCACCTCCATCTCGTACTCTTTCCAGCCGAGGATCGACTCTTCGATCAGCAATTCGTTAGTGGGCGAGAGGTCGAGGCCGCGTTCGCAGATCTCGACGAACTCATCCGGATTGTAGGCGATGCCGCCGCCGCTGCCGCCCATGGTGAAGGAGGGACGGATGATGGTGGGGTAGCCGATCTGGGCCTGCACCTGCTGCGCCTCCTCCAGGCTGTGGGCGATGGCGGAACGGGGCATGTCGAGGCCGATCTTGCGCATCGCCTGGCGGAACAGATCCCGGTCCTCCGCCTTGTCGATCGCCTCCCGGGAGGCGCCGATCATCTCCACGCCGTACTTCTCGAGCACCCCCTCGCGCACCAGGTCGAGGGCCGAGTTCAGCGCGGTCTGGCCACCCATGGTGGGCAGCAGGACGTCCGGCCGCTCTTTCTCTATGATCCGCTCCAGGGTCTTCCAGGTGATCGGCTCGATATAGATCGCATCCGCCATGTCCGGGTCGGTCATGATGGTCGCCGGATTGGAGTTGACCAGGATCACCCGGAAACCCTCCTCCCGCAGCGCCTTGCAGGCCTGGGCCCCGGAGTAGTCGAACTCGCACGCCTGACCGATGACGATCGGGCCGGCGCCTATGATCATGATGCTATTTATGTCTGTACGTTTTGGCATTTAGTACTTCAGTCCGCAAATGAACGCGAATGAACGCAAATTTTTAAAAATCAAACTAAAGAAGCATCGTCATGTCGCCATACGAGTCTACGCACACCTAATCGGGGTGTGCCGAAATTAAGCAACAAACCGACACTCAATCCTGTTGCACGGAGATAGTTCATCACCTGTGCATCGTGTTCTTTGGTCAGGGTCGACAAAGCCTTCAGTTCCACCAGCAACAAATTCTCAACAACAATATCCGCGACATAGTGACCAACGATATTGCCTTTGTAGCCGACCTCTAAATATTTCTGCCTTTCAAAAGCCAATCCCTGTCGCTTAAGTTCCAGGCAGAGCGCATTCTCATATACTGCCTCAAAAAACCCAGCACCCAATTCATTGCTGACTTCATACCCGCAACCAATTACCCGCTTGGAAACGGCCTCTCCCTGCCTGTACATAACAATTCCATTTGCGTTTATTTGCGTTTATTTGCGTTCATTTGCGGACTTTTTTATCTGTCCGCGTTCATTTGCGGTCTTCCATCAAATCAATAAAGTGATCAAACACCGGCGCGACGTCATGGGGCCCCGGACTGGCTTCCGGGTGGCCCTGGAAGCTGAAGGCGGGCTTGTCGCTGCGGTGGATGCCCTGCAGGGTGCCGTCAAAGAGTGAACGATGGGTGGCGTTGAGATGCTTGGGCAGGCTCGCCTCGTCCACCGCGAAGCCGTGGTTCTGGCTGCTGATCATCACCGTGCCCTTTGCAAGGTCCTGCACCGGATGGTTGGCGCCGTGGTGGCCGAACTTCATCTTCACCGTCTTGGCGCCGGAGGCGAGCGCCAGCAGCTGGTGTCCCAGGCAGATGCCGAATACCGGCAGCCCGGTATCGACAATCTTGCCGATCGCTTCGATGGCATAGTCGCAGGGCTCCGGATCGCCGGGCCCGTTGGAGAGAAAGACGCCGTCGGGCTGCATTGCCAGCACATCTTCCGCCGCCATCTGCGCCGGCACCACGGTGACCCGGCACGCCCGATCGACCAGCATGCGCAGGATATTGCGCTTGATGCCATAGTCGTAGGCCACCACATGATAGGGCAGCTTCTCTTCGATGGGATGGGGCGCTTCCGGATGGCCCTCTTCGAGAGACCAGGTGCCCTGGGCCCATTCATAGGGCGATTGGGTGGTGACCTCCTTCGCCAGGTCCATGCCCTTCAGCCCTGGGAAACCCTTGGCCAGTTCCAGCGCCTTGTCAGGATCGGGACTCTC
>NATV01000153.1 GCA_003094535.1 gamma proteobacterium symbiont of Ctena orbiculata | reverse complement strand
CCGCGGCGACCTGATCACCTTCCCCGCGGGCATGAAGTGCACCTGGGAGATCATCAAAGACGTCGAGAAGCACTACACCTTCGAATAGTCGTCCTCCCGCCTGATGACCAAAACCGCAAAAGCCCAGCAGCACACCCCGATGATGCACAGGTGTTACAATATTGTTTTTTAACTATTATTTAGAATATTTCCTTAATAAGTTACACTTTAAGTTACAGTTTTTTGAGCCCTTACGCGGTTCAACCTCTTCCTTTCTCCGGTCGACGACTCAGCAGGCGAACATCTCCTCGACACAATAAGCGAACCATGGTACAACACGATTAGCGAAATATATCACAGCTTAATTAGCGAATATTATTCCAAAAGACCATGGCAAAACCCTCTGAAAAACTGGCCGAATCCCTGGAGGCGCTCCGCGAACTGCAAGCACACGGCACAGTCGCCATACGCTCTGCCGACCTGTCGCGGACCCATCGGGAGCGCCTGCTTCGCAGTGGCTTTCTGCAAGAGGTAATCAAGGGCTGGTATGTACCCACACGCCCGGACGAGACAGCCGGCGAAAGCACCGCCTGGTATGCCCCTTTCTGGCCATTCTGCGCTGCCTATCTCCAGCACCTCAAGGGTAATGACTGGTGCCTGTCGCCGGAACAATCCCTGTCACTCCATGCCGAGAACTGGACCGTCCCCCGCCAGTTACTGGTCCGGGCCATCAAGGCGCGCAATAACATCACGGCCTTGCCACATAACACATCGCTGTTGGATATCCGGGCCGCATTGCCGGACAAGAAGGATATCGTGGAAAAAAACGGCCTGCGTCTGTTTTCGCTCCCAGCGGCGCTGATCGCCTGCGCGCCGGGCCATTTTCAGCAAAACCCTACCGATATGCGCGCCGCCCTGTCGATGGTACGCGATGCATCCGAAGTACTGGACCGGCTTCTGGAACGCGGGCACAGCACCATCGCCGGGCGGCTTGCAGGCGCGTTCCGCAATATTGGCCGTGAGCGGATCGCTGACGACATCACCAACACCATGCGCGCGGCCGGATACGACGTGCGCGAGAATGATCCCTTCGAGACGCAGATTCCGGTGATCCTGCCAGCAAGGGAACAGTCCCCCTATGTCAATCGCATTCGCCTGATGTGGCAGGAAATGCGGGAACAGATCATCGAACGCTTTCCTAAAGCACCCGGCCAGCCCAAGGACATCAAGGCCTATCTCAAACACGTCGAAGATGTTTACGTCTCAGACGCCTATCATTCCTTGTCTATTGAAGGCTATCGTGTCAGCCCTGAACTGATCGAGCGCGTACGCAGTGGTAACTGGAATCCGGGCGAAGACGAGAATGACAGGGAACATCGTAATGCGCTTGCCGCCCGCGGCTACTGGCAGGCCTATCAAGCCGTGCGGGAAAGTGTTGGTAAAGTCTTGCAAGGTAACAATCCCGGCACCGTCGTTGATGACGATCACCGGATATGGTACAGGGAAATGTTTGCACCGGGCGTAACAGCTGGATTGCTGCGTGCCGCCGATCTCGCCGGTTATCGCAACGGGCACGTTTATATTCGTCGGTCAATGCATGTACCGCCCAGTTGTGAAGCTGTGCGCGATGCCATGCCTGTTTTTTTTGACCTGCTGCGCGACGAAACAGATCCGTCCGTTCGTGTCGTACTCGGGCATTTTATCTTCGTGTACATCCATCCCTATATGGACGGCAACGGCCGCATAGGGCGATTTCTAATGAACGTGATGTTGGCCAGTGGAGGCTATCCCTGGACCGTTGTTCCCTTGCAACGTCGGGATGCCTACATGGATACATTGGAACAAGCCAGCGTAAATCACAACATCGTGCCCTTCACGGTTTTTCTGGCTCGTCTTGTCAAAGATGGATTGAAGGGAAAGGCCGCTCCCAAATTTCCGATTTCACGATAATCTTCCTGTAAAGAAGCTATATAGATCTGTTTATTAACCGTAATTATCTACAAGTTACGTCGATACCCATTGCGCAAATTGTACCACGATGCACAACAACGCACTGCTGCTTTGGCCATTAGCGACGATATCGCAATCTATGCCATAGTCGTAGACGCCATCAATGAAGAAGCTGAGTCCTTTTACATGCAATATGGGTTTGCCCATCTTGTCTCCTAGGGCAAACGCCTGTTTCTACCGTTAAAATCCTTCTGATTCTATTTCCTTTTATTATGCCGAACACAAGGAAACAAAAATTATCCATACAGACAACTGGACTAAACAGGATGGCTTACCACAGACGCCGATGAAATCGAACGCCGCCGTGTGCGCGGCGCCACCGAGGCTTTCCAGATTGAACCTCTGCCGCAAGGTCATGATTTTTTCGGTATCTATCAAGTCGACTCAGATGGCGGACAAACCTATCGTGTCGAGATTCGCTCGCTTGTAGATCTAGTCAATAGCTGCGACTGCCCCGACCACCGCATCAACGGCCTGAGCTGTGATAGACCCGATTCCTTACGGAGATGGAAAAAACGCCATGACATTGGCGGAGTTTTTTTTGATATAATTGAGCGTTTTTCAGTTCCATATCCAAGAATAATTTTTCCGAGGTGCCATGGGGGTTTTAAGTCTACTGCTGTTGTTGCCCGTGCTAGGGGCGGCTGCCATCGCCCTTCTGCCAGGCAATGACCGGCAGCTGATCCGCAAAGTGGCGATCTCCGCCGCCTCCGTCACCCTGATCTTCTCCTGGGGGCTCATCGGCGGATTCGACGGCGCCAACCCGGCCTTGCAGTTTGTCGAACATGTGCCGTGGAACGTGCGCATGGGCACCTCCTACGCCCTGGCCATCGACGGCATCTCCTTCCCTATGGTGCTGCTAGCGACACTACTCAGCCTTATCGCCATCCTCGCCTCGGCCTCGATCAAGGAACGCGTCAAGGGCTACTACATGCTGATGCTGTTGCTGGAGACGGCGATGCTCGGCGTCTTCATGGCCCAGGACTGGACGCTGTTCTACGTATTCTGGGAGTTGACCCTGATCCCATTGTTTTTCCTCATCGACCGCTGGGGCGGGAAGAATCGTCAAACGGCCTCGCTCAACTTCGTTCTCTACACCATGGGCGGTTCAGTCTTCATGCTGGTGAGCATGCTGATGCTCTACGACGCCATGCCGTTGCACAACTTCGGCATGGCGGAGATGGCTGCCGCCGGCAGCGCACTATCAGAACACAAACAGGTGCTTATCTTTCTCGGGTTTCTCATCGGCTTCGGCGTCAAGATGCCGATCTTCCCCATCCACGGCTGGCTACCGCTGGCCCATGTCGAGGCCCCCAGCCCGGTCTCCATTCTGCTCTCCGGTATTTTGTTGAAGATGGGTTCCTACGGCCTGATCCGCGCCGCAACCACACTGCCAGAGGCAGTGCTGTCGATGCAGGGCATCCTCGCCGGACTGGCTCTGTTCAGCCTGATCTACGGCGGCCTACTGGCCTGGCGCCAGAGCGACATGAAGGGCATGATCGCCTACTCCTCCATCAGCCACATGGGCGTGGTGCTGCTTGGCATCGCCACCCTCAACCAGACCGGCCTCACCGGCGCGGTAATGCAGATGGTGGCCCACGGCCTGGTGGCCGGCGCCCTGTTCCTGCTCATCGGCCTGCTCTACGAGCGCACCCATACCCGCGACATTAACGACTACAGCTCGCTGATGCGGGTCATGCCCAAGTTTGCCTTCTTCACCGTGCTCGCCTTCATCGGCGCCGTCGGCATGCCCGGCACCGCCGGCTTCGTCGCCGAACTGCACGCCATCGTCGGCGGCTTCGCCCGCTGGGGCTGGGTGGTGGTGCTGCTCAGCATCGGTGTCATGATCAGCGCCGCGTATGCCATTCGCACCATCGGCCGCCTCTTCACCGGCCCGGTCAGCCGCAAGATGCAGGGGATCGAGGACCTGCGCACCTCGGAGATGGCCGCTGCCGGTATTCTCTCCATCGGTATTCTCTCCATCGGCATCTTCCCCGCCACGGCGCTGGATATGATGTCGGCCTCCATTATTCAGGTCAGTGGAATATTTGGGGGTTAAGCCATGGGTAAACGCTTCCTGCAATACGACATCGACGCCGTCCGCGAACGCCTGGCCGAAGCGATCCAACACTTCGAGCACACCCTGCCGGCACAGGCGCCGATCAAGGACTTCGTGCACCACAACACCCTGCACGGCTTCGAGCATATGACCTTCCCCGAGGCCGTGGCTAAGGCCGAGCGCATCACCGGCAACCACGGCTATGAAACGCCGGAGAGGTTCCGGGAATACTATGCCGCCGGCCGCATCTGCCGTGCCGATCTGGAGGGCGTTCTCGATCAGGAAGAGTCACTCCAGGCCGGAGAAGAGCTGTTCGCCGTCGGCGACCGCCGCTTCAGTCGGCGCGACATTTATATCGCCTCACTGATCCATCCGCTGAAACCGGTTACCGGCTGCCAGCTCAACTGGCAAATGGAGGCCCAGGACGCCCTCAACCGTTTCCAGCCCGACATCTCCGACGAAAGCCGGAACATACTGCTGCAGGCCGCAGCCGCTGACGGTCGGAATTCCGAGGCATCCGCCATCAACGACCTGTGGCACGCCTCACTGGAAGCGCTCGGACTCGAACATTTCCTGGTACATCCGGAGGATCTGCTCGACCTGACGCCGGAACGGGCCGAGATGTTGCTCTCCCGGACCGTCGACGATGATGCTCAGGCCGAAGCGACCCTCGGCCACCAGCGCATCCGCAAGGAGAGCGTCCACCTGCTGGCTGACCTGTTCAAGCGTGTCGGCGGCGACCTGACCCTGAGCGGCCTGCTGCGGACGCTGACCGGCCACGATCTGCTTGACGATTTCCGATCCCTGCTGATCCGTCAGCTGGGCAACCACCTCGACCAGGGACAAGCGGCCTGGCACGATCGCGGTGATGACGGCTTCTATGCCGCCTGGCGGCGCAACGCCGTGCGCGATCTGGGCTGGCTGTTCGACGAGATGAGCGCCGCCCGCGAGGATATCGAGGTGCTGCCGGAGGATTCCCTCGAGACGATCATCACCGAGCTGCATCTGCTTGGACTCGATGAAGCGTACTGGACCTCCTACCTGGAACAGCTGGCGCTGGAGCTGCCGGGTTGGTCGGGCATGTTCCTGTGGCGTCACCTCAACCCCGGCTATGAGGGACTGGACCAGGTCAAAGTCGATATGACCGACTACCTGGCGGTACGGCTGATCCTGGAGCGGCTGTTCGCCCAGCGCCTCTGCGCTGGCCAGTGGAACATTGAGCCCAACCTCGACACCCTACGCTGGTACTTCCGCCACCGGCGCTCCGAATTCTATGTGCGCCACAACCTGTTCAACGCCCGCATGCCCGAGTACTTAACCCACCGGGCACAGCGCTTGGTGGACCACTCACCACTGGAGGGCGAGGAGTACCACCAATGGGAAACGCTGGCCGACATGGTCTGGACCTGGCGCCAGAGCCCGGCCGCCGAAAAGCCGGGGGAGCACAGCGTCTACCGCAGCGGCTGGCGGCTGTTCCGCCTGGCCCAGCACTTGGGGCTGTCCGGCCCGCAACTGCGTTCCCTCGACAGCAAGCAGGTCGAAGCGGTATTCGCCTGCATCGACGGCCTCGACACCAACCAGCGCGGCTTCATCTGGCTGCGCGCCTACGAAAACAACTACCGCGACAGGATCCTCAACGCCCTGGTCAACAACCACGGCCGCGGAACCTGGCGCAGCCGCGAAACCCGGCCGGAGGCACAGATCGTCTTCTGCATGGACGACCGCGAGGAGGGCATCCGCCGCCACCTGGAGGAGCTCAATCCCGGCATCGAGACCTTCGGTGCCGCCGCCCACTTCAATGTCTTCAACTTCTTCCACGGGCTCGACAGCGACAGGCCGACCATCCTCTGCCCGGTGGTTGCCGTACCGACCCACGACGTGCACGAACGGCCACAGCCGGGACAGGAGTCCCTCAACAGAGAGCATCAAAAGCGCCGCAGCCTGCGTCTGCGCATCAAGGAGTGGTTCGTTCAGGAAACCCGGCGCAACCTGCTCGGCTCGACCCTGCTGGTCATGCTGGCCGCGCCCGCCGCCGCCCTGGTCCTGGCCGGCAAGCAGCTGGCGCCGCTCACCAGCGGCCGCCTGACCAATAAGCTGCGCCGCTGGTTCGACAGGGATGAAGTGGACACCATCATCGAATTCACCGCGCCACGGCCCAAGGCGAATGCCACGCCGGAACTGCCACAGTCCGGCTTCACCGACGAGGAGCAGGCCGACCGGCTGGAGGCCTTCCTGCGCAACATCGGCCTGGTCAGCGGCTTCTCCCCGCTGCCGGTGATCATGGGCCACGGCTCCCACAGCCAGAACAACCCACACATGGCCGCTTACTCCTGCGGTGCCTGCAGCGGCCGCAACAGCGGCCCCAACGCCCGCCTGCTGGCCGCCATCGGCAACCGGCCGGAGGTGCGCGACATCCTGCGCGGACGCGATATCGACATCCCCGACGACAGCTGGTTCCTTGCCGCCGAGCACGATACCTGCAACGAGAACATCAACTGGTACGACCTCGACCTGGTGCCCGTAGCACTGCGCAGCCGTGCCGAAAAGCTGCGTGTCGAGATCGCCGACGCCACCCTGAGCTCGGCCCACGAGCGGGCGCGCAAGTTCGTCTCCGCCCCGCGCAAGCCGACGCGGAAAAAGGCCTTCGACCACATCGCCGGCCGCGCCCTCGACTTCTCCCAGGCACGCCCGGAGCTGGGCCACGCCACCAACGCCTGCGCCCTGATCGGCCGCCGCGCCGTCACCCAGGGGGCCTTCTTCGACCGCCGCATGTTCCTGATCTCCTACGACCACACCACCGACCCCGAGGGTCTGGTACTGGAGCGTCTGCTGCTGGCCAACGGCCCGGTGGGCGCCGGCATCAACCTGGAGTACTACTTCTCCACCGTCAACAATGAAGGCTACGGCTCCGGCACCAAGATCACCCACAACGTCACCGGCCTGCTGGGCGTCATGGAAGGAGCCTCCTCAGACCTGCGCACCGGCCTGCCGAAGCAGATGATCGAAGTTCACGAGGCGATGCGGCTGCTGGTGATCGTCGAGGCCAAAACCGACATGCTGACCACCATCTACACCCGTCAGCCGCCGCTGCAGGAGCTGGTGGGTAACGGCTGGCTGCTGCTGGCCGCCAAGGACCCGGACAGCGAGCGAATCGATCTGTTCGACCCGGCCCGGGGCTGGGTGGAGTGGCAGGGCGCGGTGACGCCACTGCCCAGGGTGGCACGTTCCACCGACTGGTATGACGGGCATATCGATCCGCTCGATCCGGCACTGATTGAATCCGGGGAGGTAGGTGATGGTGCTTAAGTGGATTTTACTTCCCTGGATGGTGGATGCGCTTCGCTTTGCCCAACCTACACTGTTCGATGAGGTAACGGATGCTGCATAAGATTGCCTGGTTGATACCCCTGCTGCCGCTGCTGGCCGCGGCCTGGATCGGCATCGGTTATGTGGCCGGCTGGAACCGCGGCGAGAGCGGTGAGAAGCATACCGCGCAGGTGGCAAGCAGTGCCGCCCTGCTGTCGCTGCTGCTCGTCCTCACCCTCGACATCCTCGCCATGATCGATGGGGCCCCGGGTCAGCTCGACTTCGGCACCTGGCTGGCGAGCGGCGACTACAAGGTGCAGCTCAGCTTTAGTCTCGACGCCCTGGGGTTGTCGATGGCGACACTGGTCGCCTTCCTCTGCTTCATCACCCTGCGCTTCTCTGTCAACTATCTGCACCGCGAGGCGGGGTTCCAGCGTTTCTTCCTGGTCATGAGCCTCTTTACCGCTGCCATGCTGCTGATCGTGACGGCGGGCAACGCGGTGCTCACCTTCGTCGGCTGGGAACTGGCGGGCGTCAGCTCCTACCTGTTGATCGCCTACGCCTATGACCGTCCCACGGCAACTGCCAACGCCACCCGCGCCTTCGTCACCAACCGCATCGGCGATGCCGGCTTCATCCTCGGCATCTACCTCTCATTCACCTGGCTCGGCAGCGTCGAGTGGCCCATGCTCAACCACGGTGTTGACTTCATCGAGACCCTCAGCGTCGGCCTGCTCGCCTTCGGTTTTCTGATTGCCGCCGCCGCCAAATCGGCACTGGTACCCTTCGCCGCCTGGATCTCGCGCGCCCTGGAGGGGCCGACCTCGTCGAGCGCCGTCTTCTATGGCGCGGTGATGGTCCACGCCGGAGTCTACCTGGTGATCCGCATGGCGCCGGTGTTCGAACACAACCCGATGCTGATGATGGCGCTGGTCGTACTGGGCTCCCTGACCGCGCTCTACGGCTTTCTCGGCGGCTTGGTGCAGACCGACGTCAAAAGTGCACTGATGTTCGCCGTCACCACCCAAATCGGACTGATGTTCCTCTGGTGTGGCCTGGGATGGTCGGAGTTTGCAGCCTGGCATCTGGCCGCTCATGCCCTGTGGCGCGCTTATCAGTTCCTCAGCGCCCCGTCCCACATGCACATGATGATGCGGCCCAACCGTCCGCTACGCGGTTGGCTGGCGCGCCAACACTGGCTCTACACCGCCGCGCTGCAGCGCTTCTGGCTGGATCATCTGGCCGACTTGCTGCTGGTCAAACCCAGCAAGCAGATGTCGAAGGATATGCAGAACTTCGACGAACGCATCGTCAACCGCTTCATCGGCCTGCCGGGTTCGGCCAGCGCGGTCTCCTCCCTGGCCCAATGGGAGTCTCGCCGACTCGGCGATGCCCTGGTCGAGGGCGATACCGGTGATATCGGCCACGGCCGCGGCTTTATGGGCCGCATGATGGAGTGGCTGGCCTCGCTGTTCGGCTGGTTCGAGGAGCACCTAGTCCTACGCGGCGGCGGTGAGGGCCTGCTAGCGGTCATCCAGCACCTCGGCAAATATGTTCAGCATATCGAGGACCTGTTGGTGCAGCCGCGCTATCTGCTGCTGCTGATCATGGCCACCTTCGTGGTTATTCTGTAAGGGGGACGAAGCGTGACGATCACCGAAATCCCATGGAGCACCCAAGCCGATCTGCCGATCCTGGCCATCCTGCAGCTGATTCCACTGGCGGCAATGATCACCGTGCTGCTGTTCCGCAGCGGACGGGCCGTATTCCAGATCGGCTTGGGCGCCGCCATTCTCGAGCTAGTGGTCGCGATCGAACTCTACCGCCACTTCGATCCCGCTCAGCCCGGCCTCCACTTTGCCGAGCATCTAAGCCTGTTCGGCCCGCTGGCCTACCATGCCGCGGTCGACGGCATGAGCATCATCTTCATCCTGCTGGCGGCGCTGCTGACCGTACTGATGGTCCTCTACGCACCGGTGCGCGGCCTTGCTGACCTGCCGCGGGTGATGGCCGTCATCTTCGGTGTCGAGGCCACGGTGATGAGCCTGTTCACTACCGTCGATCTGCTCTGGTTCGTGCTACTCTCCACCGTGCAACTGATCCTCGTCGGCTACATGGTGTGGCGCTGGGCGACGTCGCCGGAAAAGAATATGGCCTTCACCCGATTTCTGCAGTTCATGGGCACTGGCCTGCTGCTGCTGTTCATCGGCACCATCATGCTCGGCTGGAACCACCATGATGTCACAGGCGGCCGCTGGACCTTCGACCTGCTGGAGCTGGCCCAGGTGAAGGTGAAGCCGGAGTTCGCCTCGGTGGTCTTCTTCCTGCTGTTCTACGGCTTTGCGGTGCGCACCCCGCTGTTCCCGTTCCACGGCTGGCTGCCCCTGGTGGCGGAGCACGGCAGCGTGTCGCTGGGTCCGGTATTTTTGCTCGGCCTCAAGACCGGCATCTACGCCATGCTGCGCTTTATCTTCCCGCTGCTGCACGATGCCGTGATGGAGTGGCATGTCTATGTCATCGCCTTCGCCGTCGCCGGTATCTTCTACGCCGCCCTGCTGGCGATGATGCAGAACAACCTGCGCCGCCTGCTGGCCTTTGCCGTGGTCAGCCATACTAGCATCTTGGTGATCGGCCTGTTCAGCCTCAACCATCTTGCTTTCCAGGGCAGCGTGCTGCTGTCGGTCAACTTCGGCCTCGCCATTACCACCCTGCTGTTCATGGCCGGCCTGGTCTATCGCCGCACCAATACCCTGCTGCTGAGTCGTCTCGGCGGCCTGTTCGACCGCATCCCCCTGCTGGGGATTGTCTTCTTCGTTGCCGGCCTCTCGATCGTCGGCATGCCGGGCACCCCGGGATTCGACAGTGCCCACCTGGTAATGGAGGCGGCGATGGAACGCTTCGGCGCCCTCACCACCATCGCCGCTGCGCTCGGCAACGTGGTGGCCGCTGGCTTCCTGCTGTGGGCCTTTCAGCGCGCCTTCCTGTCACAGCAACCGGAAGGGGTGCGCTACAGCGTTATCGAAAAGACGAGCGGCCTGGAGAAGCTGGTGGCAGTGCTGATGCTGCTTACCCTGCTGGTGGCCGGTTTCGAGTCAGAACCCATGATGGTATTGGTAGACAAGAGTTTCGTTGGCCTGGAGGCCCTCTACAGCAGCACTACAGGGGGGCATTGATTATGATGATTGAAACCAACTTCCCCTGGATCAGCCTGATGATCGTATCGCTGCCGATTGGCTCGATACTGATGTGGCTGCTGCCCAGCCGCCATGCCCGTTTGGTCGCCCTGATGACGGCGCTGTTCGACCTGGTTTTGTCGTTGAGCTTGCTGTTCCGCTTCGACGTCTCCAATCCAGGCTTCCAGTTCGTCGAGCGCCACGACTGGATCCCGACCCTCAATATCGAATACACCGTCGGCGTCGACGGCATGTCGGTGCTGTTCCTGCCGTTGACGGTACTGCTGTTCATCGCCGTGGTGGTGGCCTCCTGGAACAGCATACGCACCATGCCGCGGCTCTTTTTCACCCTGCTGCTGATACTGGAGAGCGTCACTCTGGGGATCTTCTGTTCGCTCGATACGATCCTGTTCTTCCTCTTCTGGGAGGCGACGCTGATCCCGCTCTACTTCCTCATCAGCCTGTGGGGGATCGGGCCGCACCGCCGCTATGCCGCAGTCAAATACACCATGTTCATGCTGGCCGGGGGTGTACCGCTGCTGTTCGGCTTCCTGCTGCTGGCCTTCGATCAGGCGGGAATGAGCGGCGGCGTACCGGCCGGACTGGTTTTTGACTATGTCACCCTGCTGAATAACCCGGTCCCCGGTGAATTGCAGACCCTGGTCTTCTTCCTGCTGTTCATCGGCTTCGCCGTCAAGACACCGCTGTTCCCCTTCCACACCTGGCTGCCGACGGTTGCCATGGAGGGACCGGTGGCCATCGCCGCGCTGATGACGGGACTCAAGCTCGGTGCCTACGGCCTGATTCGCTTTGCCGTGCCGCTGGCGCCGGAAGCGGCAGTGGAGTACCACTGGCTGCTGGCGGGACTGGGAGTAACAGGAATTCTCTACGGAGCAGTGCTGGCGCTGAGCCAGAGCAACCTGCGCCGCATGCTGGCCTACTCCAGCATCAGTCATGTAGGCCTGGTGGTACTCGGTATCGCCTCCTTCAACCTGCAGGGGATACAGGGCGCACTGTTCCAGCTGATCAACTTCACCATTGTCGCCGGCGGCATTTTCCTGGTGACCGGCTACCTGCACCACCGCGTCGGCTCGACCGACATGGTCAGTCTTGGCGGCGTCGCCCGCACCATGCCGCTACTGACGACCTTCTTCTTCCTGTTCGGACTGGCCGCCATGGGGGTTCCCGGCACCAACGGCTTCCCGGCCGAGTTCCTGATCCTGGTCAGCGCCCTCAAGACCCACACCGGCGCGGGCCTGGCAGCGCTGTTCGGGGTTGTGATTGGTGCCGCCTACTTCCTCAGCTACTACCGGCGTGCCTTCCTTGGCCCCGTACTGAGCAACGTGGTGGTTGATGCCCTCGATATCCGGGGCATGGAGCTGTTGATCGTTGCCGTTTTAGCCCTGTTGGTTATAGCCCTAGGGCTCTATCCAGCGGCGGTACTCGATCTTACCGAGGCTGCTAGTAAGAACTGGCTGGGATTTTTCTCTTAATCGTCCTCGATTACAGAGATTCTTAAGATAATGGGGGTTAGAATGCCTTTGATATGTTGCATAAACAGACTTTTTGGGGGATGCCATGTACGGAACAACCGGCCTAATATCTAGCTTATTGGGCGCCTTTCATATGGCCGAGGTATCAATGCGGTACAGTAACTTTATGCCGCGCTTCTATAACTTGGCGATATCCTTGGGTTTTCAACGAGGTAAGATCATGCCTTCCAGGGCATTTTGTTCCGATGAGAGTCAGGGCTACCCTATTATCTTGATTGCAAAGCACTTCGGTACTTTTCCTTTTAATCACGGGTTGGTGGGTGGAATCGTAGCGACTGATCGTCATGCGCCCCATGCACATCACGGCAAGGACCTGGTGATTATTCAGGCCAGCCATGTGGGCTATGATCCGAAAGAAAAGAAATTCGGTGTCTATCGTCGTCTGCAAACGGAAGATAACTGCGAGACCTCCAACTGTGGAAAAATCAGCGGCGCCCTAGACTGGTATCTGAATGAGTTCGAATTTGCCCATAACAATATTCAACTCTTTCAGGACAATGGCATCAGAAAGGTTGTTATCGATAATCAATTGCTCCATTCCGAAAGGGAAGAGGGGCTACTGCTCAAATTGGACAGAATTGTGAAACTTGACAGCCAGGGAGACCCTATCCCTGAGATGTCAAAAAGTACCGCTAAAGTTTTTTCACCCTCTGATATTTTGCAAGGCTACTTAAAGGACTATGAATGGAAAACGGGTCGGGGCGAGCCGATCGGCCACCGACTGCATCCCGATCTGTTTTATTTCAAACGTAAGATTAGTCACCACCATGAAGGAAGAGACCATCTAGAGAATAATCTTCAAGAGGTCATGCCCTATGTCGTGACATCGGAGTGGCCGGCATTAACCGCTGCCCAAGCAAATACCCAGGTGGAGTTTGATCGGGTTTTTAGGACCATTGTTAAGGACCCCTCGTATAGAAACAAAAAGATCTTGTTTGTATCCGGTTTAAATGTGGATATTTCACCCCAGGAAGGTCAAGTGTTTCCGCTCACCAAGTTTATTCCATGGGCTGCCTATGTTCAGGATGAGTCGGGTAATCATGAGACCTGGGAGCAGGCAGAGTTGTATAAGCAATTACAAGCGCAATCAACAGAAAACCCCGATCAAGTAGACATGGAAACGGCTATTGAAATCATGGAGAAGGCGGCGGAGATTAAGTTGCCGTTTTGATCGTTGATCATTTCCATATTGATTGGCCAAAGCATGAATCAATCCAGATTGCCGGTATTGACCCGATCACCAAGCTTCTTGCCCGGCCTGAAACAGTGAGGGTTTTTCCCTTGCGTGACAATACCGCATTAGGTAATGCGGTAGGCTGTGCAAACAATCATGACATGATGGCAGGATAGGTCAGACCGTGAATGGCAGAACCTTTGTAGAGTCAGCACCAGAAGTGCAACACAATGATGAGGAACCATTCAGAAAATTCCACCAGGGACATGAGGTGATGGCCTCAACTAAAGTCCGGATTATGGCTCCGATTGTCATCTTCCAGCACTTATCAATTAGTGCTTATCAACAAGGGGCGACCATGTATGACTCTACGGCGTGTCGGATGCGCTCTCCATGGCGGTCATAGGTGGCAAGCCATTGTTATTAAAAAATTTATCTAGTATATTAGCCTGATGATCAAGTAAGTCGAAATCTTGTACGGCCATCAATTTCAATATAGGTAATTAAACATGAGTGAAAATGAAATTTCAGCACTATTCGACGAATGGAATAGTGCACTAGAGACTAGAGATCCTAAGAAAGTCGCGGCTCTCTATGAAAGCAATGCCATTCTACTTCCTATCGATTCTAATGAAATTCGCCACAACCATAAAGAGATTGAGGACTACTTTGTTCATTTTCTTGCCAAAGAACCGGTTGGGAAAATCGATGAGTCACATATACGCATATATGACCAAACTGCTATCAACTCCGGTAATTATACCTATACTTTCAAAGACGGTGTCTCCGTACAGGCACAATTCACCTTCGTCTACCGCTGGAATGGTGAGCGCTGGATGATTGTAGAACACCACTCCTCACAAATACCGGAATGACAATACATTTATGAATCGATTAAATCCGGATAGGTGGCACCTATCCGACACCACCGGGCATACGGGTCCGTACCACGGCGGTTCAGTAACGTTAGATGCCTGCAGGTGCCTGCCAGTGCCAGACCTGGAATCATTCCCACTCTATTGTAAATAAGCCTTTTTTATCTTTTATATTCAATGGCTTATTTTCCTGCTAAACGGTAATACCATGAAAAATACCATGCTCAGAAATTTCTTCAAAAAGTTTCATTTTTTCAACTGACCGACCAGAAAACTCGAGCATAGAAACCTGTTTGGTCGGGGGCGATAGAGATTCCAATCCGATGGATGTTCAGCTCCATTCCCCGCGCCAAAATGTATGCCTATCATACCTCATCAAATACTGCGAAAGATATCGTAAAAACAGAGCGTTACCGCAAATACCCTTCAGCTGGGCTTTAGTCGTTTTCAACTACGATACTGAAATGCTCAGTGCGTTTACCCGGTAGGCCATCCTTGCGAAACCGTCTTCCCCACACAGTGAACATGACGTGATCTTCATAGGTGTAGACGTCCATCCCTTCTACCTCGACCCGCACCAGGCTTTTCCCAGCCTCAACCACCACGATATCCCCCACTTCGATGCCCAAAACATCCTGACACAGGAGCACAGTTTCACTCTCGAGCTCCTGCTCCCACTGCTCGAGGTCTGCCTCCAACTGCCGCCAGGCCTGTCGTGCGCCGACAAACGGCCCCGCCTCTCCCCGAGAAAACCACAGCCTATCGAATAGTGCGAGCCGTTCGTTCGGAACGGCCTGATCCATGTCATAGGTCGCCTCCACTAACGCCTCATAGACCGCTTGCGCCTCCTGTAGTGCTTGAAGACGTTCTGCATAGGGTTTGATCCCTGCCCGTTGAATCCTCCCAGGTAACCGCTTTTCGTTCGCAGGCATCAGGTCAATCGGACAAACTTCTCGCAGTGGAATCCGAACCGTCTCGAACCGGTCGCGTGACTAGGTATCGTCCACGTCCGCCCGGATCCAGACGTCATGGGATGACACACACAACTCAGTCTTGGCTCTTGAGTAAGCACTGGGTGAATAAATCTGCTTCACTGACCAGGCATGATCCAAGGCCGACATGTCGGCTGCGGCATAAGCCAGACCATTGTCACGCGCCAGTCGTGAGAGGTGCGCAATACGCCCAAGAAAATCCGGTGTCACCCTGATGGAGATTGTGGGACTATCTGCACGAGAGTAACGACCATCTGTCTTGCGACGAAATATCAGCAGCTGCTCCTTCGCGTGCGGCAGCAACTTGCCGACCAGATTACTCAGACTGCTAAACGCGCCATTCATGCTTGACGCAGTTGTCCTGTCGGCCAACCACTTCTCATATCGGGTCTGTAGAACAATCAGGATCTGCGCCGCCAGCTCCGGGGGAATAGAACGGATCCCATCGTAGGCCAAGTCGCAAGCCTTGGCATCGACGCCGCTGCCCGCCAACTCATCCAGTGCATATCTGAGAAACTCCAACTGCAGCTTGGATAGTGGAACCTGGCTTTTGGACTTCACCTGCTTCCGCAGGCGCTCCTCAATTTCCGTGCGGTATGCCGGTAGCGGTGGCTTCCTTGGTGTCTTACCCGATGCCACCCTGGCCCAATATCCTCTCGGTGGCTTCGGCACTTGGAGTCGCCGGCAAAGCTTGCCCAAGGCCACATCAGAAATTCCCAACTCGTGCGCCACCTCTCTGGCGGGACGATCCCAAACCAGAGCGAATAATTCTTCACGAGATGGGGCACTATTTCTCAATGATTCCGGACCGCTATGATTAAACCCGGACACCAAGACTTTTGACTCATTCCCAGTTTAACCTGCTTCAATAGCCAGTGTTGTTGCACTTAACTCGCCACATCCAGGCCCGGATATCTGACTTCTACCACCGGTTTGAGGCGATACCAAGATCTGAGTGCTGATTCGCTCCTTCAAGGCGGGTACGTGTGAAATAACACCGATCAACTTGCCGTCCTGCTGCAGACCCGCAAGAGTTTCCAAGGCAGTATCGAGGGCTTCTTCATCTAGAGTGCCGAACCCTTCATCCAAAAACAGCGAATCAACCCGGACATTCTTGCTGGCCATCTGGGACAACCCCAGAGCCAGGGACAGGCTGACGATAAAGCTCTCGCCGCCAGAAAGGTTCTTCGTAGATCGAATCTCCCCTGCCTGATAGTT
Organism: gamma proteobacterium symbiont of Ctena orbiculata; assembly: GCA_003094535.1. GTDB lineage: Bacteria > Pseudomonadota > Gammaproteobacteria > Chromatiales > Chromatiaceae > Thiodiazotropha. Next base: position 6,225 of record NATV01000153.1, on the reverse strand, counting down.
GTCGACCACGTTGAGCTCCAGGGGCTGCGCATCGTCTCGGGCCAGCAAGTAGCGGTCAGTCATTTTCTGCAATTGCCGGTTGGCGTGACCAATCATCATTTCGAAAGTCAGCCCTTGGGCAAAATTGCGGTACTTCTTGCCGTCTGCAGAGCCGATCAATTCGTGCAGGTTTTCCCACCTGCGGCACTCTTTTTTCTGGGCTTCGATAGCTGTCTGCTTTTCCTTTATCCGCTTTTTTGCAGCCGCATTTTCACTCAACTTGTGCTTGAGACCGGCAATGATGTCCCTCAGCTCTTTCAGGGCCTCCTCTTGTTCTTTGAATTGGGGCTCGAGTTCTTCCAGCGACTTGTCTGTGAGCTTGCGGGTCGTTTCCGTAGCCAGGCGCGTTTCCCGATCCTTCTGTCTGGCTTTCAGATCTGTCTGACGCTCATCCAGATCCTTGGCTTTGGCCGTCAGCTCCGCCCGAGCTTCAGAGGGCAGTATGGCTGCCAGGAACTGTTCTTCATTTGAAAATCCCACCGGCGCGAGAGCTGCGGAAAATTCTGTTTCAAGCCTTCTCAGTTCCGGCTCTCGTTGTTCGATGCGTTTCTTCAGAGATTCGACATGGGCCTTTGCGGTATTCCATTTTTGCTGGAGCTCATTGTGCCGTTCTCTGACCCGTTTTTCGACACCTTCAGCATCAGAAATCGCCTTGTGTAAACGGCGCTCCTCATCGTCGGGATTCTTGTCGCCGTACAGTCCATTACGCTCTTCACTTCCGGTGGCGAGTTCCTTTTTCAAGGTCTCCAGGCGTTCCAGCTTTTCGGTCAGGGCGGTGCTTTGAGTTTCGATAACCGCATCCAGCCGCTTCACCTCGCTGTCGATGTCGGCAATCTGTTTCTCGATGTCCGCCTTTTTCTTGACCTGAGCCTGCCACGCCTTCAGCCGCGCCTTGAGGGTTTCGATCAGTGATGAAATGTCCGTTTCGGAGATATCCGTAATACCAAGTGGCTGGAGTTTGGTAGAAACAGCCTGCCTGCGTTCGGCAAAATCAGCACGGAGTTTCACCAGGCCGTCCTTCGCCTCGGCCAGTGCTTTCTCGGCAGCCTTCTTGTCATTAGCCGCTGATGACTCCAGCTTTTCAGCCTCCGTCAGGTTTTTGCGGGCCAAGCTTTCAGCTTCTTCGAGTTTCTTGATGGCTGCTTCCTGATCCTCAGCTTTGCTGATCAGCCTGGTCAGGGCGTCGATCTTCTTTTCGGTTTCATCGGGAACAGGGACATTCCCTTCTGCGAAGGGGTGTTCGATTGCGCCGCAGAGTGGACAGGGCTCGCCGTCTTCCAGTTTTGCCCGATGGTCTTCAAGCTCCGCTATTTTCGCCAGGAAGGCCATTTCACGCAGCAGGGTTTCCTTCTCGGTGCGGTATTCTCGCAACAAACGATCCCCCAGAATCTGGCTCAAAGCATCTTTTCCCAACTGAAGCTGTTTTGATGCGTCCTCCAGTTCCTGCTTCCGAATGCCAGATTGCTTCTGACAGTCGCCGAGTGACTTAGTCGCCAGCTCCAGAGCAGTCGTGGCCGCTTCTTGAGCAGCCTCTTTTTGAACGATTTCATTTTGTTTGGAGATCAGGCCGCCGATCTGTTCTTCAACGCCAGCGAGACCACTTATCAGCCATTCATCCTGTGCATGCTCCTTGAGATAGCCGTCCACGAGATCCAGCGTCTCATGAGCCTTGGATCGTTTGTCCTGCTCTTCGAGCCGGGCTTTTTTGTCTGCATCAATCTTTGCCGCCGCCTTCTTGCTACCCTCATCTTCTTTCGATACAGATTTTTTCTGATCGGCAAGTTTCTGATCCAGGGAGCGAACCTTCTGCAATGTAGGCGCGGCCGCTTTCAGCTCTTCTTTGGCCCGAGCAGTTTGTTGCTCAGCTGATTTCAGTGCCTCGGCCTGTTCCTTGGCGGAGGATTCCAGTCCAGGAAGAGCCTCTTCCTCGGCTTTCAACCCTGCACTGTCATCCGCCTGCTGTTTGCGGGTGGCGGTGCGCGTTGCGTATGCGCCGTCTAGTGAGGCGGCACTCAAAGCCCGGTCCAGCTTTTCACGACCTGGTTTGAACGCCTCGATATCACCATGCAGTTTGCTCGCCTCGTCAGCAAGATTGACGATTTCCTTCTTTAACCCATCGATGGTGGTAAGCCAGGCAATGGCCTTCCCAATGTCGGCTGATTTGGCGGAAAGTTCTGTTTCTTCACTCTGCCTTGTCTCGAGTGCCTGTCCAATCTCTTGTTCCTGCTCCGGCTCAAGAATCACGATGCCCGCTGTTTCAGCCTGGAGAAGGTTCAGATTTTCCCGCTCTTCGCGCTGTCGCTCATGGACACGGATGGATATCTGGCTATAGATCTCTGTACCCGTTATCTGCTCCAGGATAGGAGCACGATCATCCGGTGCCGCCTGGAGGAACGCGGCAAAGCCGCCTTGGGCCAGCAACATGGAGCGGGTGAAGCGGTCAAAGTCCATGCCAGTAGCCGACTCGATCTGCTCGGCTACACCTCGGATCTTGGATTCGAAGATCTCGCCGGAATCGGCATTGGCAATTTCGTGCTTCGGGGCCTGGAGTTCTCCATCCGGCTTCTTGCGTGCCCGGTGTTGGCTCCAGTGACAGCGGTAACGCCCAGACTGGGTTTCGAAGGTTACTTCGGCAAAGCATTCGCCGGTCTGGCGGGACATGATTTCGTTTCCGCTCTTGGTGACCTTAGTCAGGCGAGGCGTCCGCCCGTAAAGGGCGAGGCAAATAGCATCGAGGATCGTGGTCTTCCCCGCGCCGGTGGGACCGGTGATGGCAAAGATGCCATCAGACGCAAAGGCCGGGTGCATCAAGTCGATTTGCCATTCGCCGACCAGCGAGTTCAGATTCTTGAAACGTACCTGCAGTATTCTCATCGATAGCCTCTCTATTCCGCCTGCACGTCGTCTTCATAGAGAGACGAGACTGTTTCCTGGTAGGCTCGAAGCAGCTCCGGCCGCTGGTCTTCAGGCACCTCATGAACGGCGAGGCATCGTTCGAAAACGTCGTTCACGTTCAAATCGTCGAGTGTTTCCTCTTCATGGATTTGTCCCAGCACGCGGTCGATGATGCGGTTGTTCTTTATCCGGAGGATTTCCATTTGGGTCCCGGAAATCGCAGCCTCCAGGCGTTCACGCAGGTCGCCAATGACCTCGTCACCCTCGTAAATGACTTCGAGCCAGCCTTGGGAGTCCGTTGCCGACAATTCAAGGATGCGGTTTGAGATGCCGTCCCAGTCTCCTTTGACGCGCTCGAGCTTCTGAAACACCGGCACGTCGATTAGTTGTACGGATGCGGTGGTAATGTGATCCTCGTCTTGATCAAAGACAACCTGGCAAACGCTCTTTTGTTGTTTTGCCTCTCCGAAGCCCATGGGCAGAGGAGAGCCACTGTACCGTATGGTTTCGGAGCCGTTCACTTTTTGTGGGACGTGGAGGTGTCCAAGCGCCAAGTAATCAAAACTCGTCGGGAAAATCCCGGCTGTCACATGAGCCAGGGAGCCGACATAGAGTTCGCGCACGCCATCGCCGTCGACGGTTTTCCCCCCAGCAGTGAACAGATGTCCCATGGCAACGATGGGAGTAACAACCTCTAGCGCATCGCGCTTCTGTTCGGCCAAGGCGGCGACGGTGGCGTAGTGATTGCGGATGCCATCAATCAGTTTACGCTCCTTGTCCTCGACGCTCTCGCCCGCTTCCGCCACGCGGATATCCCTGTCGCGGAGGTAGGGGACAGCACAGACAATCATCTCCGGTGCGTTCCGCTCATTGCGTAGCACCAGCACTTCGTCTTCCGGGGATTCAGTGCTACTTCCGATCACGTAAACATCAAGGGCTTTGAGCAATTCCTTGGGAGCATTAAGAAACGAGGGTGAATCATGGTTACCCGCAACAACGACAACATGCCGACAGGAGGAGGCGGCCACCCTGCATAGGAAACGGTAATAGAGCTCCTGGGCACGATTGCTCGGAGCGCTGGTGTCAAAGACATCGCCCGCCACCAGAAGGGCGTCAATTGAATTTTCTTGAATTGTCTCAGCCAACCAGGTCAGAAAAGCATCGAACTCCTCGTAGCGTTTTCTGCCGTAAAGGGAGCGGCCGATGTGCCAGTCGGATGTGTGGAGGATTTTCATTTATCCTCCTGCAGAACTGGCGTTATCGATCTATTTTTGAATTCTGTTTGCCACTGTTTTAATCCATTAAAATCTGTCTCCAACTCATCCGGTTCTGGAAGCGTGACTGGCGCCTCAAGTGGTTGGGAATGTTCATATCTCGAATACTTTGTCATCAGGTCATCAAAGTATTTGCAGTCTGGTTCTGAGATCTTAGCCAGATTGCTAATTTTTCCCATTGTATTTATTGCCCGTCTATACCGCTGGACAACATCCGACATAAGTTCGTACTCAACCATTCGTTCAAGAAGAATTCTGAATTCACTACAGATAGCCTTCGCTTCTGACTTGTAAGCATCAAAACCACTTTCATTAAATAGCTTCTTCGCTTTTGGGAGATCGTTACTGATCAGCGTATTGAGTGCTTGTAATGGTTTTTGAGCTTGTAGAGGAGTGTTTCCCGGCTCACCAGTACCCCACGGTTCTTCACGGATACATATTATTTCAGGCTTTATGCTAACTTTTTTGGCGTAGTCCTGAACCATCGCCAGAAGTGATAGACGATGGGTAAACATGATAACTTGCCTCTCGGAAGCGATAGAGCAAAGACGTTGAACAACTGCCTCTTCGTAATTTTGATCAAGTGAAGAAATTGGATCATCAAATACAAAGGGAGCCGGATAGGTCCTGCCTGTGACATCAGCAAGAAATGCCGCAATTGAAACGATCCGGTTTTCTCCTTCGCTCAAGACATCGGCGAGGTTATTGTGAGAGGTTTCCTTGAGCTTGATTCTATGGAGTGCTTTCCCTTTCGGCGTTCTCGTTTTTACGAGCTCAACCTTCAGCTGTGATGCGCCTAGCACCTTCAGTTCCCTATTGAATCTTTGCACAAATGCGTCCGTGATCAACGCTTCCGCCAGTTCCCCTTTTTTCTTGGACAGAGCCATGGTGTTGGTCGACTTTTTTGCCTCATGAATCTGATTCAGCAACTTCAAACGTTTAACCTCTTCATCAATGGCAGCGCGGTGCTCAGACAACCACTTTCTGGCCTGCAGGCTGCTTAGCTTTTTCTTTATCTCTTCTCGATTGTCGCTTTTGGCGTCTTCGTCATATTTTGCCGCGAGTTCACCGAGGCTCTTCGAGCGGGCGTTGGCTTCTTCGATCCATTTCGGTGAGAGCAGAGGGTCGGGAATGGCTTCTTCGGAATCGATCCCAGGGAGCAGGTCTTTTCTGGCCTGCAATTGAGCAAAGAAATCCATCAACTGGCTTGCAACTTCATCCTGTGGAATACCAGCCGCATCGACACGTGCTTTCAGCATCTCCGATGTCGGTAGCGCCTCGACAGTTTGACTGGCGGTCTCATATTCCTTGGCCGCATCCGTTGCGGCTTTCTGCATTTCGCCCTTCACGAAATTCTCGAAGGAGATCAACCTCTCCTTGGCCTCCTGGGTCAAGGTCTGATGGCACAGGACACAACGGGAACCATCAGAAACATTCGGGTACACGGCTTCCTTGTACGCAGACGATACGGAGTAGTTCCGCGCCGCTTCCCAAAGCTCTTTCCATACATCAGACCCGATGCCTTCCAGCTCGCTGCCGGAGAACACCTTTTCCGCCGCCGTATCTGCCGCTGTCTTCTTGAGGATCGACTTCTTCTTGGCGGTAATGATCCGGCGGTAATTTTCGTCCGATAATTGCTCCAGATACTTTTGGGCATCCTGGACCAGAGTGTCGATATGTTGTTTCTGATTTCTCAGCCGCTTCGCCTCTTCCGCTGGGGCCTGTGCGGCAAGGCGCTGCTGCAGCGTTTGCATCTCGGTCTCGTCAGCACTGCCAAATGCGCAATGCTTGTCGATGTCCTGGGTGCTGGTCTTGGCGCTGATGGCTTCGTACCAGATACCATCAGGAGTTACCTTTTTGTCAGCCGGGATATTCGGCTTTTTGGACTGGTGCCGGTTGGCCTCGGCGTCCAGGTACGATGCGACCCTTTCGCATACGAGGATGAGCGAGCTGAAAAACGATAATACCGGCGGCTCATAGCTCACCTCATCTTCGCTGCTGACAAAGACCTTGCCAA
>NATV01000152.1 GCA_003094535.1 gamma proteobacterium symbiont of Ctena orbiculata | reverse complement strand
GGCCGATTCCGGTAAAGCTGCTGGTCAGCCAGTTCATGGAGGTGGACATGGAGGGCCGCAGCCGCTGGTTCGACGTCACCCCGGGAAAATGGATCCAGGGCCTGGTGGCCCACTGGGAGAGGGAGCGACGTGTCTACGTGGTCACCATCACCCCGGAGATGGAGGACGCCGCCTATGAGCGTTGGCCTAGAATACTCAGCCACAATACCACTGCCGATATTTCATAAGCACCGCTAGCAGTAAAACCCGTTTGTTGGTATTTACTGGATAACGTATGCTGCACCTCAAACCGCAACGGAACCACAAGGACAGTAAGCAATGGAGATCGTCCCGGCATACCGCAATCGATTTTCACGGTGCAGGTAGACTGCTCGCATAAAATGGCTTCTTTTACACGGTTGGGGATGGCTTTGTAGATATACTATCCAGCCTCAATTGCAGGATCGTGGAAGGACTGCAGGTTGAAGTGGGTAAATTGTCGGGACTAATGGTACTGTGCCTTTGAATGTAATATAGGTTAGCAATACCAAGAGAAAAAGAGTCATGGAAATCAGAAAATCCACAGAGGCCGATAAATCAGAGATTGAAATAGTGCATATCCAAGCATTTGGAGAAAAGGAGGGCCCTGAAATAGCAAAGCTTGTTAATGATTTGTTTGAAGATGAAACCGCATCTCCTTTGTTGTCTCTTGTTGCTGTAAAAAACAGTAAAATTGCCGGTCATGTACTCTACACAAAAGCATCTATTACACAAACCACAGCGTCGGTATCGGCACAATTACTGGCACCACTCGCTGTCCTGCCTGAGGCCCAAAACCAAGGAATTGGCACTCACCTTGTCAGAGAGGGACTAAGTCAATTAAGCGAGTCAGGTGTGGCGTTGGTCTTTGTGCTTGGACACCCAGAATACTATCCGCGTTTTGGATTTAGAACGGCTGGTTCTATTGGCTTTGAAGCGCCGTTTCCCATAGCTGAAGAAAATGCGGATGCCTGGATGGTAGTGGAATTAAAAGAAGGGATTACCGGGAAGGTCAATGGAAAGGTTCAATGTGCAGAGGCACTGAATCAGCCACAATATTGGCGCGAATAAAAAATTGCTGGCCATGTCCAGGGCTACACCAACACTCAAACCGTCACATACACCGATGACGATAAAATGTCATTGAATATAAAAATATATCAAGCAGGAAAACTGGTGGAGCATGGTCCAAGCGAATCTAGAAGCTGGTATTGCGATGGGTATCTATACGTAACTATAAATGACCCTACCATCGATAAAAGCCCTTTCGGGCCTGAAAGCAAGGTCTACCAAATTCTTTACGCAAGCCCAATAAAATTAAGTATAAAACTCTGATTGGCCATTCGCCGGGGGTGACATGTACCTTGGAGCGGAGTAATGAATAGTGCCATTTACCGCCACTACTCCACCAACGCCTTCATCTCCTCGAGGATGATGCGGGCGCGCTCCGGGTGCTGTTTCATCTCCCTGCTCTTGGCGGCGATCCACTGCGCCTCCTCCTGCAGCAACCGGTTCAGGTTCTCTTCATAGACAACCACCGGGTAATCCTGCGTACGCAGCTCCGCCAGGTAGTCGTTGAGGCGCTCTTTCAGCAACAGCTTGCGGGTCTTATGCCGGGTATCCGGATCTTCGATAGCGGTATATTTTGACGCCTTTTGTTCGCTCACTACTACAATATGCCAACCGGCAGGGGTCTCAACCGGGCCTCCCAGCTCACCGATCTCAAGGGCGAAGACCAACTCATCCAGGGCGGGAAAACCGGTTCCCTCCTCGACCCAGCCGAAGTCGCCCAGGGTCTGTTTCGCCCTCGGATCGATGGAGTGGTCGCGCGCGGCCTGGTAAATGGTGAGCTCACCCTTCTCCATCTTCTCCACTATGTCCAGCGCTGTCTGCTCATCCTGAAATACCACCATCTGCAGTTTGCGGTGTTCATTGAAGGTGATGCGCTGTTGATGTTGTGCAAAATAGTCATCTATCTCCTGTGCTGTCGGTTCCATGCCCGCTATCAGTTGACTGCGGTGCAGATTCACCAGTCGCGTCACGCTGAATTCCGCCAGCGCCGATTGATAACCGGGATCCCGATCCAGACCTGCCTCGCGTCCCCGCCTTGCCAACAGGCGGTTGTCTATGAGTTGGTCAAGGGTCTGCAATCGTCTATCGAGATCGATCGAGTTGTTTAGGGTCGTGAGGTACTTTTTAGTCTCACCCCAAGTCATTTTGATGCCCGCGTATTCCGCGATCACCTGTTGATCGCTGCGCAGCGCGTCATCCTCGATCTCGAGGTGCCGGATCGCTATCTTCACATCCATGCCGTCACGCAGATGGGCGCGCATGCCCTTTTTATGCTTTACGTATTTCGCCTTCTTTACCTTCGCCTCGATCAAAGGACGCATCTTGTCGTCCAATACCGTTCCCTTTGCGAAGTGACGCTTCATATAGTCGGTGATCTCATCTTCGCTGATGGCGATATCCTTTTTCAGATAGGATCTGCGATAGAGCCCGGCCAGCATGCCATCGGTGTACGCCTTGAGTTCTTGACGATAGCCGGGATCCTCAGGCACCGCCTTGTCGACCGCATCCAGATAGAGCAGATTGAGGCTGATCGCCCTGTCCAGCAGGGTCAGCATCACCCTGCGTCGATCGGGGGTGCCCAATGCGGGGATCGAGACACCAACGACGGCGGTACTGTTCAGCTGGGTGTTCAACTGGGGAAAGGTGATAATCCGATCGCCGACCCTCGCCAGGGTGTTCCGATCGGTGACTGCGCTCTCCGCGGTAGGATCCCCCCAGGCGGATGCGGCCAACAGCGAGCCGGCGATCAGTGTCAGAAGAGTTCTCATTTTGCCTCCGGATTGCCTGCTCAATCTGTTATCTAACTGCATCAGCGCCGAAGCAGGCCCGCGGTTTATCGTTGATGGTAATTGCGTGAAACAGCTACCCTAAACATTGATTTATGGTGGAGAACCTGGAGGGAGGGGAAACAGCCTGTTTCCCCTCCCCAGTGCCGCCGATCTAGCGTCCCGCACGACAGACCGGGCGTTGCCTGTTACCACGCACAGGTTGAGCCGATAAGATCCGTGGATACATGCTCCCATACGCTCTCCGACACCCGGCCTTCCGAAAGATGGAGTTTCCACTCCCGGCCATCCTCGCCATCACAGACCACCTCATGCCGCTCATCTCCGTGGCAACCCTGACAGACGGTATTGAGTGGATCGTCGGAACCGAAGACCGCGCCGGTCAGTGCAACCTCCACCTGGTCCATGGTCTTGCGCGAGACCCGCCCCTTCATGGCGTGCTCCAGCCACTCTTCTTCCTGGACGCTGACATCATCATTCTCATTATCGTGACAGCTGAGACAGAAGTCCTCGGTTGGATCGTGGTTGTCGGTAAAGGTATGGGCCCAGCTGACTGCGGCGTCAAAATCCGACGTGATCGGAACCCCGTCAAACGCCAGGCCGCCACCGCCGTCGCAGTTGCCGCCATCCTCACCCGGTTCGCAGACCCGTGCCGGAATCTGGGCATCCGGATTATCGACCAGGGTCTCGTACATATGGCAGGAACCACACTTCAGCGGACCATGGCTGTCATCGCTGTTGAGATAGGCCGCCTGGGCATAGGTGGTGGAATCCACACCGTCGACACCCGGTCCCTGCTCGAGATGGGGCGCCACCGGATAGAGACCGTGGATCGACTCATGACAACCCTGGCAGGTGATGTCCCGGTGGCCGCGTGAGTAGCGCATCAGGCCCGCCTTGCGCGGATAGTTGAAGGGTGAATGGTCATTCCCGGGCTGATGCCCGCTCGGCTCCACGTAGGGCGCTTTATGGCAGTCGGCGCAGTGGGGCTCACCGGCGGCGAGCCAGTGGTCACGACCGTCGGTGGCCGCCGAGAAGGGGACAGGCGCCGCCATCGATCCATTCAGATCCGCCTGTGCCTCAGCCACGCAATCGTCCGTGGTGCAGAGGGTGAGAATATTGACACTGAAGTCGCCATCCCCATCGAAGCTGCCGCAGAGCTGGAAGTCGGCATTGCCGTCACCGTCACAGTCGGGACCAGGTGCCGCACTCCCGGTACTGCAGGCGCCGACATCGCCGGCCACCTCGATGGTGGCGAGCTTGGCATCCAACGCCGGATCGGTACTGCCGCCCAGGTAGGCACAAAGTCCCGGGTCGCGACGCCAGATCCCCATGGTCTCTTCCGTATCGCGGGTTACCCCGTCGGCGGTCGGGAAGACAGTGGGATCTCTCGGATCGAGCCAGCTCTCGGCCTGTTCCAGGCTGACATCCAAGGCACTGGCGATCTCACCCAGTGACCCCAAAGCGCGGATGTTGACAGCATCCTGACCCGTGGCATCCTGACCCGGCTCACCCTTTATCAGGCTCACCATGTTCTCGCGCTTCCAGATCTCCTGGCTCAACTGGTTGTGGCAGTTGGTGCACCAGATGCCCCGGTTGTCGCGATCGCTATCCGCGTATCCGGCCTGGTTCTGCGAGACGTTGACGCGCAGCCATTCACCAATCGCGGTCAGGTGCTCAGGGGTGCCGGCACCGTCGATATCCTTGAAGGGATTGGAGTGCACATCACGCCCGACGAAACAGCCCCCGGCGCCTAACCGGTTATCCGTGTCGGCATAGAAGTTGTCTCCCTCTTCGGTGATCGGATAGCCCGCCATATCGCCATTCGAACGGTGGGCGGGATGACAACCCTGGCAGCCGCCGAATCGGCCGAAGCTGTCGGTGAATGCGATAGGACCGCCCTCTCCGTAACCGCGATGGGTCTGATGAATTGCCTCGGACATGGGTAGAATCACCCTGTCCACGCCTTCGTCATCCATGAAGGTGGCCGATTTGACCTGGGCAATCACATTGTCCGCATGACAACGTTGGCAGAGCACGGTCGCCTCCCCGATGCGGGTGCTCTGGGCAAAGATGGGACGACCGTTTTGCGCCGACAAATCAGCGGCATAGGCATCACACTCCGCGGGTGTGGTGCAGGCCGGATAGTTGTCCAGAAAACCGGTGCCGTGATTTTGATCATGCAGCCCGAGGATACTGATGGCCGCACTCTTGAGTCGCGGGTACCAGTCGGACTCTTCACCCTCGATGATGCCATAGTAGCCCATCCAGAAATCATACTCCTGCTTGACCTTGGACCAGACCTCGTCACCCGTCCGATGGGGCGAGTTGGTGGTATCCACCTCGGAGTGGCAGCGCTCGCAGTTGGGAATATCGATCGGCGCGGTGCCAAAACCCTCCACCGGCACGCCGTTCTGGGTTACCGGTTCACCCATGCCGCCGTAGGCGTTTTCATCATAGTGACGCAGCCTTGCCTTCATCGCCACGAAGGGGCGTACGCTTTCCTCATACATCGCCCCCGGATTGGCAAAGAAATCGATGGAGTCCTCGAAAGGCGTCAGCGGCAGGCCCAGGGCCTCCCAGATCCGCGGTGAGGTCAGGGTGATCGGCAGGTTCTCCAGCACCTTCATCTGAGTGTAGACCACGGTGCCATGCTCGCCGGAGAAGGTCAGCACATTGCCGTTGGACGCGCCACCGCAATCGTTTGGCACTGCCGGGTTGGTCGGCAGTCCGTCCGGGTGGGAGACCGGCCCCATCGGGTGGAGGCCAGCACCGCAATCATCCGGATACTCGATATGGCCGGTCACGCCGAGTCGGATTTTCTTGCCTTCCAGCGATGTATCCTCCGGATTTGCGCCTTCCAGATCGGCATAGATGTAGAGGTGGTTCCAGACCGCGTTCCAGTAGTCGTCGGTGGGATCGTCGAAATCGCCGTCACCCAGCATCACACCCTTGACATTGGCGCCATCGGGATCGTCGTAGAGCCTGGGATTGCCCCCCTCTCCGGAAAGCACCAGGGCGCCGTTAGCATCGACAACGGCGGAATCGGCGATGGTGTTCCACATCAACAGGGAGTTGCCTTCAACGGCGCTGATCAGTCTCGAGGTCTGGGTCACAACATTTGGCGCCTCTTCTCGAGGCTGCGCCTCATGCCAATACTCGATGACATATCTCTGGAAGTTTCCGTTCTCATCAAGATCATGATCCCGCAATACGGTCTGACGGCCCAAGGCATCCAGGCCCACATTGGGATCGCCCTCCAGGAGGCGCGCAAAGGCATTCTCGCCCTTGCCACTCTGTTGGGTCTTCACCACCTGGGCGAGAATCGAATTGTAGGGAGGCAATACACAGCAGTAGGCGAACTCGAATCCGGTGCAGTGCATGCCGAGTTCATAGTTCATCATGATGTTGAAGGTATTCTTCGGCGTCAGCGCCAGACCGCTGCCACCGCCGCCTACGGAATCTCCTTCTGCAGAATCCTCATCTTTTGAACTATGATCATCTTCGTGGTCTTCGCTCTCCTCTTTCTTTCCGCTATCACTACTTTCTTCTTTTTCGTGGTGATACTCCTCCTCATCATCACTACTCGCCCAGGCACCGCCCATGGTAAAGGCCAGCATGAAAGTGAAGATAATCGTAACTATTGTTGTGCGATGAGACTTTGTTTGACGTAACAGATATCGCTTCATGTCCAGACACCTCCACGCAGCCCATTGGTTTATGGTTTATAGGACGACACCCAGGTTGAATAGGGTGTGACGATCCCCCGCCCAAAACCTACATATAATTAGATATTTATGTTATTACTTATTGTATTTACAGTGGTTTTTTATTTTTTAAGCCAGAATCAGATGATGACATATCGATCTAATTTGGGCAGGCTGTCCCAAAAGCTAGCAAAATAAACTTAAAAGAGACTTAAGAAAAAAGTCACATGGGAAATAAAGTACTAAGAAGTGCGTAAGGTGTGACCCAGTTCATGATCAGCCTGCGAAACAGAATGCATGCCTCCTCACACAGACTGTTAACTTGTTGAGTCCCTACTCCGCCGCAAGCCGGCGAAGAATCGATATGATTTCGTCGCTGTTCCAGTCAACTGGACCAATCGCTCTGTAGCGGAGACGCCCCTCGGGATCGACAAGAAAACTGCTGGGAAAGACCTTTACCTCCCAGGCATTTCCCGCCTCGCGCCTTGGGTCAAGCAGAACGGGAAAAGTCAGTTTTAATCGAGTTGCGAAGTTGTCGACACGTCGTTTTCTCTCCTCGACATTGACCGCAAGGATGACAAAATCACTCTGCTCCATCTCCCTGTTCAAGCCGATCAAAGAAGGCATCTCTTCTATGCAGGGCGGACACCAGGTGGCCCAGAAGTTAACCAGGACAGTCTTACCCTTGAGTTCCACCAGGTCGTATTTCTCGCCTGTCAAATCCTCGAGTGTAAGGCTGGGGGCCTGATGAACAGGGGTAACCGCCTCGAGCCAACCGGCGCTCGATGAGCCGGAAAACGTCAAGGCGACTATGGTCAGTACCTTTATGCATGCGAGATAATCCGGTCGGGACAAGCGTATCATCCTGTTTTTCTTTGCCTGCATAGGTGTGATCGATCAATCTGCAGCGCTGGTGATTTGCCGAACGCCGTTCCTCTTGATGTCATCAGTCTTCATTTAAAAATGTTTTGTAGGCTAATGATCTGAATCGATTTTTTTATATCTCAACCAATCCTCAAGAAAGTTCCACCAGGCTCACACTGTATTAAAGTTTTACACATCCACGACGATAAGTCCTGCAAACAAGGAGAAGAAGGGGTTTTCAAAACACCATAAAAACCCCAAATAAATACAACGACTCGTTCACAGGTGGCTTGTGGACATAGATTCACGGCACTTGCGGATAAAAAAAACAACGCAAGGGAAACGGATATGGAACATCCATATCAGGGAAGCGATCATGTCAATGATGCATAACGTATCGATTCGCACAAAACAGTGGTTCGGATTCGGACTCATCCTCTGTGTGCTTACCATCTCATCCATATTCACGCTCATCAGTCTAAATCATGTTGAGCAAAGCGTGAACGAGGTGGTTCACCAGAATCAGCCGCAATTGATGTTGACGAAAGACCTCGCCAACAGCTTGAAGCAGTCAACCGGGTCTCTGGGTTTCTTCTTGCTGACCAGGGAAGAGGCACATTTGGAGAATTACTCCAGGCAAAAAAACCATACAAAGTACATACTCGAGTCACTGATAACAAAAAGCATCGAGGTCGAAGATGCCAGTTCGTCACAACTGCTAAAACAGTTGGGTCTCGATTTGAAACAATTTGAACAGACCGTTGATGCCCTGCTCAAGAAGACGGCGACGAATGAGGGTAATTTTCCGGGGATCGCCTACGCCAATGAACACATCAACCCGATCAGTCGCAAACAGCTGCAACTGACGTCGCAGATGATCCTCTCCGAAATGGAAGAGGAAGCCGACGAGGAACGAAAACAGATCTTGAGCCATCTTACCGAGCTCCGATATGCCTGGAGCAACATTATGAATGGTATCCGCGGCTATCTGGCGTTTCGCAACAACTCCAATTTAAGTGATCTGAACCTCTACCTGGATAGGGCGAAAACCATACTTGCCGAAATCGATACGGAGAGCGACCTGCTGACGCTTGATCAGTTAGACTCTATCGAGCAGTTCATGGAAAACCTGGCGCTGTTTGATCAACACTACAAAAAACTCCAAGCGATACACGGTAGTGAGGAGTGGCGCAGCGATGCATGGCTCGTGCGCAGCCAGATCACCGCCCTGCTGGAGAAAATCGATGATAGAGTCGATCAGCTCGTGAAGCGGCATGAGTCGACGATCAATGATACCAGTCAGGGATTAATCGATGATGCAAGCGCCACCACGAACCTCGTGGTCAGCCTGTTGGCTTTTGGCCTTATCACCGGACTGCTGATCAGCTGGTTGATCACACGCCTCATCTTCAATCCAATTCAGGATGCAGTTAAAACCATGCAAGACATAGCCAATGGTGACGGCGACCTGATGAGACAGCTGGACAAGAAGGGAGAGGATGAACTTGGACTCCTGGCCGAAAGCTTTAACCAGTTTGTCGCCAAGATCCGTAAACTGATACAGCAAACGGCACATTCAACCGAATCTGTTATTCACGGAGTTGCGCAAACATCGGAAAACACGGGGCAGATCAGTCGCCGTATTCTGAGCCAGGAGAGCGAAACCGACCAGGTTGCCACAGCAATGAGCCAGATGGCGGCCTGCATCGCGGACGTAGCAAAAAATGCATCAGTCGCCGAACAGGCAACCAAGTCGGCATCTGACGAGGCGCAGACGGGCTGTAAAATTGTCAAACAGACTACCGATGCGATTCAGGAACTGGCCAATGAAGTGGAACATGCGGAAAAGTCGATTCTTGGTGTGGAACAGGAAAGTGTACGCATAGGATCGGTGCTTGACGTTATCAAAAGTATCGCTGAACAGACCAATCTCCTCGCCCTCAATGCCGCCATCGAAGCAGCCAGGGCAGGTGAACAGGGGCGTGGTTTTGCTGTTGTTGCCGATGAAGTTCGAAGCCTGGCCAACCGCACGCATCAATCGACCGGGGAAATAGAATCGATGATACAAGCGCTACAGAGCGGTACCCAGCAAGCAGTAGCTGTTATGGCCGCCGGTAGAGAGAAGGTGGACAGTGGAGTATTAAAGGCGACCGGCACATTGAATTCACTCAGCGAAATCAGCAATGCGATTGACACCATCAATAACATGAACACTCAGATTGCCACCGCAGCGGAGCAACAGTGCTCTGTTGTTGACGAGATCAACCGAAATATCGCCAGTATCGTCGAAAACAGCAGGCAAACCTCGCAGAGGGCAAAAGATACCTCGAATACCGCCGACGAATTAGGCACCCTGGCCTCTGAGCTGCAAAGCGTTGTCCAGCAATTTAAATTTTCCGGTGACAGCGGTTTCGATTTCAGCTCAGCCAAATCCGCTCATCTTGCCTGGAAGGCCAGGGTGCGTTCTTTCCTGGATGGCAAACAATCTCTCACGCGGGAGGAAGCGGTCTCCCACCATGATTGCGCACTGGGTAAATGGTACTACGCTGAAGCGCTCAAGCGTTATGGTGATATCGCGGAGATCCACTCGATTGAACAGCCGCATCAACAACTGCATGCATTGATAAAAGAGATTGTCAAACAGCGAGAGAGTGGCAATAGCGACAGAGCCGAGCAGCTCTACAATGAGATCGAACCTCTATCGAGAGAGATCATCGGTTTGCTAAACAACGTCGAGCGTCAAATAGCCGGGAACGCATGAGCGCCTGCTGATCATCGCTGGGGCAGGTAGCGAGGTCACCGTTTGCCGCCACGTTTCTGCCATAGGGAGAGACCGAGTGTGGTCACGCCAAGGGCGATGCCGGCCGATAAAACCATACGCGCCAACCACTCGGGCCATGCGGGTTGGGGCGTGAGCAACGCCAGTGCACCGATGACTATCAACCAGAAAGCGATTTTTCCAAGCAGAGCGGACTTCAATTACACCTCTACCTTGCAATGCGTAGCATTGCAGCTTGACCTCTAAAGACCATCCAAAAGCCATGATTATCTATCCGCGATGATAGATCGCGATTCGGATATACTCTTATATCACATCTGTTTAGGGTACAAAATACGTACATCGCATGTCTCATCTCTATTACATCCATGATCCCATGTGCAGTTGGTGCTGGGGATTTCGGCCGACACTTGAGGCGCTCCTGACAGCTTTGCCTGGCGCGCTCTCATACAGCCGTCTGCTGGGTGGTCTGGCTGCTGACAGTTCTTCTCCGATGCCTGAAGAGATGCGCATCAGACTACAGGCCACTTGGCGTGAGATAGAGAGGAGAATACCCAACACTGGCTTTAACTTCGATTTCTGGTCGCGCAATACGCCGAGAAGATCGACCTACCCCGCCTGTCGTGCAGTCATCGCCGCCAGAATCCTGGATCCCGGCGCTGAAGAAAAGATGATTCTGGCGATTCAACAAGCCTACTATCTGGAGGCGAGAAATCCCTCCGACGACTCGACGCTTGGCGAGCTCGCAAGAGAGATTGGTCTGGATGAGCAGCGCTTTAACGAGTTACTCAATCACCAGGCAACGCAGCAGAAGCTTGAAACGGAAATCGCTGAAACGCTTCGTCTGGGGGTTCGCAGCTTCCCCAGTTTGGTACTTCAGCTTGGACAGGGTATGTGGCCGGTGGCTGTAGATTATCTAACCCCGGAGCCGATGCTGGAGCAGATTCGCAACATCCTGGATGCCTGATTTTCACCTTCCGGGATTGACTTAATCCCAGCACCGGGTAACACTCCGCCTCCATGCTGACCAAAGAGAAACTTAACAAGCTCCGTCAAGACATCGTCTTCAGCGACCGGCTGGCTGGCGAACATCTGCAGTTTCATACCACCTGGGGCATCTTTTCGCCGCGTGAAATCGATGAGGGAACCAGGCTTCTGGTGGAACGGTTGCTGATCAGCCCCACTGACAACTGCCTCGACCTTGGATGCGGCTACGGCCCCATAGGCCTGTTCATGGCTAGACGCTCTCCGCAGGGTAACACCCTGATGGTCGATAAGGATTTCATGGCCGTCGACTACAGCAACGCCAATGCAGAACGCAACCAGGTGCGGAATGCCAAAGCCATATTGAGCAACGGTTTCGATCACATAGACCCAACTCTGCGCTTCGATGTAATCGCATCCAATATCCCTGCCAAGGTTGGCAAGGAGATGCTCTCTCTGATTCTGCATGACGCCAAGCAGCGCCTCAATCCCGGTGGCAGGCTCTATGTCGTGACCATCAACGGCTTAAGGCAATACATGAAACGAAATCTGCGCGAAATTTTCGGCAACTATGAAAAGTTGAAACAGGGTAAAAGCTATACCGTCGCATTGGCAATCAATGGTTGATCCAATCGTGATTGGAGAACAACCAGCGAAGCGGCAACACCAAGCCCGCCTAAGCTGCGGCTAGACGATTCAGCACATGAGAGACCGCGACCAGACCAAAGCTGGCAGTAACAGTCATTACTGATCCGTAACCGCCGCAATTTAACGAACTCTCGATTTCACTGGGCCGCTGTTGGCATATCGCCCCATCGATATCGGGATAGCGCTGCTGCTCCGTCGAGAAGACACAGGGAACATCGAATCGACGCTTGGTATTGGATGGGAATCCATACTCCCTGCGGAGAAGTTTACGACACTTGGAGAGAAGCGGGTCCTGCTCACTGCGGCTGAGGTCAGCCAGCAGGATTTTCGTCGGATCACATTGCCCTCCTGCCGCGCCCACCGTGATAACAGGTATTTTGCGTCTGCGGCAGAATGCGATCAAGGCTGCCTTGATGCGATAGTTGTCGATGCAGTCGATCACAAAATCGAATCCACCTTCGGCGATCATGCGCAGCGACTCCGACTCTATGAACTGCTCGATGGCATAGACCTGGCAAGAGGGATTTATCGCCAACACCCTTTGCTTCATCGCCAGTACCTTGGCCTTGCCGAAACTTCCCTCGAGGGCATGCAGTTGCCGATTAACATTTGATTCGGCAACATGATCCAAGTCGTAGAGGGTTAGCATCCCTATGCCGCTGCGGGCAAGGGCCTCCACGGCCCAAGAACCCACACCGCCAACACCGATCACGGCAACATGAGAGCGCGCGAACTGCGCTAGTGCTTGACGACCATAGAGGCGTGCAATACCGCTGAAACGTCGTTCACTGTCCACAACGGGCAAATCCTTTGGTGCTTCAGTCATAGGTGCTATTTTGCACTATTTTTAGGGAAACTGATCACCTGGTCTGCTATTTTTGGCTCCGTTGTATTCAGCCCTTCCATGAGTTCCACGAACCGGCCGCTCAAGGCCTCGAGCTCTGTAGTGCCTTGTTGAGCCTTTGTTCTGCTCCCCATGTTATTTATACTGATCAGCTTGTAACCCAATGCATGGATCTGTTCGTGCAGCCTGTTGATCTCACTATACTGCGGTAAATTGCCATACTGGATGAAACCGATACCGTGGAACCAATAATTGAAATTACAGTGCTTACTGTCCAGGTAAACATGGTTAAAGTCTTTGCCCTGGGTGATATATTCGATTAAATTCTTCACCCACTTCTGATGACTCGTAACTGCCACTTCAACGTCGATATGATGGCTTTGCGTTACCCTGTCTTTCAGACCCCGCCACAACTTGTTTGCTTGCCATTGCCTCAACCATTGCGGGATCTCATCGGCAGGCATTGGTTTGGCTATTCCGAAACCCTGGCCTAACCGACAACCCAGCTGCAGAAGTGCAGAGGCGTGCTCGATGGACTCGACGCCTTCCGCGATAACCGGGTGTTTGAACGCATGCGCCAGGCGTACGACACTGTCGACAATGGTCAGATCCTGTGGATCATCCAGCATGTCCTGTACGAAATTCTGGTCAATCTTGAGTATATCGACCGGTAGCCGATGAAAATAGGCCAGGGATGAGTAGCCTGTACCGAAATCGTCCAAAGAGATCTTGATGCCCATCTCCCGACAATCCGTCAGGGTGTGGTAGATGACATTGGTATCCTCTATTGATGCGGTTTCGAGTATTTCCAACTCGAGCATATCCGGTGTCACGTCTGTGTTGCTTGAAAACACCTTCCGTAGATGGCTGATGAAACCGGAGTGTTGCAGATGGTGGGCACTAATATTCACACTGACCGGTATTTGAAGGCCCAGGTGCTGCCATTGGCTAACCTGCTGCAAGGCATGATCAATGACCCATTGACCCAGTTCAATCTCTAAATCGGTATTCGTGGCGATGGATAAAAATTCGCCCGGCAAGGTGAGCCCAGATACCGGATGCATCCAGCGGATCAACGCCTCGACACCTATTACGTCACAGCTATACATATCAACCTTAGGTTGAAAGTAGAGCGTAAGCTCTTGACTTATCAAGGCATTTTTCAACAATTCAAAGTTTTCACGGTTTGCCTTGATCTGTTTGTCATGCTGGGGATCGAACAGATGGTAGCAATTCTTCCCCGCTTCTTTTGCCCAATACATGGCCTGATCGGCATGCCGCAGCAGGATATCGGCATCCACATCATCCTCGGGATAGTGGGTAATACCAATACTCGCACTGACCACCAGAGCAGTATCGTCCAGCTGTATGGGTTCCGCTATAACATCCAATACTCTATCCAAAATGAGGATACACTCGTCCAAATTTGTCAGGTTCGTCAATATCAGGACAAACTCATCACCACCTATACGCGAAACCGTATCCTCCTCGCGTAAAACAGTTTGCAATCGTCTCGCAACTTCAACCAGTATTTTATCACCATAGTCATGGCCGAAGCGGTCGTTAATCGGCTTGAAACCATCGAGATCCAGATAACAGACACCCACACTGGTACCGTTTCGCTTACTGTATGCAATCGCCTGCCGCAACCTGTCGGTTTTCAAGCGACGATTGGGCAAGCCGGTCAAAGAATCGTAATGTGCGATATGTTCAAGCTCCGCTTCCGCCTTTTTCCTATCTGTAATATCGTGAACGATCGAGTAGAGGACCTGCTTGCCATTCCAGATAAATGGGCCGGAATGCACTTCAACATCCCTGACCTCTCCCGACGCCAGGGCGTGGCGAAAAATGAAGTGGTTGCGCTCTTCATTTTTCGCCTTCTCCATTTCGTTGGCCACTTCCTCGCTACTGAGCGTATTGATGTCGCTGATGTGCATCCGCAGGAGCTGATTCATGGTGTAGCCGTAATACTCGACCGCCGCCCTGTTCGCAGTGAGTATCAGGCCTGTTTCAGGGTCGATGGTCAACATGACCGCCTTATTCGCCTCGAACAGCATCCGGAAGCGCTCCTCGCTGAATCGCAGCGCCTCGGAAAGCTTTTTCTCACGCTCCAGCGCCAGCTTTAGGTCGTGGTTACTGGCTTGCAACGTTCTATTCGCATCCCCGAGCTGCCGGGTGCGCGCTTCTATTTTCTCTTCCTGCTCGAGACCTGAGCGTCTCATGGCATCGATCTGTTGCTTGATCGTGCTTCCCATTTCCCGCAACGCGCGGGAAAGAGTTCCAATCTCATCTCGGCTGCCAATCTTTACCGGCGCTTCAAATCGGCCCTCGGCAATGGATGTCGCATATTCGGAGAGCTGTTTTACCGGCTCGACAAGCTTTTTGCGCAGGAAGAAATTGAGTATCAACGCGATCGCAGCAAAGGTAAGCAGGAAATTTACCAGGATCTGCCTGATTGCCTGCACTACTTTTTCGTCGATATTTTCAGTGGAGAAACCGAGCCGGATGACGCCTAGCGCTTGACCGCCGTGAATAACAGGGATTGCCACATCATAAAAGCTCATGCCATCATCTCGATGGTAGGTCTGCCACATTGGCTTGCTGGAGGACAACGTGTTGAGCGTCACCGTATCGCTATATCCTTTTCCGATTTGTGCGCGATCACTGTGAAATAGCACCCTGCCCTTCATATCCGTTACGCCGGCATATTTAATATGCGGATTCTTATCGACCACCTCCTTGAATTTTCTATCCATCCCGGAAAGCGACTCGAGTGGCAAACCCAAGCCCAACAACTCATTGAATATACTTTCAATGCTATGACCAATACCAAAACTGCCGGTCAACAAAGCATCGGTGTAATTCGAGCGAAAATTCATTACGTTCACGGCGGAGCTGATGAACAATGAGAACGCAAGCGTACCGATCGTGACCATCAATATCTTACGGTTCAGTCTCATTGACTACGGCCTCTGCAACATGTACGGCAGGAGATTCATATCCGTATGTTTTCTCCAGCCAATTGCAACAAACCTACCGGTATCGTGATACCGAATTGTATTGCCTTGGTTATATCCACCGCATAGCCGAAGTGCGCCGGCCATTGAGGAGGAATCTCCCTGATCGGCTTACCCTCAAAAAGATCACGAATCATTGCCGCTGCTTGCTTTCCGATCATGCGATGGGAGGGGTAGATTACCGCAGTTGCCCCCCAGTCCTCCATGACATCCTTCTTGACGATGCCGATCAGTGGTTTGCTCGCGTGGGCGTAGACCATCTTCGCAAAATGGCGACGTGCTCCCAGTTGATCGTTTGGTTTGATAAACAGGTCAACTTCGCTATCGAGCTCTTGAATCAAGGGTATCGCCATCTCGGCCATGCGTCGGTCACCCTCTTCACCCTTAACCAGTGGAACTTTGCGGAATACAACCTCAAGATCCTTGAAATAGGGATCATGATCCAGCATCTTCCTAATCCACTCATTGTAACTATGCGATTGGGGCATATCAGCATAGATCATTCCGATGCGCCTGGCTTGCGGCATCAGTTCCCGGATAAAGCGAAATCTCGAATCTACCGGCACCGGGTAACTGATGCCGGTAAAGTTACTTTTCGGTGGAATATTGAATCCATCGATCACGCCTATACCCACCGGATCGGTAGGTGAAGCGAAAACCACTGGTGGTGCGGCTCCGTAGAGTACCCGCTTGGCGGCGACCGTAGCTGCTGTGCCTCCCATGTAATACAGATCGTAGCCCTTGGCGGCTTCCGATTTCAGGATTGCCTCGCCTTTGTCGATGTCGTTACCCGCTGTATGGAAAGCCAGTTGAAGATTCTTGCCCTCGACGTAGCCGTATTGCCCCAGATAGTCCAACATCGAGAGCCTAACATCGCTATAGGGGCTTCCCTGTTGAGAGTCGAGGATGAAGAGACGGTAGTTCCCGTCGTTTTGCGCAGCGGATAGAGCCTCTCCAAACCAGGTGAGCAGCAATAAGACCAAACTGTAGCGGAGTAGAGTTGCTACTGATGATAACAAGGACACCTCCAGATGAACGTATTCAATCAGAGTCGGTGCTTCCTGCATCGGTCAGGCAGAAACCAAACGGGTATGAGTAAGAACGCCTAGATTTGCCTCAAATAACGCTCCATGGGAAATTCAATCCCATGCTGAGCCATTCAAAAATAATTGAGTTCAACAGATCTATTGTCGGCAGCTTGGGGCCACACTGTAATTGCCTTTAGTTAACTAACGCCCAATCCTAGCCTTTCTTTAATATATGACATGAAAAAAAACTGATATCTTTATGTTTTTATTAAAAATATTTAACAATAACCGGAATGAGTCCAGTTTTGCTCTTTGCCATCAAGCCGCCACCGGTTACAACTTGTTACAAGTGGATACACCCCTGAGAGGATCTTCATCCGCCGACGGTTCAAACTCGCTATCAAGGACAGCCAGTCCGACATTGCCATTGTTCAAGCAAGGAGATCATCATGGGAAAGGCCCTGATAATTACACTTATCGTACTGGTCGCGCTGTTGATCAGCGGCGTGGCAATCGCACGCTACACAGGCTACTGTGCCGGTCCTGACGGGCGCATCAGCTGGATGACCAACCGCCTCGGCAACCAACTCGATCTCAACGATTCGCAGAAACACCGACTGACCCAGCTAAAGGAGCAGATCGTGCTCAGCGTCAACGAACTGAAGAGGGACAGATCGACCTACGTGGACCAGGCCATCGACCTGCTAGAAAGTCCTCAATTCGACCGTGAACGCGCGCATACGCTGCTGATGCAGAAGCAGGCGCAATTGGCCAGTCTCAGCACGGACATCATCGATGCCTTTGCCGAGTTCAGCGATAATCTCGATCAAAGCCAGCGGGATAAACTACAATCGATGATCAAGCATCACCGCGAACATCGCCATTGCAGATTTGCCTGCGGTGATAGCGAGCAAGCGACTCAGGAGTAGCTACCGTTGCCTCCCCGATTTGGGGAGGCGTTACTGATCAATTCCAACAACACGGCAATATTGAATGTCATGTTAATAAACCGGGATAGCCCGCAGTGATCAGGGCGTCCCTAGCCATCAACCGACCTCTGGAAATAGTGATGCCGCGCATCTTGCTGATTGACGATGACCAAGCCCTGGCAGCACCGCTGAAAGAGTACTTCACCCGATACGATTTGGAGCTGGAGGCAGTCACCCTGCCGTCAGAAGGCCTGAAACATATCGAGCACTCAAGTCCGGACCTGGTGATTCTCGATATCATGCTGCCGGAGATGGATGGCTTCGAAGTCTGCCGAACCATCAGAAAGCAGAGCAGTCTGCCGATTCTCATGCTCACCGCTCGCGGAGAGGTGATGGATCGGGTGGTCGGCCTGGAGCTCGGTGCCGATGACTATCTGGCAAAGCCCTTCGAACCCAGGGAGTTGGTGGCAAGGATACAGAACATTCTCAAACGCAGCCGGGTGCAGCCGCAACAGGAAGAGGAGATCATCCTTGGCGATTTGAAACTCGATTTGGTGCGACAGGATGCCTTTATCATGGAGCGCAGTCTCAATCTCACCACCCTTGAGTACCGTCTGTTGGCCCTGCTGGCGCAGCATCCCGGCCGGGCTTACAGCCGGGACGAGATCCTCACCGCGGTCAAAGGCATCGAGGCCGACCTCTATACCCGCTCGGTCGACATCCTGGTCAGCCGTCTGCGGCAAAAGCTCAAGCCCCTCGATTATATCAAGACGGTGTGGGGCACCGGTTACCGTCTGGTAGGCCCCGCTGCATGAAGAGGCGCCATAGTCTCAGCGGACGCCTGATCATCCTCTTCATCTGTGTCAGTGTGTTGATTGCACTCACGGCACGAACAGGATTCCGCTACGGCATCCAGGGCGAGTTTCGATCCCTCGCCGCACCCCATCTGTTGGAGTATCTCGACCATCTAGGCGAGGAGATAGGCACCCCACCCAACACCGCGGCAGCGGAGAGACTTGCGCAACGCCTGAATATCGATATCCAGATCAATTCCAACGACCTCCTCTGGTCAAACAGCGGTGAGATCCTCGATCCGGAACGATTGTCTTTTCACAGCCACCGGCTGGCGGATGGCCGCCTAGTGCAATTCAGTCACGATGAACACCGCTTTCTTCTCCGCCTAGAAGCGGGCGACAGCACCATCCTGTTGATGACCCGGGAGCGCCTGGGTAACGGCCCCCTGGCACTGATCATCGGTGCAACCATAATTACCCTGCTGCTGCTGATCGCGCTCACCTACCACCTGGTGAAGCGTCTGTTTCAACCGATAGAGACCATACGCCAGGGCGTGGCCAGATTCGGATCCGGCGAGCTGGACCACCGCATCGCCATCAAACGGCGGGATGAATTGGGTGAACTGGCCAACAGCATCAATAGCATGGCCGATGAGATCGAGGCGATGATGGAGGCCAAGCGCCAACTGCTGTTGGCCATCAGCCATGAACTGCGTTCGCCCCTCACCCGGGCACGCCTGAATGCGGAGCTCATGCAGACCAGCGAACCGCGCGACCGGATCATCACGGATCTACAGCTGCTGGAGCAGGAACTGGCGGAGCTGCTGGAGACGGAACGTCTCGGCAACCGGCACGCCAAACTCGATCTGCAGCCGCTCGAACCGGGACAGCTCATCGATTCCGTTATCCTGCAGCACTTCTCCACGGCCACCATCAACTGCAAGCATGCGAATGACAGCCTTTCCATGGATTTGGATGGCGTACGAATTCGCCTGCTGATCAAAAACCTGCTGGAAAACGCGTTGAGACACACCCCTGATTCAGCCCCCCCCGTGGAACTCAGCAGCCGGATTGCGGAGCGGAGATGGCGCGTCAGCGTAAAGGATTATGGCGAGGGCATACCACAGGAGCATCTAACCCACCTCACAGAGCCCTTCTACCGGGTCGACAAGGCCCGCCAACGCGAGACCGGGGGGTATGGCCTGGGACTCTATCTCTGCCGGGTTATCGTAGAGGCACATCGAGGCAGTTTGAACATTCGAAGCAGACCGGGTGAAGGCACCCGGGTCGACTTCTCACTGCCGATTGATAGAGATGTATCCGCGAATGAACGCGAATGAACGTAAATGTTACAAATGTATAGGATGCGGCTTACCGCACCCCACACCTAGATCTGCATTCACATCGTTCCCTCGATCCCGCGCGGGATTGCATTCATTTGGTAGATTAGCAGCGGGTATGGGTTGCCGACGAGTTCCCGCTAGTTGAAGTCCATGCGATAGACCTTGCCATGCTGCTTGTTATGGTACATTTTGCGATCGGCGGCCTTCATCAGCTGGTCCATGTCGGCGCCGTCGTCAGGGAAGAGCGCCGAACCGATACTCGCCTGCAGTTCAAGTCGATGACCCTCCACGTAGATGGCACCGCTGAGACCCGATAACAGGTGATCGAACATCTGTTTCAATCCGTTCCTGTCTCTGATCTCATCGGCCAGGACGATGAATTCGTCACCACCGATGCGAGCAACCGTATCCGACGAGCGTGAACTGGCTCGCAGGCGCTTGGCCACTTCAAGCAAGAGCCCATCGCCCACTTTATGTCCAAACTGGTCATTGATCTTTTTAAAACCGTCCAGATCGAGATAGAAAACAGCGACCTTGCTTCCTCTACGCTGACTGCGTGCGAGGATAGTATCAAACCTGTCCTCGAGCAGCCGCCGGTTCGGCAGTCCGGTAAGATGGTCATGTAAAGCCAGCAGTTTATTGATCGAGCGCGCCCGTAACAGCGCGGCAATAAGGATCCCGACCAGCAATGCGGCCACCCAGCCGCTGAGCCGTATCGCCCAATACCAAACTTTGTTCACCCGCCATCCACCGGCAGGCATAGCGCCGATCTGCCAGGAGCCATTTGGTAGAAGCACCGATTGAACCACTGAATCCTGTTGAAACAATACCCTGTCACCAAAAATCATTTCACCCTGCTCACCAAGTGAATCCCTGCCTCGCAAGGCATACTGAATACCATCCTTTTCCGTTGCGACACCAGCCGCAGAAAACAGCGTGGGGATATCGATGACTATGGAGGCCAGCCCCCAGTAGGCAGGTTTGTGATCTGCCAGATGCCCACCCAGTCCACTGCGTGTATAGATCGGCGTACGGGCAATAAAGGCCTCTCCTCCCTGGACCAGTGAAACCGGGCCGGCAACAGTGGTGCCGCCCAGCTCGATGGCTCGCTTGATCGCGGGCCATTGGTCAGGCTTTTTTTCATACTCCAGACCCAGGGCAGCCTCGTTTCCGGCCAAGGGAAAGAGGTGGGTGATGATATTGTCCTTGGCAAGACCGATATTGCGGATATTGCGGCCCACAGTAATGATTTCGCTGGCCAACAGATCGAAAGTACTGCTGTCCAGGTCCGGTTTGATCGCCACATAGGCAATCAATCCTCTGGTAAGGTGAAGCGTGGAATTGATTTCACTTTCCAGACCCGCACGCATCATTGCCAGCTTGTTAACGACCTCGATCCGCTGATGCTCCAGTTGATTTAATCGCATCAGCTCCACAATCACTTCGCCCGCGGAGATAACGAGTAGAAAAGTAATCAGGCCACCCGTGATATGGCCCCGTAAAACAGTCTTTAATAGACGCATAATCCGCATACTTGAGAATCCGCTACGATTAACCCGGCAATGAGATACCTGTCACTTTCTTATACAGCGAAACCGCATATGAATCAGTCATACCAGAGACAAAATCGGTCAATCTCAGAAGTCTTGTGTAGTCATCTTCCGCGGGCATGGCCTGCGCACCGATGAACTGTTCCGGGATCAGTCTAATCATCATCTGACTGCGCGGTCTGGCGCGATTGCCATGCGCCGCCACATCGTCGACAATGGGGATGAAACGCTCCAGCAGTTCACTGATCACCTGAAAGCCGGCGGTCTCGATCTCGATCACCTCCGGCGCGATATAGATCTTATCATTGGCGACCTCGATCAGGCGGTCCATCTCGGCACGATGGGGAATCTGGCTCATCAGCGGCTGGTCGAAGCGACCGCCAAGAATCGCCTCCTCATGATCGAGAAAGCAGCTCAGGATCTCGCTGATCGCCTGGCTTATCACCTTGGCCCGCAGAAACTCGATCTTCTCCTTGTCCCCGGTTATGCCGCCAAGGCGTTTGAGTCGTGCCGGCGAATCGGGTAATACCGCAACAAACAGCTCCATCGCCTCCTGAAAGCTCAGATGCCCGAGGCGATAACCGTCCTCGATATCGATGACCCGGTAACAGATATCGTCAGCCGCCTCCACCAGGAAGGCCAGCGGATGTCGGTGCCAGATGGCCAACACAGGATCACGACGCAACAACCCAACGCTATCAGCCACCTCTGTGAAAAGTCCCTGATCCTCTGCTGTAAAGCCCGGTTTTTTCGCACTTACACCCTGGAAACGCCCATTCCCGATACAGGATTCACGAGGATACTTGGTAAACGCGGCAAGGGTGGCGCAGGTCAGCTGCAGACCGCCCGGGTTATCCCTGTTCTGCAGCCGGGTCAAGACGCGAAAGCCCTGGGAGTTACCTTCAAAGTTGAGAAAATCCTCACGCTGGCTGCCTTGCAATACCGCTACCCGCTGCTTGCCATAGGCGCCGTTTTCGGCCCAGTGGCGGATGGCATCCTCACCGGAATGGCCGAACGGCGGATTACCGATATCGTGGGCCAGGCAGGCCGCGGCGCAGATATCGCCAAAATCGGAGGCTTCATTCTCCTCGAGGCGATGACGGGCGATGATCTGTTCCCCAACCAGGGTTCCCAAGGAGCGTCCCACGCTGGAGGACTCCAGGCTATGGGTCAGGCGGGTACGCACGTAGTCGATCTTCGAGAGCGGGAAGATCTGTGTCTTGTCCTGCATGCGCCTGAACGCCGAGGAGAAGACAATCCTGTCCAGATCGCGCTGAAAATCGGTCCTTGTGGTACTGTCCGTTGAGGATTCCCGTGAACCCAGGCGTTTGTGGGAGAGGAGTTGTGACCAGTTCATCGACATCGGACCATTCTAACCTAGTGTCCGTTTGGATACAGCCTTCAGCGGAGTGCGCGTACCCGGTTGCGATATGAGATAAGAAAACCGCAAATGGACGCGAATCACCGCAAGGAATCGTAAATTGTTTTCATTTGTACCTCGACAGGAACGCTGCCTGGGAGAGGAAAACTGTCGTTTCAAGAAACCTTGAAAACAGTATTGCACGAGCCCGATCAAACGACAGCGAGGCCACATCCGAGGCAAATCGTATTCGCCTTGGTATCGCGATGATTCGCGTTAATTTGCGGATTAATATTA
>NATV01000151.1 GCA_003094535.1 gamma proteobacterium symbiont of Ctena orbiculata | reverse complement strand
CGGCATGTCCGGCATGGGCGGCATGGGCGGCATGGGCGGCATGGGCGGTATGTCCGGCATGTCCGGTATGGGCGGCATGAGCGGCATGGGCGGCATGGGCGGTATGTCCGGCATGTCCGGTATGGGCGGCATGTCCGGTATGGGCGGCATGTCCGGTATGGGCGGCATGAGCGGCATGTCCGGCATGGGCGGTATGTCCGGCATGAGCGGTATGTCCGGCTATTTCAAGATTACCCCACAGGGACAGATCTTCTTCTATCCGGCTAGTGGCATGAGCGGTATGTCCGGTATGTCCGGTATGGGCGGCATGTCCGGCATGGGCGGTATGAGCGGCATGTCCGGCATGGGCGGCATGGGCGGTATGTCCGGCATGGGCGGTATGTCCGGCATGGGCGGTATGTCCGGCATGGGCGGTATGTCCGGCATGGGCGGTATGGGCGGCATGAGCGGTATGTCCGGCATGGGCGGCATGGGCGGCATGAGCGGCATGTCCGGCATGGGCGGTCAGTGGGTTTGGGTACCTGCTGGTATGTCCGGCATGAGCGGCATGGGTGGCATGTCCGGCATGGGCGGCATGGGCGGCATGGGCGGCATGAGCGGTATGTCCGGCATGGGCGGTATGTCCGGCATGGGCGGTATGTCCGGCATGGGCGGCATGGGCGGCATGTCCGGCATGGGCGGCATGTCGGGAATGTCCGGCATGGGCGGCATGTCGGGAATGTCCGGCATGGGCGGCATGAGCGGTATGTCCGGCTATTTCAAGATTACCCCACAGGGACAGATCTTCTTCTATCCGGCTAGCGGCATGAGCGGCATGTCCGGCATGGGCGGCATGAGCGGTATGTCCGGCATGGGCGGTATGTCCGGCATGGGCGGTATGTCCGGCATGGGCGGCATGTCAGGAATGTCCGGCATGGGCGGCATGGGCGGCATGTCCGGCATGGGTGGCATGTCCTCTATGAGCGGTTGGCGTTAATCGACCGCATGTAAATGGATTTCATTCAAGGATGTAACGGTGCGCAGGGATGCGCTCCCCTCTAAAGCGAATTCCCGTATTGATTTGAGCATCTGATTGCTTCAGATGAGGGAGATGAAATGATTTTGGGTATCAGGCTCCTCATTCCAACGCTGCTATTCACGATCGGTCATGCTGTTGCTGGTGATATCTCGGTCGAAGACTATGATCGAGCAAGTTGGCATCCTATCCACACAAAACCGGCAATTGACAATGCCGAGGATGAGCAATGTCTCGGTTGCCATCAGGAGATATTGAATAGAAGAGTCCTCCAGCAGTCACCTGCGGGGGTTAAAGCAACTGAGGTATTGGCCTGGTATCAGACCTTATCGACCTACGAGGGCGAACAAGAAACTTTTCATCGCCGTCATCTGGTAACACCTATGGCCAAGGAACTGATGGACTTGAAATGCAATACCTGCCATCAGGGGAACGATCTAAGGGAAGAGGCGACTATCCCTCCGGAACATTCGAACCGGGACAAGACGCTGCGCAAGTCGGTGAATCCCGAGGTCTGTCTGATGTGCCATGGTGCAAATCCCTACGAGTTGATGGGACTGCCTATGCCTTGGTCGGAATCGAGAGGGTTGTTCCAAAACGACTGCCTGCTCTGCCACGCCAATATCCGCACCAATAGGCATCAGGTCAATTATTTGAAAGCCAAAGCCATCGAGGTGGCCGCAAAAAAGGATCCGGACGTCTGTTATGGCTGTCACGGAGGGCGGCAGTGGTACCGCATAGGCTATCCCTATCCCAGACATGCCTGGAAAGGTATGTCTAGCAATACCCCAGAGTGGGCGAAAGATAGACCGACTGAATCGGAACCCAGGTTCCGCATTAAAACCCAGCAGGCTTCGAAATAGCTAATTGCCGACAGTGAGGTACGGATGAGTATCGATAACCTTAAAGAGAATCTATCAGAACGTTTGAATCTCACCAGGCGTTCGTTCCTGAAGTCAGCTGCGGCGGGCGGTGCGACCTTGGCTGCTGGAGGCTTGGTGGATCTAAAGACTGCCAAGGAGGCCAAGGCTTTTGCCTATGAGCCATATCCGACTGACGATCAACTGGAAACTGTGGTTACCAGTTGCGCACATAACTGTGGTTCGCGTCACATGCTGGTTGCGCATAAATGGAAGGACGTTATCGTGCGGCTTTCAACGGATGATGGAAGATATCAGCGAGGTGGTTACTTCGGCAAGGACAATAATGAAGAGCCGCAACTAAGGGCCTGCCTACGGGGACGATCCTATCGTCAACGTCTCTATTCGGCGGAACGCTTACTCTATCCGATGATGCGTGTGGGTGAGCGGGGTGAGGGAAAATTCAAGCGCGTAACCTGGGACGAGGCCCTGGGTTTCGTTGCCAAGAAGATGGTTCATATCAAGGATACCTATGGCCCTACTGCCCTGGTGGATCAGAGTTATGCCGGGGCATCATACGGCGTATTGCATAAGTCTGATCAGATAGAGGGGCTGTTGGGTCGCTTCCTGGGGATGTTTGGAAGTCGCACCAGTTCCTGGTCTGTACCCTCCTATCAGGGTACGACATTCAGTTCGCGAATGACCTTTGGAACCATCGAGGATGGGAACGAAGACGATGCATTTGCACACTCCAAGCTGATGATTATGTGGGGCTGGAATCCCGCCTATACATTCCATGGCGGCAATACCTTTATGTACATGCGCATCGCTAAGCAGCGTGGTTGCAAGTTTGTGCTGGTTGATCCGCAGTACACCGATTCCGCCGCCGCCTATGATGCATGGTGGATACCAATCCGTCCGAATACCGACGCTGCGATGATGGCGGGCATGGCACACTATATTTTTACCAACAATCTCCATGATCAGGGATTTATCGATAACTTCTGTCAAGGCATGGATGCAGGGACTATGCCTGAGTGGGCCAAGGACAAAGAGAACTTCAAGGATTATATCCTCGGCAAGTATGATGGCGAACCAAAAACACCGGAGTGGGCAGCCAAGATCTGCGGTGTCCCGGCCAAGGATATTGTCAAGCTGGCGGATATGTACGCGCGGACGAAACCTGCCGCTTTGAAGGCATCATGGGCTCCGGGCAGGAACGCCTATGGTGAACAGTACAACCGCATGGCGGCTGCCCTGCAGGCGATGACGGGTAACATCGGCAACCTGGGTGGTTGTGCCGAGGGTGTTGGCAAGGCTTGGCATGCTGAAGCGGTAGCCTACCCATACGACCAGTACTCAAACATCTGGTTTCAGTCAATTAAATCGGACCGTTGGGCGCACTGCGTGCTCAACTACCCCAATGTAAAAAGAGAGGAGATAGGCCTTTGGCCGAGAGATGACAATACCGATGGTCAGATACCGAATATCAAGGGCATCTTTTGGCAGGGATCTGACTGGTTCAATCAACTCACTAACATCAACAAAGAGATTGATGCGATAAAGAAGCTTGAACTCGTGGTCTGCATGGATTCGACCATTACACCATCCGGTCTCTACGCCGACATTCTATTCCCCATCGCAACCCATTTCGAGCGACACGATGTAGCATTGCCTTGGTATAAAGGTCATTACTATATCCACCGGCCTAAAGTCATTGAGCCTATGGGAGAGTCAAAGACCGACTTCCAGGTGTTTACCGAATTGGCTTATCGAATCGGCGGTGATGTCTTCGGGCAGGCTTTCAATCCAAAAGCGAATCGAGACTATTTCCATGTCAATGACAATGTGGATGAGGCATACCTGAAAGAGTGGTGGGAACAAAAGGTCATGCATCACCAACATGTTGATATGAGCTGGGAAGAGTTCAAGCAAAGAGGTGTCTACAAGTTCATGTTCGACCAACCGCATGTGGCGTTCAGGGATCAGATAGAGAATGGTGCAGCGTTCCAGACACCGTCGGGCAAGATTGAAATCCTTGCCACCCAATTGGCGCAGATTACTGATTGGAAACGGACCATGTACGGATATGAAATACCCTATATTCCGAAGTGGGTTGAACCATGGGAGTCATTGAACAGTCCAAAGACCGCTAAATATCCGTTTCATCTTATTTCTCCCCATCCACGGTGGCGTACCCACTCCATATTCAATAACTGCAGTTGGTTGCGCGAGACCTATGAACAGGAAGTCACAATCAACGCCTCGGATGCAAAAAAACTTGGCGTGAAGACAGGTGATGCCGTTGAGGTGTGGAACGATCGTGGCAAGGTGGTTGTGCCCGCTTATGTGACGGAACGCTGCATGCCTGGTGTGGCCGTGCTGCATGAGGGGGTGTGGATCGACCTTGATGAGAACGGCGTTGATCGGGCAGGTAATCCGGATATGCTGACCCTGGATGAGCCAAGCCCTGCTGGGGCATTTGCCTACAATACCGTGTTGTGCGATATCCGAAAGACGGACCTTGAACATCGACCTGGCTGGGACAAGCTGGCTACTTCTCGTGCCCATGTTTTTAGGCGTGACCTTTAATCTTGGAGGATAGAGATATGTCAGATAAAAAAGATAAGGCCAGGATAAAGGAAGCAGTCAAACGCCGTAAGCGCGTAACATATAAACCAGTTATTCCCGACAAACAGTTGGGATTTGTACATAACAATGTTGACTGTATAGGCTGCAGGGCCTGTGAAATAGCATGTAAGGATAAAAACGGGTTGGCTGCTGGGCCTAGATTCAGGAGGGTTCAATACATAGAAGGTGGAACCTATCCGGATGTTTTTGCCTATAAGGTCAACATGTCCTGTAACCATTGCGAATCACCGGCCTGCTTGCCGACTTGTCCGACCGGGGCCATCTTCAAACGCAAACAAGATGGTATTGTCGATATCGATTCCACCCTATGTATCGGTTGTCGGCGCTGCGAAGCCGCATGTCCCTTTGGCGCCCCACAATTCGATCCAAGCGACTCACTTGTCAAGAAGTGCAATATGTGCGTTGATGAGATCGAGGCAGGGAGAAAGCCTTACTGTGTCATGGCATGCATGATGCGTGTATTGGATATCGGACCGGTTGAGAAGATCTGGAACGGTTCATTGGAGACAGTGGCGATCGGTCCCAATGATACGGTCTCGCGCCAGGTAAAGAATATGTCGAATATTGAATTGACAAACCCTTCGATCGGCTTTGTGGCACACAGTAAAGGCAAGGTCAAATGATGGTGGAAGTACGGGCTAGTGACGACAATGTGAGTGTTGAACTGTTGCAAACCTTTAAGCAGGCAGTAGCCGAAGACTTGGAGATGTTGGCCCTGTTGCATCAAGAAGAACCTGACAGGGAGATTCTTGAGGCCTTGCGAAACTATAACTTTCCCCATTACATGGGATTGAAGTTGGTTACCCAAGAGGGTATTCGCGCGATTGATTTGATGAGTCGAGTGGTTAAATCATTTCCCGAGTCATTTGATGATGACTTGCTCGACGAGTTGGCCGCTGATTATGCCGATATCTACCTGAATCATAACCTGCAGGCGTCGCCCCTGGAATCGGTCTGGTTGGATGAGGAGCATTTGACCTGCCAGGAGAGCATGTTTCAGGTCAGGGCCTGGTATGAGCTTTATGGTCTCATGGCTGAAGATTGGCGTATCAGGCCAGATGACGATCTGGTTCTGCAACTTCAATTCGTTTCCTATCTTTTCTCCAATCCGAACAGCGGAGAACATCTACAGGACGCTGCAAGATTCATGGATGAACATCTGTTGCGTTGGCTCAGTGATTTCTCGAATCGGGTGGCAAGCAGGTCAGCAACCCCCTATTTCGCCGGTGTGGCTCTCTTGACCGCGGCCTATTGCGAGGAGTTGAGGGATTTGCTGGCTGTCGTCATCGGTCAACCGAGGCCGTCGCGTG
Source organism: gamma proteobacterium symbiont of Ctena orbiculata (assembly GCA_003094535.1). GTDB lineage: Bacteria > Pseudomonadota > Gammaproteobacteria > Chromatiales > Chromatiaceae > Thiodiazotropha. The sequence goes on along the minus strand of NATV01000151.1, from coordinate 18,233 downwards.
AAGAGATCGAAGAGAGAATGAAACCCAGTGCGCCAAAAGAAGAGGTTTCTCTCAGCTACATGCCCGGTATGGGTCCGGCAGTCTAAATTCGAGCCGGTCAAGTAAGCGGGTGATGACTTGATCGTTATTTTCATTATTCCCGTACAAGCGTTAGAAGAGGATCTAATGGGTATTAGCAGAAGCAATTGGGTGGTTGTCTCAAGTTTTGCGGCGATTTTGCGTTTAGCACGCATATCAAAGGCATAAAAAAATAGAACGGCAGTCAACAGCTGTTGGATGGAATTGCGATGCCGCTGAAAGAACTTCTCGACCGCATCCGGCATGAAGAGAGATTGCCGGAGGTAATATCCGAACGCTGCGTTCATGAAGTCGTGGAGGTGGCCGGCTGTTCTTCTTGCGTGGATATCTGCCCGCGGCAGGCCTGGACCCTGGATGATGAGTCGTTAAGTCTTGATACTTCGCTCTGCGATGGCTGCGGGTTGTGCAGGCCCGTCTGTCCTGAGGATGCGATTTCCATCGAACGTGAGATTCTGATTGGTGACTTGGGACAGAGAAAGGTTGCACTCTGCGCATGCGAAGAGGCGGTTGTGCAACAAAAGATTGCTGTTGTTCCCTGCATCCATCTTGTCGGTATAAAGGATATCCTGAAACTGTATCGACAAGATTATTCAGAATGGCTTGTCGCAACAGGCAACTGTTCAGAGTGTACGCGTAACCGTGGCGTCAAATTTTCGGAAAGGATTGACCGGATAAACTCCGCATTATTCCTCAACTCGTTAGCACCGATAAGCTTTTATCGAGTAAACGGTGTTGAATGGCAGCGTATCAGCAATCTGTTGGTTGAAAAACTTGCGATATCCAGACTTAGTCGTCGAGGATTTCTGCGGGGTATGCTTGATGGCGGAATTGGCACCAAATCAGCCATCCATAAACTCTATGAAAGTGAAGGTGATGTATTCACATTGCCGGGAGAATTGATACCGGATAGAGATGGCTCTTCTGTCTGGCCTTATCTACCCTGCATTGATTCCGTTCGTTGTAATGGCTGCGATGCCTGTGTGAAGCTTTGTCCACATGGGGCTATCGAGTTCAGTGACAACGGTGGGCGATTGTACTATAGAATGAAACCGCGTTCATGCACTGGATGCGGCATCTGCATGGATGTATGTAGCGAAGACGCGATATCGGTTACCGCGTGGTCGCAAATGGAACGGCGTGATGTGACACTGGTACGCGTGAAATGTACAAGTTGTGGCAACCCGGTGCATGTACCCGCTGAAAGCCGTTTTCGATCACAGGAACATTGCAGAATCTGCGCTCAAGTCAATCATCATAAAAATCTTTATCAAATAGTAGAATAAGTTGCTGTTTTACTTATAGCTAAAGGTTTTGTTTCAAATTATAAAGAATTCATAACATCTGATTCATGCATAAAGACAAACGGGGTTCTCTATGCTCTACTTGCCTGTATGAGGGTTTTCCCGGGCAAGCAATAAAATGATTGGCATGTGCAGTCCATTATCAATTGGAAGCAGGTTGCGATGGTTGCTGTTTTTGTTGGTCCTCCTGAGCGCTACCGGTTGTTCATCCGATACTGCAGACCAGGATGGAAGTGATATTGCTCAGGGAAGTCCATACGATAAAAGCGCAGAATTCGCGCCAGGCCTGCCATGGTTGAACGTGGCGAGACCACTGACATTTGGCGATATGCTGGGCAAGGTCGTAATTCTTGATTTTTGGACGTACGGTTGCATCAATTGCATCCATGTATTGGCTGACTTGAAAAAACTGGAGGAGAAATTCGGCGACCAGTTATTGGTTATCGGTGTGCATACGCCGAAATTCGATAATGAAAAGAACCTCGATACTCTCAGGAACATTGTAGTCAGATACGGGATCGATCATCCCGTCGTCAACGATGTCGACTCTCTGCTGGCGGGTTTTTATGGGATGCGGGCGTGGCCTACCCGAGTATTTATCGATCCTGCCGGGGATGTGCTCGGCCGGGTGACGGGTGAAGGAAGATACCAGCTGATCGACAACAAAATCAGCGAATTGCTCGAACAGCACAAAAGTATTCTCAATCCCGTGCCAGTGCCCATAAAACTGGAGCGGGACCGCGTTAAACCCACGCTTTTGGCAGCACCAGGCAAGATTGCAGTGTCGGATCTCTATTTGGCTGTCAGCGATACCTTGCACAACCGAATTCTCATAGCCGACCACCGAGGTCAAACAAGGTATATTGTCGGAAATAAAGAGACGGGTAGCGATGATGGGGATTTCTCCGAAGCGAGATTCGACATGCCTCAAGGCCTCGCGTTCACCGACAATGGCATCTACGTGGCGGATACGGGAAATCATACCATCCGCTATATCGACCTGGTAGATAAAAAGGTAACTACCGTTGCCGGGAACGGTACCCTGGAAAGAAAACGCTCGGGCCGGTTTGCGGCGACATCCATCGGTTTGGCTTCTCCCTGGGCGCTGGCGCTGAAGGATGACCAGCTCTATATCGCCATGGCCGGCAGTCATCAGATCTGGGTTTACAACACGACAACAAAAAAAATAGAACGTTTTGCCGGTAGCGGATTCGAGGGGATTGACGATGGCGATGTCGGTCAGGCCACTTTCAGCCAACCGAGTGGGCTGAGCCTGTTCGGAGACTGGTTGTATATTGCGGATGCAGAGGCATCGGCGGTTCGACGTTTAGATCTGAAAGACAAGGTCGTAGAGACATTGATTGGTAAGGGCCTGTTCGATTTTGGCGATAGAGATGGACGGCTGCAGGAGGCAAAACTGCAACATGTGTTGGGCATCGCCGTGATCGATGATTCCTCGGTGATCTTGGCGGATACTTACAACCATAAAATCAAAATGGTCGATCTCGGGAAGGATTCGGTAAGTTCGCTGTTAGGCGACGGCAGGCCAGGTTTGCTCAGCAGTATCGACGGCGAATTTCAATTAAATGAACCGGGTGGACTTGCGCTCCACAACGACACCTTGTTTATTGCGGATACAAACAATAATCGCATTCTTGTCTACGAACTCGACGTCGAGCGGACGACCGTCTTGGATCTGAAGCTTGAACAGACCGGTGGTTTGGAAAAGGCGGCTAGAGGTCGTTATCCCGGTCCCGACGCTCCACCAGTTCGGGATCGGCAGTGATGGCGCGGTAGATCTCGACACGCGATCCCTCCTCGAGTTTTGCATCGAGCTTGGTGAGCTTGCCGAAGATGCCGACCTTCTGCTTTTCCAGATCGATCTCGGGAAATTGCGCGAGCAGCCCGGAGTGTTCAATAGCCTCGTGCACCGTGCTCTCGTCCGGGACTTCGAGTTTGAGCCAGACTTGTTTGAACTTGTCCGCGTAGGCGACACCTATATTCATCTCTGATACTCCTATGATCGGCTCGATGCCGTGGCTTCCGCGCTTGCCAGCGCGGCCCGCCGCTGCCCGAACAGCCGATCCAGAAGACGCTTGCCGGCGAGCAGGAAGCCGAGCACCAGAAAGCCGCCGGGGGGGAGGATTATGAGGAGAAAACCCTTGTAATCGGGAATCAGTTCCAATTCGAGGAAGGCGGCCCAGGAGCCGAGCAGCAGGGCGGCGTCGGCGAACAGGGTGCCGCTGCCGAGAATCTCGCGGGCGGCCCCCAGCAGCACCAGCGCCAGGGTGAAGCCGAGTCCCATCATCAGACCGTCGAAGAGCGACGGCAGGATCCTGTTTCGGGAGGCGTAGGATTCGGCCCGTCCGAGGATGGCGCAGTTGGTGACGATCAGGGGAATGAACAATCCCAGCACCTTGTGCAGGTCGTGCACCCAGGCGTTCATCGACAGGTCCACCAGGGTGACCAGCACGGCGATGATCAGGACGAAGACCGGGATCCGCACCTGGGGGGTGATGATGCCGCGAAACAGGGAGATCAACAGGCCGGATGCGATCATCACCGCGGTGGAGGCGAGCCCCATGCCGAGGCCGTTGCTGGCAGTGCCGGTGACCGCCAGCAGGGGGCAGAGGGCGAGGGCCTGGGCGAAGACGATGTTGTTGTCCCAGATGCCGTCTTTGGCGATGCGTCGGTAGTCATTGCTCATTGAACGGTTGCTCCGGTAGAACAGCTGTTAAAGCGTTTCAGTCCGCAAATGAACGCGAATAATCGCAAATGGTATGTTTGTTTCAGTTGTCTTGCGGGGTGCACCTTCGTTGCCCACCCTATCGGCCCAGCTGTGAACACCTCTCCGTATAACGGTGTGGGAAAACATCGACAGCATTTGCGTTTATTCGCGTTCATTTGCAGACTAATCCTGAGTCACCGCTTGACCAGATCCGTGGTGATCACCGGTGGATTCAACAGCTCGGTGCGGTGGTGCTTGAAGAAGGCCAGGCCATCCTTTATCGCCTGTACCACGGCACGTGGAGTGACGGTGGCGCCGCTGAACTGGTCGAAGCGCCCGCCGTCCTTCTTCACTGCCCACTCCTTTGCGGGTGGATCGCCCAGGGAGAGGCCGTTGAAACCGAGGATCCAGGCATCCCTCGCCACCTCGATCTTGTCGCCAAGCCCGGGGGTTTCGGCATGGGAGAGCACCCGCACGCCGAGAACTCTGCCATCGGCGTCGAGCCCCAGGATGAGACGAATCTCGCCGGCATACCCCTGGCCGCTGATCTCCCAGGCGAGGGCGTTGATCCGGGAGCCGACGGTACCGCGATAGACGATAACCGGCTTGCCGTTGTCGCCGGTGATTTCAAGGGGGTTGGCGAGCAGGTCGTTGTTATAGCGCTGCTGCGGCACGACCTGGGAGAGGGAGTCGAGCAGGTCCTCCTTCTGGCGTTCCAGGATGGCATCCCTGGTCGCGATATTGCCTGCCACCAGGAGGGCGGTCGCCAGGGTGGAAAAGCCGCCCAGCAGCACCGCCTGGTAGCCGATGCGTTTGCGATATTGCGGTTCCTTCGGTGTGCCCATCAGACCTCACCTCCCTCATCCGCGTAGGTGAGCGGTTCTCCCTTGCGATCGCGGCCATAGATACGGGGTTTCAGGTAGTGGTCGATCAGCGGGGTGCAGGCATTCATCAGCATTACCGCGAATGCGACCCCCTCCGGATAGCCGGCCCAGGTGCGAATGGCATAGACCAGCAGGCCGACGCCGGCGCCGAAGAGGAGTTGGCCGCGGATGGAGACCGGCGAGGTCACCAGGTCGGTGGCGATGAAAAAGGCGCCCAGGATCGCCGCCCCCGAGAGCAGATGGGTCAGGGGACCGACATAGCTCTGGGGATCGATGAGATGAAAGATCGTGGCAAGCAGGGCCAGGCTTCCCAACATTGCCAGCGGTATATGCCAGGTGATGATGCGCTTGTGGATCAGAAAGAGTCCGCCCAGCAGCAGAAGCAGGGCGGAGGTTTCGCCGAGACTGCCGCTTGCCTCGCCCAGGGTGAGCTGCGACAGCGACCCGACACCGCCGCTGGCCGTCTCCAGTGCTACTCCGCGTCCCAGTTCCGTCTTCAGATGATCCAGGGTGGTGGCGCTGCTGACGGCATCCAGCTGGTCCGATTGACCGAAGGTGATGGCCAAGCTGTCGAGAAATCCTGGCGCCTGGGCCGAAAAGAGGGGGACGGGTGCATGGAACAGGGTCATCTCAAGGGGAAAGGAGATCAGCAGCGCCACCCGGGCCACCATGGCCGGATTGAAGAGGTTCTGGCCGATGCCGCCGAACACCTGCTTGCCGATGACGATGGCGAGAAAGGCCCCCACGACGCCGATCCACCAGGGCGCCCAGGGGGGCAGGGTCATCGCCAGCAGCCAGCCGGTAAGGAGTGCGGAGCCGTCGAGCAGGAAGGGACGCACCCGTTTTCCGGCCAGGCGCAGGGAGCCGGCCTCGAAGATCAGCGCGGCAAGGATGGTTGTGCCGAAGAGGAAAATCGCCGGCCAGCCGAACAGGTAGAGGCCGTAGAGGGTGGCCGGCAGCAGCGCCAACAGCACCAGCCCCATGGTGCGGCCGATGCTGGTGCGGGCGTGAGTGTAGGGACCGGCGACGGGCTGCTCTTCGATCATGCTTCCACACCGGTGTCGGGCATTGCCTTGACCCTGGATTCAGAAGCCGTCTTTGTTTCCTCCTGGACCCGTTTCTTCGCCTCCATCTCTTTCTTACGCTTCAACATTGCCTTTCGCTTGGCCCGCTTGATCGCCTCCATGCGCTCGCTGCGCGCCTCCGCAAGGCGCTTGGTCTCGCCCTGCTTATGCTGGCTGCGCTGGCGTGCGGCCAGCTCACCTTTGGCGAAATTGAAGTAGTTGACCAGCGGGATATGAGAGGGGCAGGCATAGGAGCAGGACCCGCAGGCGATGCAGTCGAGCAGTCCCAGCCTGACCGAGTTATCCAGGCCGCCGGCCCGGATGTTGGCCGCCATCTCCAGGGGCACCAGGCCGCAGGGGCAGGCTTGGACACAGCAGGCACAACGGATGCAAGGCATCTCCTCGGAGTTTTCGCTCTCGCCGGCGGTCAGCGCCAGCAGGGCGTTGCTGCCCTTTACCGCCGGTACCTGGGTGGAGGGGAGCGGTTGCCCCATCATCGGGCCGCCGCTGATCAGTATGGCCGGTTCCTCCTTGAATCCGCCGCAGAAATCGATCAGGTGGGAGAGAGGGGTGCCCAGGGGTACATGCAGATTCCTCGGTTGCCGGATGGCGCCGCCGGTTACGGTCATGACCCGGGAAATCAGGGGCCTGCCCAGGTAGAGTGCATCGTGTACCGCCATTGCGGTAGCCACATTGTGCACCACCACGCCGATGTCGGCAGTGAGTCCGCGGGCAGGGGTCTCCTTGCCGATCAGTGTCTGCACCAGGTGTTTTTCGGAACCCATCGGATAGCGGGTCGGCAGACCGACAATGTCGACCTCATCATAAGGTTTTGCGGCATCGCCCATCGCCGCCTGTGCCTGGGGTTTGTTGTTCTCTATGGCGACGAGGATGCGATCCACACCCAAGGCGCGTGCCATCAGGCGCACGCCATCGAGGATCTTCGCGGGTTTTTCACGCATCAGGCGATCGTCGCAGGTGAGATAGGGCTCGCACTCGGCGCCGTTGATGACCAGGGTGTGCAGGGCGTAGCGTTTGCGCAGATTGAGCTTTACCGCCGAAGGGAAGGTGGCTCCCCCCATGCCGACGATGCCGGCATCGGCGACCCGCTGCGCGATCTCTTCGGCAGCAAGACTAAAGGGTGCATAGACCGGATCGAGTTGATCCGTCCACTCATCCCTGCCATCCGGTTTCAGGGTGATTGTCCTCACCGAGAGGCCTGAGGGATGGTGGGCCGGGTATCCCCCCACGCCCATGATCCGTCCCGATGTGGGTGCGTGTACCGGGGCGGAGATCGCACCCTGGCTTCGCGCCAGGCGCTGGCCCTTTTTCACCAGTTCGCCACGCCGCACCAGCGGCTCCGCCGGTGCGCCGATATGTTGCTGCAGGGGGATATGCAGCAGCGGTGGCAGCGGCAGATCTTCGATCGCCTGCCCGGCGCTGAGCTGCTTGCGGTCATCAGGGTGTACGCCGCCGCGAATTTTGAACAGTTTGATCAGATTTTCAGCACCCATGGCTAGGCCGCCTTGGCCGGATCCGGCCAATACCAGGTTTGCAGGGTCGGTTTGACCGCGCGCATCTCGATGCATTCGGTGGGACAGACCTCGTAACACTTTTCACAACCGGTGCAGGCATCGGCGAAGACGGCATGGATCATCTTCGGGCCGCCGAGGATGGCGTCGGTGGGGCAGCGTTTGAAACACTTGGTGCAGCCGACACAGAGGTTTTCATGGATAAAAGCCACCGTGGGTGCCTTCTCCTCTACCGCCGAGAGGTCGACATCGACACCCAGTTTCCCGGCCAGTGCCTCCGCCAGCGCCTTCCCTCCCGGCGGGCATAGGGTAACCGCTGCTTCGCCGTTGGCAACCGCCTCGGCGGCCGGGCTGCATCCGGGATAGCCGCACTGTCCGCACTGAGAGCCGGGCAACAGCTCTTCAATCTCGGCCTGCAGGGGATTGCCTTCAATCGCCAGGTATTTTGACGCCACACCCAGCATTGCGCCCATCAACAGCCCCAGGCCGGTAACAATGAAAATCGCTGAAACCATGGTCATTCCCTCCCTTCACTGCATGGTTAACCCGGCAAAACCCATAAAGGCCAAGGACATGAGACCGGCCACCACGTAGGCGATCGGCGTACCGGCAAACAGGGCGGGCACATTGGCCAGGGCCAGGCGTTCGCGCAATCCCGCGAACATTACCAGGACCAGGGTGAAGCCGAGGGCTGAACCGAAGCCGTAGAGCAGGCTTTCGAAGAAACCGTTCTCCTGTTGTACGTTGAGCAGCGCAACCCCAAGCACCGCACAGTTGGTGGTGATCAACGGCAGGAAGATACCCAGAATTTGGTAGAGCGCCGGCGAGGTTTTACGCACCACCATCTCGGTGAACTGCACCACCACGGCGATCACCAGGATGAAGGTGAGGATGCGCAGGTAGCCGAGCTCGAACGGGGCGAGTAGGTAGTGTTCCAGGAGCCAGCCGGCGAAGGCGGCGAGGGTAAGGACAAAGGTGGTGGCCAGACCCATGCCGAGGGCGGAGTCGAGTTTGTTGGAGACGCCCATCAACGGGCAGAGGCCGAGAAATTTGACCAGTACCACGTTGTTGACCAGCGCTGTCGAGAGAATAATCAGGAAGAGTTCCATGGATAGCATCGGTTGCGGCTTCGATGTAAATCACTCAACAAAAAATATGCCAATTACCACTGCGCGGTCTGCTTAGGCAGCCTGACGGTCCTGCAATCCTTCTCTAGAGCGCTGAAATCTGTAATGAAAAAAGAGTTCTTTAGCAGACCGTTTACCCTATCGAGAGGGAATCGGCTTTGCTGTAACAACCGCTGTGGATCTGTTCTCCTGTAGGCTTTACAACAGTTCATAGAACGATATCTGTCAAGTCTGCGACAAAGGGGGGTCGTTTCTGCGGTACCTCGTAGTGGGTAGTGATGGTACGGCTTTTGCTACCTCAACTATCATTTCCACACAAAATGGCTGATTAAGCGAAGTGAGCGGCAATGGCGCAGCAGAAATCCAGAACCAAGACAGGTCAAGCCATCGATACCATCAGTAACTTCCTGGCTTCACCGCCGGAGGGGACACCGGCGGAAGTGATCGAGGCGTTCAATGCCCTGGGCGCCAAGCAGTATCTGCCGCCGAAACTCTTTCTCGAGACCGTGGAGCAGGCGCCCATCGCCATCTCCATCACCGACCCGGCTGCCCATATTCTATATGTGAATCAGGCATTTGAGACCTTAACCGGCTATACGAGCGATGAGTTGATCGGGAAAAATGAGTCGGTCCTGTCGAGCAGATCGACACCGATCGAAGTCTACCAGGAGCTGTGGGAGACGATTCAACAGCGCAAGGTCTGGTCTGGAAAACTGGTCAACCACCGCAAGGACAAGCAGGAGTATCTGGCCGAGCTGACCATATCGCCGGTGCTCAATCCAAAGGGTGCCATCGCCTACTACCTCGGCATGCACCGAGATGTGACATCGGTGCACCAACTTGAACAGCGGTTGAGATTTCAGAAGGACCTCACCGAGGCGGCCCTCGATGCTGCGCCCATGGTGATGGCGATGGTGGGCAGCGATCGCAAGGTCCTCTTCGACAATCATGCCTACAAGGCATTGCTGGGCGATTTCAGGGGTAGGGAGCCGGTCAACCTCTTCCTCGATGCGTTGGAGCAGCAGATAGGCTTCGATCTCGGCAACGTCTGCCAGATCGGTGAGGGTTTCACCAATATAGAGGTGAGGCTCGATCCGCCGGGCAGCAGTACCCCCCGCTGGTTCTCCTGTTCCGGTGTGCGCGTCGCGGAATTGGATGAGGCGGCGCAAAACTACTTCAAACAGAGTGACAAGGCCCGCTGCTGTCTGTTGCTTATCGCCAACGAGATTACCGGGAGCCGAAACCGTATCAACGAGGCGCGGCTCAACATGATCCGCGCCAGCATGGCGGAGCAGCAGATGGTGCAGACCATGCGCGAGGCGATCTCCGGATCCATATTCAAACTGCAGGCGCCGTTGAACGTGATCAAGGCGGCGCTGTCGATGCCCGATTCCTCAGCCGACCAGAGCGGTCTGCGCAAGGTGTTGGAGCAGGCGCTGGAGAGCGGCGATGAAGCGATGGAGAGCCTGCACAACGCCCTGCCGAGCCAGACCACGGAGCAGACCACCCTGGTGAACATAAACGAACTGCTGCATCAGGTAATGAAGCTCTCCACCGAAAAGATGTTGGCGGGCGGGATTGTCGTCGATTGGCATCCAGCACCGGTGCTGCCCGGCATCACCGGCCGCACCAATGCCCTGCGTGGTCTGTTCAAGTACCTCATCGACAATGCCGTGCAGGCCCTCGGGGAGTCGGATCAAGATTATCGGGAGATCCGGCTTGAGACCCGCCAGGAGGGTCAGGAGCTGGTCGTGGCGGTGATGGACAACGGTCCAGGGGTGCCCAACGTTCACCGGATAAAGGTCTTCGAACCCTTTTTTTGCGGCTGGACCCAGGCTAAGGAACATGCGGGCATGGGCTTGACCATGGCGCAGGAGGCCGCCATCGGGCACGGAGGGAGTGTGGAGATCGATGCCGATTTTCTGGGAGGTTGTCGAATCATCGTGAGACTGCCCCTGAGCGGGGCTGGAGGCGTTTAAATCTATGGTTTCACCCGATATCAACCCAGACGCAGCGACCGGAGGTCGCGCCAGCTCCGCAATGGAATCGGAACTGGAGAGCCTCTATCAAGTCAGCCAGGTACTCAGTCGTTCTCTCGATTTTCGCGAGACCCTGAGCGAGCTGTTGAGGACCCTCAACGATAGCGGCAACATGCGTCACGGCATGATCTGCCTGCTTGACGAGCAGAGCGGCGACCTGCTGGTGACTGCGTTACATGAAAATCCTGTCCCCTTCAACTCCATTCGCTATAAACCGGGAGAGGGGGTTGTGGGCGCCATCCTAGAGAATGGCGAGCCCTTGGTGGTGCAGCGTATCTCCGACGAAGACCGCTTTCTCGATCGCCTTGAGCTCTACGATCCCAGGCTCCCCTTTATCGGCGTGCCGATACCGATAGGCGACAAAACAGCGGGTGTCCTGGCGGCACAGCCGTCGGGAGGTCCGGCCCCGCTCGAACACCAGAGCCGCTTTTTGCAGATGGTGGGCAACCTGGTGGGGCAGAGTGTTCGCCTGGCGAAGAAGGTGGAAGACGAACAGCTGGCATTGAAGAGTGAACGCGACTCTTTGCGGCGCAAGGTGCGCGGCGAGCACGGCTTCTCCAGCATGGTCGGCCACACCCGCAGCATGCGCCTGGTATTCGAGCAGGTACGCCAGGTGGCGAAGTGGAATACGACGGTGCTGGTGCGCGGCGAATCCGGAACTGGCAAGGAGCTGATCGCCAACGCCATCCACTACAACTCACCCAGATCCAATGGCCCGTTCATCAAGCTCAATTGCGCTGCGCTGCCGGATACCCTGCTCGAGTCCGAACTCTTCGGGCATGAAAAGGGTGCCTTCACCGGTGCCGTCAGCCAGCGCAAGGGGCGCTTCGAGCAGGCAGATGGCGGTACCATTTTCCTTGATGAAATTGGCGAGATCAGCCCCGCATTCCAGGCCAAACTGCTGCGCGTGCTGCAGGAGGGTGAGTTCGAGCGGGTCGGCGGGATCAAGACCCAAATGGTCGATGTGCGCGTGGTGGCGGCCACCAACAAGGATCTGGAAACGGAGGTTCAGGAGGGCAATTTCCGCGAGGATCTCTACTATCGTCTGAACGTCATGCCGATCAGCATGCCGCCGCTGCGTGACAGGCGTGAGGACATTCCCGATCTGGCACGCTTTCTCGTCACCAAGATCGGTAAAAGTCAGGGTCGTGAACTGGAGATCGATGACAGCGCGGTCGGAATGTTGATGCGCTACGACTGGCCAGGCAATGTCAGGGAATTGGAGAACTGCCTGGAGCGTGCGGCGGTAATGAGCGAAGCGGGATTGATCGATAGGAAGGCGCTCAACCTCACCGGCCTGGAGGGCAATCTGCAGCCCGGCCTCTCAAGCGTAAGCGGCGTCGGCAAGGTCGATATCGACGATCCCAACCTGGATGAGCGTGAGCGGGTCATCGCCGCCCTGGAACAGGCGGGCTGGGTGCAGGCCAAGGCGGCACGGCTGTTGGGCATGACACCCAGGCAGATCGGGTACCGGATACAGACCCTGAATATAAAGGTGCGGCAGATTTGATCCGGCGCACTGCCCTCTACTGCCCCTAGCGATAACGATGATCATTCGATCTCCTGTCGATACGATGCAACAAGGGGACTGAAATCGCTTGCGGATGTATCCGTTAACCATCAGGTGTAGGCAGGGCATTGATAGCGATATCGACTATCCTGATCAGTTCACTGCGTGACTTGCCTTGTTTCGACAACACGGAGAGGCCGTAGAGCACGGACACCAGGTATTCGGCGATATCTCTCGGCTTGGCTGTTGCGGGAAGCAGGCCACGTTTACGCTCAGTCTCCAACACCCTTGCCAGCCTCTTTTCGTTGACCTGTCTCATCACCCGCAGCGATTGTGAAACGTCCTCGGGCAGAGCGGAACCCCCGGCTTCGCAACTGCTCTTCACGAACAGGCAACCCTTGGGCGATTCCTTGCTGTTGACCAGATCGATGATGCCTAGCATATAGGCACGGATGCGATCGGCGAGAGGCGCATCCTCGGGTTGGGTAAGCCTCTCCATGAGAGGTGCGCCATAGTGCGACATGTAGTGCTCCAACGCCGTGGCGAAGAGCTGCTCTTTGTTGCCGAATGCCGCATAGAGGCTGGGCTTGTTGATACCGAGCACCTCGGTCAGGTCACTCACGGATGTGGCCGAGTAACCATTTTCCCAGAAAACACGCATCGCCTTATCCAGTGCCTCCGTTTTATCGAAAGCCCTTTTTCTGCCTGCCGTCATCGTAGTGTCACTTTCCAATATACCTCCTTGACATTATGTACCGATCGGTATAATAATTCAAATATGTACCGATCGGTATACAATGCCAAACAGTTATAGGAGCCGTTCCATGCAATCAGTAAAAAATCGTGTCGTCTTGGTTACCGGTGCCAATCGCGGTATCGGAAAGAGCATCGTCGAGGAGTTTCTGCGTGCGGGTGCGCGCAAGATCTATGCCGTCGCCCGTAACCCTGACTCGCTCAAACCGTTGAGCGATGCCTATGGCGATCGCATTGTCCCACTCCACATTGATATGAATGTCCCGGGCAGCATCACCGCCGCCGCGGAACAGGCAGGCGACGTCGAGATTGTGGTCAACAATGCAGGCATGTTGAACATCGCCAATCCCTTGGCCAGCAATGCCGTGGCCGCGATGCAGGATGAGATGGAGGTCAATGTCTACGGTTTGATGCGTATGGCCCAGGCGTTCGCACCCATTTTGCAGGTTAACGGTGGGGGCGCCCTGGTGCAGCTCAACTCCGTTGCATCAATGAAGAACTTCGCGGACTTCGCCACCTATTCGGCGTCCAAGGCGGCATCCTACTCCATCACTCAAGGATTGCGTGACATGCTCCAGGCGCAGGGTACCCAGGTGGTCAGCGTTCATCCGGGCCCCATAGCAACGGATATGGCAGCCAATGCCGGACTGGGTGAAATCGCGGAGCCCGCGGAGTTGGTTGCCCAGGCGATTATCGAAGCCCTCGAGTCGGGTCAATTCCATGCCTTCCCGGACTCCATGGCCAAGCAGGTCGGTGCCGTCTACCACGATTTTGCCAGCAACGTAGTGGAAGCGAACCTGATGGAAGGTTGAGAGGGTACACTGCATAAACAGTGACTGGCATTACCTTGTCCTTCGCACAAGGTAAACCGCCTCGCAAGGTAACATTTTCAGCAGGGAAAACCGTTGCTAGAGAAATCGCGTGTAATATTTCTGTCTCACGGTGGCGGACCCATGCCCCTGCTCGGTGATGAAGGACATCGGGAAATGGTGGCGTGCTTGAGAGAGATGGCGGGCGCCATGGATAAACCATCGGCAATCATTGTCGTGAGCGCACACTGGGAGGAGGCGGTGGCAACCATAACCGCGGGAGAAAAGCCCCCCCTGGTATATGATTATTATGGCTTTCCCCAGGAGTCCTACAGTATTGAATATCCCTGTCCAGGGGAGCCCTCATTGGCGGGCCGGATCCAAGGGATGTTGCGGAAAGCCGGCATGGAAGCCGAACTTGACGATCAACGGGGCTTCGATCACGGGCTGTTCGTTCCGCTGAAGATAATGTATCCCGAGGCCGATGTTCCCTGTGTGCAGTTGTCACTGGTGAACAGCCTGGATTCTAGCCATCACATCAGGATCGGTCAGGCGCTTGGGCAGTTAAAAGACGATAATCTGCTCATTATCGGTTCAGGTTTTTCGTTTCACAACATGCGGGCTTTTTTTGCGCCTGACAGCGCAGAGTCGAGGAAAATGAATGAATCATTCGAGGCCTGGTTGATCGATACCTGCTCCAACGACGCGCTTCAAGAAGATGAGAGAATACAAAGATTGAACAATTGGCAGAATGCGCCCCACGCCCGCTATTGCCATCCCAGGGAGGAGCATCTGCTGCCGCTGCACCTTTGCTACGGCATCGCCCAATCCGCGTGCTCTGATTATTACGAACTTGAGATTCTCAATAAAAAATCGAGCATGTATATATGGTGAATGGTTTGCGGTAACCCTCTGCCGGTAGATATTTGGATCCTTAGGTTATCGGCATGGCGATCCGAGGTCGTGCCAGTCGAGACTGATTAAACAGTCTCCAGGGTCTTAAAGAAGATGGCCACCAGAAAACCGCTCAATGTTGACATGCCCACCACCGATCCACCCTTGAAGTAGGCCTCGGGGAGCATGGTCTCGGCGATCATGGTGAGCATGGCACCGGCGGCGATGCCCTCTACCAGGGCGAATATCGCGGGCGGTGCGTTGATGAAGAAGATATTGCCCAGTGCTGCGCCGATGCCGGTGAGGAGCATCAGCGAACTCCACATCAGAAGAATGCGATGAAACTTGAATCCCTGCTCACGCATGCCGTTTGAACTCGAGAGGGCCTCCGGATAGTTGGAGAGAAACAGACCGGCGATGAGCGACAGGCTGATGTTGGAATTGATCAGACTCGAGCCGATCACCAGCGATTCCGGGATGCCGTCCAGGGTGATTCCGAGCCAGATCGCCAGCGGTGCGGCATGGTTGCTGCGCACCTCCAGGGCGATCTCCGCGGCCAAGGGCGGCGCTGTTCCGTTGTCGATGTTGCGTATGGCTTCCCGGCTCCAGCGCGCAGCCTGCTCTCCATTCAGGTGCCGGCTCTCGAGGTAGCGCGCCGCCTCACCCTGCTGCAGGAAGGCGCGGAAGCGTTGCGCGATTAGGGGTGCCGATTTCACTAAGGCAAGAAAGTCGCTGCGGCGAAGTTCCCATACCCAGCTATCCCTGCTTGCCACCGCGGTGGCGGTGTGGCCCGCACCCGTCAACATGGAGTAGAAACCGAAACAGTCGTTCTCTCCCAATACCAGGGTCTTTCGCAGCGGTGTTGCCGGGTCGATGAGGTTGACCGCCCCCTGCTCGACAATGAAGGCGCGGTCGGAGCGAGTATGCTGGTGGTAGCAGGTGTCACCCTGGTCGTAGTGCTTGTGGATCAGTTTGCGGCAGAGTATCTCCTGCGCCTCGAGTGGTAGGTCCTGCAGGAAAGGCGGCAACCTTTTCAGGAAAGGATAGGCCTGCATCGCCGGCTGACTCTTGCGTTCGAGCTCGATCGCCGCAGGCAACACACCGCGTTGAATCAACTCCCGTGCAGCCCGGTCGCTCCAGGCCTCGGCCGCATCGCCGCTCATGCCGTGATGTGTCTCAAGATAGCCGGTCAGGGTGCCGCTGCGTAGAAGCAGGTGGACCTCCTGCTGGAAGTGGGGTGAGTTCAGCAACAGGGTCTCGATGGCGTGCCTGGGTATCGACCATACTGTGGTGTCGGCCGCCGCGATGGCGTTGAAGGCGTTGGGTGCGGCGGTCAGGCAGGCATGCCACCCGAAGACGCCATAACGCTCCAACAGCTCCACCCGCCTGTCGGGAGCGGTGGGATCGAAAAGCTCTATGCGCCCCTGATCGATGATATAGAAGCAATCCGGCGGATCACCCTTGCGGTAAACGGCTTCGCCTTTTCTGTAACTGATACTTCTGACCGAGGGCGCAATGGCCTTGAAATCGGCGGTGGGGAGGTCGTGAAACAGCCGTACCTGATGAATACGGGAGACGATCTGGCGGATCTGTTGGTGCTGCTTGCGGCGCAGGTGATAGATGGTGGTCGAGGCCTTACGCAGAAAACCGCCATAGTCGTTTACCATCTGGTTCAATGAGATGAAGAGCAAACCACCCAGTACCGCACCAAATGCCAGGGCGTAGAAATGACCCTCCTCAACCGACGAAGCCACCAGGTCGATGGTCAATGCGGCCAGCAGCGCACCGCCACCAAAGGCCATGAGCATTGCGGTAACGCGATCGCTGGGCCGCCAAAAGGCCGCGGTGATCGCACCCATGGGGAGGGACGATGCGCTTATCAGCCCGATGACGAAAGCCGTCAGCACCATGGATTCGAACAAAGCAGCTCCCGTAAGTAGTAGTCCCAATCCGCCAGTTGAGGTGATTCAACTGTGAAGGACTGCAAATAAACGTTAAAACCTAACAGGGAAATATTTAAGATTTATGACAACCGTCAGGTCGACAGGCAAAGACTACATACGGGGGTATTCAATTGGTTAAACGTGAAGCCACTTGCAGTTTGCTTCAGCAATCGACGATTTTTCTGAGTTCCGCCCGGGATTGAAGGGTCAGAGCTTGGAATATGCCGTCGGGATTGGGATTTGGGAAACTGCCGGAGTAACTTGGTAGACTGCCTAGGCACCGATACTCGCATCTATTAAGCCTTAGTTTCAGACCGGAATGTTTATCGCCTATGTCCATCCGACATGTTTTTATCGCATTTACCCTCTATGCATTCACTGCAATCGCCAACTCCCTCGGCGCCGATGAGGAGAACTGGAAGCACGAGGTCGAAGCGGGCCTCAATGGCGCCAGCGGAAACTCAGACTCAATCAACCTGCACACCGGCTATAGCGGCAGCTACAAGGATGCGAACCACGGTTGGAAATTCGTCACCGCCTATGACAAAGCCAGGAGTGACGGTGTCGAATCGAGAAATCAGTTCATCGCCGATCTGTTGAAGGATTGGTACTGGACGGACAATCCCTGGTTTGCCTTCGTCCAGGGCCGCTACGACTGGGACGAGTTCAAGGAGTGGGACTATCGGCTCGCCGCCTCGGCGGGTGTCGGTTATGAATTCATCAAGGGCGCATCATTCTATCTGGTCGGTCGTGCGGGCCTGGGTGGCAACAAGACGTATGGGGATGTGGAGGAGGTGTTCACCCAGGAGGCGACCCTGGGATTCGATGCAGCCTGGACCATCTCCGAACGGGAATCGGTCGACTTCAAGATCACCTTCTATCCCAGCCTGGAGCAGGATGGCGAATACCGCAACATCAGCAGTTTCAACTGGAGGATGACGATGTCGGAGCAGGGGGCACTGGCGATGAAGATCGGTCTGATCAACGAATATGATTCATTGGCTGCGCCAGGTACGGAAAAGAGCGATTTCAAGTACAACCTGTCGCTGGTGTGGGGGCTTTGAGACCAATTCGCTGGTGAAAGCATCTGCTACTGCTCCCATCGCCTAGCGCGATGAGGGAGCAGCAGCTCGTAGAATCGGTCAAAAAGAGTGCTAAACTAGTTGCTACACCATGTTCAAAAGGGAGTTTGCATGGAACGTGAGAAATTGCCCTACACAGGGCCTGAGCGACGTATAGAGCAACGTAGAAAAAAAGCCGACCGCCGGGAGCTGATCAGGTTCGAGCCCGATAAAGAGCCTCGGCGTAGAGGTACTGGGCGTCGTCAGGGGGATATGAAGGACCTTTGGGATCGCTGTACTCCTTGATATCTCGCCTGAATATTTCATTTTCCCGCCGCACCATCTTGATTCAACAATCATTCTTGGATAACCGCCGAGCAGGCAGGCCGGTGATGCCGACTCTTGGGCAGGGGAACACGAGCTGATCTATCGGCTTTGGCTCCGATGCCCTACCCGACCCGGCAAGAAGGGAAGCGACTTCAAGTACAACCTGTCCCCTGTGGAGGGGGG
>NATV01000150.1 GCA_003094535.1 gamma proteobacterium symbiont of Ctena orbiculata | reverse complement strand
TAATTTGGCGGAGAGGCAGGGATTCGAACCCTGGGAGGGCTACTAACCCTCAACGGTTTTCAAGACCGCCGCATTCAACCGCTCTGCCACCTCTCCGAAGGGGCGCTAGGATACACTAACTAACCTTGAAAATTCCAGTATTTACCCCCAATTAATGGATATTGATCTTTCCGCCAGGATGAGTATCCTGTGCTGAACGAACAGAGCCAGTGATTGTCTCACCAATAAGATTGATTTTAGGGAAGTAATCAGGAGATTAAGCCATCATGAATCGTCTAGACATTAGCGCAGCACGCTCCGTTGAATCGGTGCTGTCGACCAATAAACTAATCAAAAACACCTATATGCTGCTCTCCATGACGCTGCTGTTCAGCGCGCTCACGGCGACTGCGTCTGTCTTCCTTGCCGTTCCCGGTTGGACCTATATGGCATCCGTGATCGGCTCCATCGTGCTGATCTGGTTTGTATTGCCGCGCACGGCTAACTCTTCCACCGGGTTATGGGTGATTTTCGGCATCACCGGCCTGATGGGATTCGGCCTCGGACCGATTCTCAATGCCTACCTGAGCCTAGCGAACGGCCCGCAGATCGTCGGCACCGCCATGGCCGGCACCGGTATCATCTTCCTTGGCCTCTCCGGCTACGCCTTGACCAGCAAGCGGGATTTCAGCTTCATGGGCGGTTTTCTGATGGCGGGGCTGATCGTCGTATTCGTTGCCATGTTGGCTGGGCTGTTTATCAACATGCCCGCGCTGCACCTGGCGATCTCCGCAGTGGTCATCATGCTGATGAGCGGATTGATCCTCTATGACACAAGCCGCATGGTACATGGTGGAGAGACCAACTACATCATGGCCACCATCGGCCTCTACCTCAACATCTACAACCTGTTCGTCCATCTTCTGGCGCTGCTCGGAGCCCTCTCCGGCGAAGATTGATGACAGTTTGACTGTGATAGCGAAACCCCGGCTGTGCCGGGGTTTTTTTATAGGGAGGATAGCAGTATGGATTGGACCAAGATCATCTGGGCCCTGCTGCTGGGCGCAATGATTCTCTTCCTCTGGCCCCGTGCAAAACAGATGTTGAAACACAGCCCGAAGGCGCAACAGGGGGATTGGCAGGCGGTGTTGCTGCCGCTGGCATTTGTCGTCGGTTTTGTTGTCCTGCTTATTATGATGGTCTGAGCTACCCGACAGTAGAGCAAGCAGGAAAATCCTAACCTATCTTCTCGAGCCCTCCCATATAGCCGCGCAATACCTCGGGGACCGATATCGAGCCATCGGCCTGCTGGTAGTTCTCCATCACTGCGACCAGGGTACGGCCGACCGCCAAACCCGATCCGTTGAGGGTGTGTACCAGCTCGGGCTTGCCCGTTTCGGGATTGCGCCAGCGTGCCTGCATCCGCCGTGCCTGAAAATCGACGAAGTTGGAGCAGGATGAGATTTCACGGTATTTGCTCTGCCCCGGAAGCCAGACCTCTAGATCGTAGGTCTTGGTGGCTGAAAATCCGATGTCCCCGGTGCAGAGGGTGACCACCCTGTAGGGAAGTTCAAGCTTTTTCAGAATTGCCTCCGCATGGGCAGTGAGCTCTTCCAGGGCCTGGAAGGAGTCGCTGGCGGCAACCGCCTGAACCAACTCCACCTTCTCGAACTGATGCTGGCGGATCATGCCCCGGGTATCCTTGCCGTAGGATCCTGCCTCGGAGCGGAAACAGGGGGTGTGCGCCACCCATTTGCGGGGCATATAATCGGCCTCGACGATCTGATCCCGAATCAGGTTGGTCACCGGCACCTCGGCGGTGGGGATCAGATAGTATTCGGCATCGCCGCAAAGCTTGAAGAGATCCTCCTCGAACTTCGGCAACTGCCCTGTGCCGCGCAGGCTGTCGGCATTCACCATGTAGGGCACATAGGCCTCGGTATAGCCGTGCTCGGTGGTATGGGTGTCGAGCATGAACTGAATCAATGCCCTGTGCAGCCTGGCCAATGGCCCCGCCATCATCGCAAAACGGGAGCCGGTCAGCCTCGCCGCCGCCTCGAAATCGAGCAATCCGCTGGCATCACCGAGATCGACATGATCCTTGGGCTCGAAGTCGAACTCGCGGGGCTCGCCCCAGCGCCGCTCTTCCCGATTGTCCGCCTCGTCCTTGCCATCGGGCACCGATTCATGGGGGAGATTGGGGATGCCGAGGGTGATCTCCGAGAGCGCCTCCTGAACCTGATTGAGCGCATCCTGGGAGGCCTTCAGCCGGTCACCCAACTCGGCGACTTCGGCCAGCAGCGGTTCGATATCCTCCCCCGCCGCCTTGGCCTTGCCGATCGACTTTGAGCGACTGTTGCGTTGATTCTGCAGCTCCTGCGACTCCACCTGCAGGCGCTTGCGCCGTTCTTCCAGATTGCTGATTTGTTCTCTCTCCAGCTGATAACCACGGCGGGCCAACTGCCGGGCCACCTCCTCCAGGTTATTTCGTAACAGTCGCGGATCCAACATCGATCATTCACCCATATTGACATGTGCGGGCCAGCTCACCACATGGCCCGGTTCAACCCATTGATTCAAATCCTCAAGCACCCTCTCCACCTGCTGCGGCAGATCGAAAAACTCGACCACCAGGGGCAGGTCCATGGAGATATCCAGCAGCGAGGCCTCGTGGGCCTTCCCCGATCGACCGAAACCGGCGATGCCACGAAACGCCGTGACCCCCCTCACCTGCTCATCCCGATGCAGAAAATCGAGCAGTTTTTGCAGCTGATGGTCACCTTCGGTGAGATAGACCCTCACCATGGTCACTTCAGTCAGTTTCATAGCTGTCTCCCAACCACCAGGCCGAACCAACAGGCGAATATGCAGGCAACCACACTCAGCAGGATGTTCAGTCCGGCCTTCAACACCTCTGCCTGTTCGAGCAGGTTGAGGGTCTCGATGGAAAAGGTGGAAAAGGTGGTAAAGGCGCCGAGAAAGCCGATCAGCAGTGCACCCCGCCATTCGGGGGAGACGGTGGTCCGCTCCAGCAGCAGGACATAGAGAAATCCCATAGCCAACGAGCCCAGCACATTCACCAGCAGCGTGCCGTAGGGAAAACCACGGCCGAGCAGGCTATAGACACCGCTGGATACCCAAAAACGGAACAGCGCTCCTGCGGCACCACCGGATGCAATGGCGATCAGCTGATACAATCTCGAAACCTTTTCGATAATGCAAAAGCGGAATTATAACCAGAGTTACCGTGGGTCTGTTACCACTATTTTGCGGTCGAAAATGCTGTGCATCGTCAAAAGTCCCAACGGTAGCCGCCATAGAAGAAGTAATCGGTAAAATCGGTCACTTCCGTACCGTCGTCTTCCTCAAACCAGTTGAGTCCCGTCTCCAGTTCGAAGGTCATGCTCTTACGGAAGCGGTAGTCCATGCGGAGAAAGGGGCTGATCGATTTCCGCGAGCCGTCATTGTCGTCGTTCGTGCGATAGGAGAGATCGAGACGCGGGTTGATCCGCCAGGCATTGGTGATCGGGTAGCGGCTGCTGAGGCCCAACCTGAAGGTATCCGAGGTATTGGCATCGGAATAGCGCAGACTGAGGATACCGATATCCCCCTGCTTCAAGAGATCGTTTTTGATCACCTGGAAGGTATAGAAAAACTCGTTGTCCGTCTCTTCGGTGGCCTGAACACCCCCTGATGCCGGGGTTTCGCCGGTCTTGCTGACCGTGAAATCGCCACTCAACTGGAGGGTTTTCGAAAGCGGATGGTTGATGCCGAAGGAGAATGAGGTGGTCTCGGCGGTCCGATCCCTGGCCAGTTGATAGATCTCGTCATCGGTGAAGAAGTTCTGTAACTCCTCGATCGACTCGATCGGCAGCGAAGTATCGGGATCGACCTGGCCGCTCAATGCGTTGGAAGTGCTCAGAATGGGGGTGTTTCGATAATCGAGATTCATATACATGCGGGTATCGCTCTCGAGCCGCCAGTTCCCCTGCAACATAAAGATGCTCACCTCTTCATGGAAGATATCGTAATCGAGCAGACTGAACAGCGACTTCTTGGGATCGAAGTAGCGCACTTCACCGCCTATCGCTCGCCTGTCGACCAGGTCGTCGACGCGCTGCTCCACCGCGAACAGGCTGAGATCCCAATTCGGGAAGATGCTTGAGATATCGGCGCTCAGTCCCACGAACTGCTTGTGCTCATGTAAAAAAGTATCCCTGGATCGCTCCACGGGTAAGCCGGCTGACCCCCGCAAGGTGATGTCCGGGGTCAACTCATAGCCAAGCACAAGACCGTCAAAACGGTTGAGGATACCGCTGGAGCGCAAGCGTTGACGACCGAAACGCGCGCTGGTGCGGCTGTCCAGGTGCTCCACGTCGATATAGGCGTCGCTGAGGGTCGTGTCGTCACCGTCGCCGTCATCCAGCAGATCGAGGATATAACTCCCGGTGACTTTGAAGCGCATGTCGAAATCCTCGCTCTTGCGGCGTGCGTTCAGATCGACGAAGGTCTCGATCTCGGAGCGGGTGACGCTGTCCTCGTCCTCGACGAAGGGACTGTCGATGCTGTCCCGACGGTAGTTCTGGGAGAGACTGCCATAGGTATCCCAAACCGCCCTGGGTCCATCCTCGCCCTCCTCTTGCTGTTTCTTGCGCAACGGCTCCTTCGGCCGCATCGGCGCGGTTTCAAGACCCAACAGACGTTGCCAGACCCGCTCGGCGTCCTCGCCCTCGGGATATTTCTCCAAGTAGCGGCGATACTCGCCCTTGGCATGGGCGATCTGATTGTTCCTTTCCCGGGAGAGGCCCAGGAGTTCGAGGGCCTCTTTGGAATAGATGTTCTCCGGCTCCTCCAGCAGCGCCTCGAGCAGGCGAACCGCCTTTGCATACTCCCCGGCGGTTATGGTGCGGCGGATCGTCTCCATCATTTCAGTGAGGCGCGGATCCACATCCACCAGACGCGGCTCCTCCATGAACTGATCGCTGAAGATATGCTCGATCCCGCGATCGAAAAAGGCCTGCCGCCGCTCCTGGATGTCCGCGGTGTCGATCCAGGCATCGGGGTAGAAGTTCTTCAGCTCTTTAAGCTGTTCCTGGGCCTCCAGCTTGGTGCGAAAGAAACCGAGTCGCAAGCGGTAGACCGTGCTCTCTTCAAGCTTTGTCTTGGTGGTGTAGAGCAGCTGATTCTCACCCACCGGCACGGGTGGGATCTGGGTGAAATCGACGGGTTCCGGCTGCGCGCTGAGATTGATCACATAGATCACCAGAGGCAGGGATTTCACACTCAGTGGCGCAGGGGTCCTGGGCACCGGGATCTCGACGGCCCGGCCCAGGGTGCCGGCCATGCCGGAGACCCTGGGTGATTCCGGCAGGATAAACTGCATCACGTAGAAATCCCTTCCCTGACGTATTTTGACATCGCCCACCGGCGCGGCAAAGGAGACCAACAGTGTGGATGTACCGACGATGTTGCCCTGAAACTCCACCTTCTCCAAAGGCACCGCGGCAGTCGGGCTCCAGGTCAGTTGATCGCTCTCGACCAGATCGTCAAGCTCTATATCGGCGGTCTGACCCAGTTTCAGTTGTACCCCGATCTCGTTGCCGGCCTCGTTGGTCAGATGGGAGACATAGCGCACCGGGATGTTGAAATAGACGGAGATGACATTCTCTTCCCGCTCGGTCGACAATTCGATTCTGTCCAGAACCCGGGTAGCGGCCTCGACCTGGCCGTATAAAAGGAGCGCTAGCAACAATAGCCAGGGATTGAGCATGAGTTGTTTTGTACGCTGCACTCGTTTAGTTACCTGATTGAATACTGGACAATTATATGGAATGTCCAGGCCGCTTTGGTCAATGACTCGTCAAATCCACTCGCTAAGATCAAGATAGGTCAAAGGTAGACCTTAGGATCGCCGTGGTCGCTGCCCGGTAATCCCCAAATAGGCGAAGATTACCAGGCAAAGAGCCACTTATCACCACTCACGTGCACTGACTCTGTGACATCCGCTCTCACCACAGTTTGCGTCTCGGCTGAGACCCCTGTGATCGTCTTCTCCCGTCCTGTAGTCATTCGCGTGACAACCGGCGCAGGTATTGGCATAGGTCGGACTTGGCCAGGGTATGGTCTCGCTGTTGCTGGTATGACAGTCGTTACATCCCAGATTACGTCCATGATCGCCCGGGTAGTTGCCGGATATATGGCTGTAGTTGGTCACCGGCAGCCAGCTGTTGGTGGTATGACAATTGTCGCACTGTACAGTCGTCACGAAATGACCATTGGGCTTACCCGTCGCGGTGGAGCCGTTATGGCAGGAGTCGCAGTTGCCAGTCACCCCGGAGTGATCGAATGTCACGGCGGTCCATGTGGTGGTGGAGGTGTGGCAGTTGTCGCACTGGGCCGTGGTCTGGATGTGATCCGCCGGCATGCCGGTCGCGAAGTTGCCGTTGTGGCAGTTGGAGCAGGTGCCTGCGACGCCGCTGTGGCTGAAGCTTACATTCAACCAGTTGCTGGTCGACAGGTGACAGACATTGCACTCCTCGGTGGTCGGTATGTGGTTGCCGGGCTTGCCGGTGGCAAGGATGCCGTTGTGACAACTCGAACAGCCCGTGGTGATCCCCGAATGGTTGAAGTTCACGCTGTTCCAGTCGGAGGTCGAGGTATGACAGACATCGCACTGCGAAGAGGTTGAGATGTGATTGGCGTGCTTACCGGTCGCGGTCACACCGTTGTGACAGGTGGAACAGGTGCCGGCCACGTTGCCGTGGACGAAGCGTACGTTCAGCCAGTTGGACGTCGACAGATGACAGTCATCGCACTGCGCGGTGGTCGGCACGTGTCCCGGATCCTTGCCGGTTGCGGTGATACCGTCATGACAGTTCGAACAGTTGCCGGCGGCGCCGGTATGATCGAACTGCACCAGCAGCCAGTTGGTCTGGGAGATATGGCAGGCGTCGCACTCAGAGGCGGTCGGTACGTGATCAGCCGGTTTCCCGGTCGCCGTAGAGCCGTTATGGCAGCTGGAGCAGACGCCGATCGCCACCGAATGGTCGAAATTGACCGCGGTCCAGTTGTTCTGCGAGATATGGCAAATGTCGCACTCGCCGTTGGTGTTCACATGGCTCGCCGACTTGCCGGTGGCGATGGTGCCGTTGTGACAGCTCGAGCAGCTGCCGGTAACCGTGCTGTGATCGAAATTGACCTGCAGCCAGGTCAGCGTTGAAGTATGGCAGCTGTCGCACTGCCCGGTGGTGTTCACATGGGCCGCGTGTTTGCCGGTGGCGGTGGTGCCGTTGTGGCAACTCGAGCAGGTGCCGACGACGCCGACGTGATCGAAGGTGCCGGTGCTCCAGGTCACCGTGGTATGGCAATCCTCGCAGGGCCGCGTGGTCGGGATATGGGTCGCCGGCTTACCGGTGGCATCCACTCCGTTGTGGCAGCTGTCGCATCCCGCGACGATACCGGTATGGTCGAAGCGCACGTTCAACCAGGTGGTATTGGAGATATGGCAGTTGTCGCAGGCCGCATCGGTCGGCACATGGTCGGCCGGCTTGCCGGTCGCGGTGACGCCGTCGTGGCAGCTGGCGCAGGTTCCGGTGACCACCGAGTGGTCGAAGTTGATCTGCAGCCAGTTGTTGGTGGAGGTATGGCAAGCCTCGCAGGAGGCCGTGGTGGCAACATGGTTGGCATGCTTACCCGTCGCCTGGACGCCGTCATGACAGGATGAACAGCTACCGGTAACTCCATCGTGGTTGAAACTGGTGATCTGCCAACTGTTGGTGTTGTGGCAGGTATCGCAGGGTGCATTGGTCAACACATGGGATGGACTCTTGCCGGTGGCGATATCACCGTTGTGACAGACCTCGCAGGGATCGACCACCGCGGCGTGGCTGAAGCCCGCCATGGTCCAGTCATTGGTGGTATGGCAGACATCGCAGGCCGAGTTGGTGGGGATGTGGGCCGCGTGCTTGCCGGTGGCGGTATTGCCGTCATGGCACGACTCGCAGGGATCGGTGATCCCGCTATGGTCGAAGGTCGTTACCGTCCAGCTGTTGGTCGTATGACAGACGTCGCACTGTGAATTGGTATCCACATGGGTGGCATGCTTGCCGGTGGCCTGGATACCGTTGTGGCAGCTGGAGCAGACGCCGGCGGTGGGCACCGAATTGTGATCGAAGGTCACCCGCGTCCATGAGCTGGTCGATGTATGGCATACATCGCACTCTTCAGTGGTCGTGAGATGGCCGGGATCCTTGCCGGTTGCGGTCGTCCCGTCATGACAGGTGGAACAGACGCCGGTGGTGTTGACACCGCTGTGATCGAAACTGGTATCGGTCCAGACCAGGGTCGAGAGATGACAGGTGTCGCACTGAGCCGTGGTCTCTATATGCTGGGCATGCTTGCCCGTGGCCAGGGTACCGTCGTGGCAGTCGGAACAACTTCCACTCACCGGGAAGTTTTCGTGATTGAAACTGATTAGCGTCCAGTTGATGGTCGAGGTATGGCAGCTGTCGCACTGGGCGTCGGTGGGGATATGCTGCGCCGGCTTGCCGGTGGCGGTGGTACCGTCGTGACAGCTCGAGCAGGCGCCGGCCACGTTGGCATGATCGAATACGCCGGTGCTCCAGGTGATGGTGTTGTGGCAGTTCTCGCAAGGCTCGGTGGTCGGGATATGGTCATCGGGCTTGCCGATGGCATCCACACCATTGTGGCAGCTCTCACAGCCACTGGTGATACCGCTGTGGTCGAACCTGACCGCGGTCCAGGTCTCGTTCGAGATATGGCAGTTGTCGCAAGGTGCCGTGATTTCGATATGATCCGCCGATTTGCCCGTGGCGGTGACGCCGTCATGGCAGCTTTCGCAGGTACCGGTCACAATCGAGTGATCGAAAGTAACCTCCTCCCAGCTGGCAGTCGAGGTATGACAACCCTCACAGGCCGCGGTGGTGGCCACATGGCTGTCGCTCTTGCCGGTCGCCAACACGCCATCGTGGCAGGAATGACAGCTGCCGGTCACCCCTTCATGGTTGAAACTGTCAATCGTCCAGCTGTTGGTGTTGTGGCAGTTATCGCAGGACGCGTTGGTGGGGATGTGATTGGCATGCTTGCCGGTCGCGATATCCCCATTATGGCAGGATTCGCAGTCGCCGGAGACGCCTTCATGGTTGAAGTTGCTGACGGTCCAGTTGTCGGTGGTATGACAAACCTCGCAAGGCGACGTTGTCTGGATGTGGTTGCCATGTTTTCCGGTTGCGATCACACCGTTATGACAGGATTCGCAGCCGTCGGTTATCCCGGTGTGGTCGAAGTTGGAGACATTCCAGGCGGTCGTCATGTGGCAGACGTCGCACTCCCCGTTGGTCTGCAGATGGTTACCATGCTTCCCGGTGGCCTGGATGCCATTGTGACAGGTTGAACAGCGGCCATTCACATCCGGAGGATGATTGAAGGTCACTACATTCCAGGCATTGGTAGAGCTATGACAGGTATCGCACTGCTCCGTAGTCTGGATATGGGATGCGTGCTTGCCGGTAGCGGTGGTGCCGTCGTGACAGGTGGAGCAAAGACCCACCGTCTCCACACCCGAGTGATCGAAGCTGGTGTCACTCCAATTATTGGTCGAGTTATGACAGATATCGCACTGCTCGGTGGTCTGGATATGGGTTGCGTGCTTACCGGTTGCCCGCACCCCGTCGTGGCAGGTCGAACAGACACCGGCGGTCTCGAAGCCATCATGATTGAAGCGGATCACGTTCCAACTTGCCGTCGTGGCATGACAGAGATCGCAGGACTCGTTGGTGACGATATGGGTAGCGTGCTTTCCCGGGGCCTGGACACCGTCGTGACAGGAGGCGCAGGTACCCGGCACCACCTCACTGTGGTCAAAGCCCACCTGATCCCATGACTCGGTGGAGGTGTGGCAACGGTCGCACTCTGCAGTGGTTTGTATATGCCCCGCATGCTTACCCGTTTGGGTGATCCCGTCATGGCAAGTCGAGCATCGGCCAAAAGCCTCTTCGCCATGGATGAAGTTCACGATCAGCCAGGAGTTGGTCGAGGTATGACAGATCTCGCAGGGTGAACTGGTCGCCAGGTGGCCCACATTCTTGCCGGTGGCGCTGATCCCGTTGTGGCAGCTTTCGCAATTGCCGTCGACCCCGGCATGGGAGAAGTTTGCTACCTGCCAGCTGTTGGTCGTGTGGCAGACATCGCAGGCCTCAAACGTCAGGATATGGGATGCGGACTTGCCGGTGGCGCTGACGCCATTGTGGCAGGTTTCACAGCTGCCGCTGACCACGCCGGAGTGGTCGAAAAAGACCAGTTGCCAGCTTTGGGTGATGTGGCAGGTATCGCAGGGTTCGTTGGTGGCGATATGACTGGCATGCTTGCCCGCCGCGATATTGCCGTTATGGCAGCTTTCGCAGGTGCCGGTCACTTGAGTGTGGTCGACATGGCTTACTCGTCCCCAACTGAAGGTGGAGTGGCAGAACTCACAGGTATTGCCCGAGAGGATGTGACTACTGCCCTTGCCTTGCGCGGAACTGCCGTTGTGGCAGGCGAAACAGTCACCCGAGATTGAGCCGTGATCGAACCTGGCCACATGCCAACCCACCGTGGTATGGCAATCATCGCACTGGTCATCGCTACGGATATGGTCCATCGATTTGCCCGCGGCATCGGTATCGTTATGACAGCCGTTGCACAACACGGGAGTGCCCGCGAAGCGTCCATTAATGTGGCACTGATCGCACTCGACGATGCGGTGCTCGCCTGTCAGCGGAAATCCGGTGGAGAAATGATCGTAATCCGTGGAAACAGCCAATGCCTGATTCGCGAAGAATCCGCCAAACACTGCCAAAAGCAGCAGCAACCAAGAGAGCTGTAGTAATCCCTTGCTGCATACCATCTTGCTATGTTGTGTCAATTTCATCATTTGTCTGTTCCAATGACAGTCAACGAATGACCGGATCTTCGAATGTCTCAGTGCTATGGCAGCGGTCACAGTGGCGCCCAAAGCCGCCACGGTGGATATCGTCTCCCCGATGGCAGCCATAGCAGTGGTTTGCGGATTGTTTATGTACTGTCAGATCCGTCCGATGGCATTGCTCGCAGTAGATCTCACTGTGTTTTCCTTCCAGTGGAAAGTCGGTCTGGTTGTCATGATCGAAGGTCCATAGCAACCAGGCGTTGGGATTGTGGCACTCACCGCATTTCTCACCCATACGACCCTCGTGAGGTTCGTCGTCTTCATGGCAGGATAGGCAGGCGGATTCGGTTTGCTGAAACTCTGCATTCAGATGACAGGATTCACAAGCGGTGACGCTGTGGATGCCAATCAAGGGAAAACGCGTAATGTCATGCTCGAAAAAGAGCTTCACATTCCAACCCTGTTCATTGTGGCAATAACCACAATCCTCGCCTAATTCATTCTTGTGTACGTCGATCGCGCGATGACAGGTGATACATTCAGCCTCTTCGAGATCGTCCATCGCCACGCTACGGTGGCAGGCACTGCAGACCAGGTCCTTGTGTTTCCCTTCGAGCGGAAAATTTGCATCATTCCCGTGATCGAATTTCACCTTGGTCCAACTATCTACGGTGTGACAATCCTTGCACTTCTCGCCATTCCGGCCTTTGTGTACATCGTCCTTTTCATGGCATGAAAAACAGGCCTTGCCGAGCTTCTTTTCAAACGGACCCTTCTTATGGCAAGTATCGCAGGGAACATCCTTGTGCCTGCCGAGCAGCGGGAACTCTGTATCGGTCCGATGATTGAAGACCAGCTCCTTCCACTCATCGGTGCCGTGGCACTTGGCGCACACTCTGCCATAGCGTCCATTGTGCGCATCATTGATCAGATGGCAGCCGATACACTCTTTCGGCGTGTTCTTATAGTGTTCGTCCGCGTGACACAACTTGCAGTCCAGATCTCTATGCTTGCCTGTCAGCGGGTATTCCGTATCGAGATCATGGTCAAAGGTCTGTTTGCGCCAGCTCTCTTCGTTATGGCAGGTATCACACTCCTCACCAAGCTTTCCCTGGTGAGTATCATCGGATTCGTGACAATCGAAACAGAGTGAGGGGGCCTGGCTGTATTTTTTGTATTCCTGGGTATGACAAAGTTGGCAAGCCAGTGCCTTATGCGATCCCCGAAGTTCAAAATCGGTTTGGTTGTGATCGAAGGATTCACTATCAAGATTGATAATGTCCTTCTCCCTGCCCTTGTGTTCGGTATGGCAGCGCTTGCAGTTTTTCGCCTGGTCAGGATCGAGTCTGCCGTGAAAACCCTTGCCTGTTTCGATGTCCTTGGCGATATCTTCATGATCATGACAGGAGAGACAGCGCTCAACCTGGTCTGCCTTCTTCAAGGTCTCATGGCAGCTTTCGCACTTCTCCTCGAACTCGGCATGACCCTCTATAACCGGTCCCGGCATCAGGATGAGATCCAGCTTCCCAGCTATGGCAGGAGAAATCGCAGTGAACATAAGCAGACACAAGCAAAAGGCATAACTGCCGTTTCGAATCATCACAGACTTCAGGAAACGCTCGCTGGTTAATCAGTATGCATGGACCGCATAGACATGCACGAAACCGGTGATCACCATCATGATGAACAGCGGCATGTGAAGCAGATGCCAAATTGCGAAAAGCCTCTCGTAGAAATGTAGTTCGAGAACTTGGCGAAGTACACCGCGATGGGCAAGCAGCATGCGACGGATGCGAAGCTGCTTACGCCTCACCTTGGCCCTGTCCCAGCCCTTTCGATGTCCGGCGGCGAGGAGCTTCTTGTTCAAGTCACGCATCACCTTCGGGTAGATCCTGGCGGACATGAGGCGCATGCTCAACCAGTGTCTGGCACTGGCAATCGGCCCTGTCGGCGTTTCCATGACCTGCTTCTCATACTGCTTCAGCATCTCCTTTGCCCTGGGCTGAAGCTCGAACAGCGGACCAAGCTTTTTCTTCAGCTCTTTCGAATCTGCATGCAGGGATGAGAAGGTGGCCTTTCTACCATACAAACCGTAGTGGATTCGAGTATAGAAATAACGCCCGAAGAGACCGCTTATCGCGACCAGTAACATACTATAGAGTGCAACCTGACCATTGAGGGAGCCAATATGGAAGCTGGAATGCATTAAGATCAGCACCGGCCCCATAACCCCGAAGACCATGTGCAGCCTGAACCAGAATTTCACAGTCAGCCAATTGCTCATGAAGTGGAGCCGCTTACGCATCGGATAGAGCAACAGCAGCAGCATCAGGCTGCCACCGATAATACCGAACCAGTAACCCCAACCCGCTTCCGCCGTCCATACCGCCTCAGTATGGTTGAGCCACCCCATATAGAGGAGGAGGAGCGAAAACAGCGTAAAACCTATGGTTGTTACCAGACCTGCTCGACGCTGCCATGCGGAGAGAACACCATCCATGGAGGTCTCATTGACATTGGCCGGAATTGCGGCTGTATTCATATAGTCACCTATAAATCGGTATAAAATCAATCACTTAAATAATTGTTTATTAATTTGTTTCTTTAAGGTCAGCCTCAATTTAGCTCATGCTGCTATATTATGTTGGGACAAATTTCCCATCTATGAAAGGCTTCACAAAAACAAACTCTGGCTACATTTATGTTTTCGGCAGTGGAACCGAAATGATGAATAAGCGTGTAGAATTTAAAGCCTTTAGATTAACGAAATGTGACCTTTTACACTTTCTTACTTTTTCGAGTACAAACAAGTAGATGCAGTACTCCTTAGAACTCTACATGATCTATGTTATACCCATATTGCTGGTATGGGTTATCTATGTCGTCTATACCAAGAGAAAGAGCAGAAGGAACCTTGCGCTGAAGACCGAGGAGTTCGAGGCCGGCCTGACAGAACCCGCCTCCCTCCATCCTTTGATCGATCCGGGAAAATGCATGGGCTGCGGCACCTGCGTCAAGGCCTGCCCGGAACAGGCAAATCACCCGGTTCTCGGCCTGATCGACAACAAGGCGGAGTTGATCGCACCGACCAACTGTATCGGCCATGGCGCCTGCAAAACCGCCTGCCCCTTCGACGCCATCACCCTGGTTTTCGGCACCGAAAAACGCGGTGTGGACATCCCGCTGCTGAAACCCAACTTCGAAACTAGTATGCCCGGTATCTACATCGCCGGGGAACTGGGGGGCATGGGACTAATCAGAAACGCCATCGAACAGGGCTACAAGGCCCTGGACAACATTGCCGAGGAACTCAAGAATGGGGGTTCCGCCCCCCTGGATGTGTTGATCGTCGGTGCCGGACCGGCCGGATTCTGCGCCTCCCTGAGAGCCATGGAGAAAAAACTGAAATACAAGACTGTCGAACAGGAGTCCCTCGGGGGCACCGTGTTTCAGTTCCCCAGGGGAAAGCTGGTGATGACCGCCCCGGTCAAGATGCCGCTGGTCGGCGAGGTGAAGTTCACCGAGACAACCAAGGAGAAACTGCTTGCCTTCTGGCAGAATGTGGAGAAAAAAACAGGCGTGCAGATCAGCTACCACGAGCGTGTTGAGAAGATCCTGGCCAATGACCAGGGGGGTTACGAGGTCAAAACCAATAGAGAGACCTACCATACCAACACGGTGCTGCTCACCATCGGCAGGCGGGGCACACCCCGAAAACTTGGCGTGCCGGGGGAAGACCTGAGTAAGATCACCTATCGTCTCATCGACCCGGAACAGTACAGGAACCAGCACGTACTGGTCGTCGGCGGCGGTGACAGCGCCCTGGAGGCCGCCCACAGCATTGCCGACGAACCGGGAACCACGGTAACGCTATCCTACAGGAGCGGCGCCTTCAGCCGGGCGAAAAAGAAAAACAGGGCCAAGGTGGATGCCGCCGTGGAGTTGGGTAAAATCAATCTGCTGCTGAGTTCCAATGTGGTTGAATTCACCTCCGAGGAGGTGACTATCGACAAAGAAGGAGAGAAGATTGTCATACCCAACGATGCGGCCATTATCTGCGCCGGAGGTATCCTGCCGACAGGATTTCTAAAAGACACAGGAATCGATGTGGAAACCAAACATGGCACAGCCTAAAAGAGACGGTATAACCAATCCTAACCGGTACGGGGCAGCCAGTCTGCTGTGCCTGCTGCTGATACTCTTTCCCCATTTGCTTCAGGCTTCCACCCACGAAGAGGCGGAGGCGGCGATCCGCCTGCGCAACTTTACCAAGGCGGCAGAGATCTATCAGGATCTGGCTAAACAGGGGGATCAGGAGGCTCAGTTCGCCCTGGGTGGACTCTATCGCTCCGGTCGCGGCGTCGAAAAGGACCATACCAAGGCCTATCACTGGTTTCTGCAGGCGGCCAATCAGGAGCATGTGGAGGCACAATACACAACCGGCACCATGTATGAACATGGTTGGGGGGTCAAAGCCGATCTCACTACCGCCACTGACTGGTATCAGCGGGCGGCATTCCATGGCCACAAACTGGCGGAAAAGAAGCTGCAGCAGTTGGCCAACGTCTCGCCGGTAGAGGGCCTGGATGATCAGCAGATTTCTGAACTGCTCAATCGTGCCGCTGCGGCGGGCAGATCGGTTACCGTCAAGCGCATGCTCGCAACCGGCATATCCCCGGATACCCGGGACGAGTTCAGCCGAAGCGCCCTCCATGAAGCGGCCATCAACAACCGTCAGGAGGTTGTGGAGATGCTGCTTGCCGCGGGCGCCAACCCAAACACCAGTGACAGCCTGGGTGATACCCCGCTCCACTCCGCTGCCGGTCTTGGGCATGCCACTATCGTACGCAGCCTGATCAAGGCAGGCGCCAAACTGGAAACCCATGACGCCAACAACAACACCCCGCTGCTGGTCGCCGCCGGCAGGCAGCAGGCGCAAGCGGTAGAGGCACTGATCCGCAGCGGCGCCAAGGTGAATGCCAAAAACCGCAATAAACAGACACCTCTGGACATAGCCCTGTTGCGTAAATATCACGTCATCGCAAGAAAACTAAAGGCGTCCGGAGGGATCGCAACCCAGACCAAGAACCGCAGGACCGAATTCCCGGACCTGGCCAGAGTCAGCCAATCCGTGATGCCTTCAAAGACCAAAGCCAATGAGGAGAGAAATCCCTTTGCCGGCTGGAGTACCCTCCATCTTGCCGCATGGCGCGGTCAGAAGCCGCTCGTCGAGGCGTTGCTGAAAGAGGGCTCCGAAATCAACGGTCTCGATCCGGAGGGACTCACCCCGCTGAGTCGCAGCGTCTGGCAAGGCCATAGCGAATTGGCCACCCTGCTTCTGGACAATGGAGCCGATCCAAACCTCGCCACCGCTGCGAGTCCGACACCGCTGATGATTGCCAGTAAAGAGAACAACCTGGAATTGGCGCGGTTGCTGATCGATCACGACGCAAAGGTCAATGTCACCGAGAAAAGCGGGGTAACAC
Source organism: gamma proteobacterium symbiont of Ctena orbiculata (assembly GCA_003094535.1). GTDB lineage: Bacteria > Pseudomonadota > Gammaproteobacteria > Chromatiales > Chromatiaceae > Thiodiazotropha. The sequence continues at coordinate 7,789 of NATV01000150.1, read as the reverse complement.
CCTTGCATATGGCGGTGGAACATGAAAATGAACAACTCACCGAACTACTGCTGACAAAAGGCGCGGACGCGGGAAAAGCAACGCTAGACGGCATCTCGCCCTTGATCCTGGCCGTGGCCAAAGGTCAATCCGATATTGTCAATCTGCTGCTGAAACAGGGAGCCGCTGTCAACCAGGCCGATGAGAAAGGCCGTACCCCCCTCTATCATGCCATCGATACCGGAGACAGGGATATCTTCTACCTACTGATACGCGCGGGTGCAAAAATCGACCTGAAGGCAAAAGATGGCTTAACACCCTTGATGCGTGCCGCATACCATGGCCATGCTGAACTGGTCAGTGAACTGATCCAGCATGAGCAGAATATCAACCAGGTAAGCAGCAACGGCAATACCGCCCTGATGCTGGCGGCCAGAAACGGATCCCTATCCACTGTCGATATCCTGCTACGATATGGACCGGACCTGAATCACGCCAACACCGCCGGCAATACCGCGCTGATGATGGCTGCCGAACAGGGCAAGATGGAGGTCGTGAAACGCCTGCTGCAAGTGAAGGCCGATGCCCATCATCTCAACTTGCGTCGGGAAAACGCAGAAACACTTGCCCGTCGCAGCGGCCACAAAGCGGTGGCCAACTATATCGATGAAAACAAGGGCAGTGGCGGTTTGCTTGATTTAATGCGTTAACTTCTTTTCGGGAAAGCTTTTTATCCGTAAAGAAATTCACCGCATGTTCCAGCGCGTTGTACGAAATAAAAAGGATGCAGTTGTCCGGAAGTTAAAGGGGCCGAAGCCCCTTATTTAACCAACTATTTCCTTCTCCGTATCCGGGTAACACCGATCCCAACAATACCGGCTCCCATAAGCAGCAGAGTGGAGGGTTCCGGGACGTTAGCCGAGACCAGGTAATGCCCGACGCTGGGACTGGAATAGCTATCAGGCTCATAGACGGTATCGTAAACCGGATCATGCCAGTAATACCATAGAGGCTCGGGCAAATATTCAGCTATATCAACTACTAGGGTGTTAATTATAAGATCGTCATTGTTGGGTGGTCGCGGAATGCCCATAAAGTCGTACCAATTGGTACTAGTCACACCGCTAACCACAATGCGTGGCCTGCCAATTATTGGTGTTGCGCCAAGCATTTCCGCAAAATCAGCTGCAACAACCACATCCGCACCACCTCCACTGGCCTCAACACCGGCGTTGGCGTGAAACTGCATAACCGTCGAATAATCGGCGTAGGCGAAATCAGTAAATGGACCATCCATGATCAAGCTTTCAACCTCTGTGACGGTCATGCCATAGGTCACACTTAGATCTAACCAGTAAAGGCCGGTATCCGTATCGAAGGTCAGTAGATTGTTATCGCCTGCGTAATAGCTCCAATCCTCTTCGATCAAAAGGGCATGGAGAGAGGTTAGTGGAAGCAGTAAGAGAGTGGCTAAGAAGAATTTCCAAATCACTTGCTTCATTTTTGACTTTCCCTTTCATAGTTAGTATTGGTGCGATATAAGTTTATTATCTATCTGCACTTCTGTAGTAATCAGCATAAATAATGCCAACTCATGCATATCAATACGTTAGATAATCTTGACTAAATCGCTTGTAAATAATGCCGACATATGAAGATTAGCGGACTTTAATCGGTAGTGTAAAGAAATCCTCTGAGAGGAACAAGTAAGATCCCTTTGCCATTTTCTGAGGCTACACTTTACCTGCTGTAAGTCGGTAATATTTTTATCGATATCCCGAGTATCAATACGCTTCTGGACATTGGCGAAAAGCCGAGTGAGTGTATAGGCTACAGGATGCGGATCTCATCTAGGCCCGGATCATTCGAATCACGATCCATTACGATGCCGGATAGATGTCAGCGAACCGTACCTTCATCGTTTTAGACTTGCATTCCGGAAGGCGTTCATATATGCCTGGTTTAATCTGACGGGGAGTCGGTTCATTGACGCAGCGCATAAAGCAATTGATGTCGTGCAATCGTATGCGCCATTTCATCGGCAATTCCGAACCCGTTTCGCGCTCCAACCGGCAATAGCGTCCCGAGAAACATAGCGTTGGACGAGCACTGGCAGCGGGAAGAAACGCTCCCACCGCGTGATCGCCCACTACTCGTTCCACTCAGCTACATATTCGGTATCGACGTGGAGATAAGGATTGAGGAGCACCTTCCCTTACCGCGTTAAATGCCAAGTAGTATGAAAGCCAGATTGGTATTGGCCCAAGCACGAAAGCTGACAAGAGCGTTGCCATGCTCCACCTCGTCGGATTCTTACCCATTTCCTTGGCAAATTTACCGAACATAACGATGTAAACAAATCCTGAAACGCTTGCGGTGATAAATAATATAATCGATGTTAACGATGGCATCAGGATCCATCCAACTACCATCGATATTTGCATAAACCAGAATGGCATATCCAACATCTTTCTAGTTTCTTGATTAAGCAATTTACTCATCTTTTATGCTTCCATGTTTTTCCGAGATTTATCCTAATACCCTATCTATAAAAAGACATATCGGACTGGCCATATATAGTTCAATAGTAACGGATTGTGCACTTTGAGTATTAACTTGGGTAAACGTTGTTTCAGTTCTTGATGGATGAAGGCTTGAATTAATATTTTATTGGGTGTCCCTTGTTCTTTTAGGCCCTAGCGAAATATGATTACAAAAAGAATTCAGCGTCGGACAAATCGACACCTCTACTTTCTCGTTTACATTGAATATTGATTGGTGAATATCAATAAACGAGCACTGGACTCGGATGCCGATCGCAAAGACAGCTTTCAGTTGCCTCTTGCGATCGACAATCCACGGACATCTATGTTCATAGCTTATGCCGACATCGGAGACCTATCTATTCCCATAACACCTTATGAAACAGCCATGAGCAAATCACCTAATTCATTATATAAGCATCAGAAAAGTCGATAGTGTCCGGTCGACTTTGAGCGTCAGTCGAACTCTCATCACTAAAATAGAGAGTATCATTATCGATATAATAGATATCATAAAGTGAATACTGATTAGCAGCCGGAAGCGATGAACCAACAGCACTTGTTACATGATAGTCTATCTCAGTCGCGTCAACTCCCCCGGTTGTAGTAACGGTACCACCCAAGGTATAAGTACCTGAAACAATCTCATCCGAGGTAAATGGGGTACCTGAGCAACTATTGTTCTGATAGGTGTTGTATATCGATGCAAACCCTGTCTCTGTGAACTCCTGAGTGAAAAGAGTACTGGTTGCAGTAAATTGATTACATAGTTGCCATGTACGGCCTGATAGTTCAGAAGTCTGGCCTGAATCGTTGTTGTCGCTGGCATCACTGGTAACGGGCGGATTATCGGAAGAACCGCCTCCACCTCCGCCGCCACATCCTTGCATTGTCAATAATAAAAAAAGCACTCCTGGCAATAATACACCGAATCTTCCAATCATGATCTTAATACCTCTTGTATATTTCTTAACGATCTTCCTTGAGATCAACTGGTAAGGTTACCGCTTAATGCCTAATCAATGGAACTATCAATCTTTAATTCGAGAGTTAATTCTTTATTCATTTATTTATTACGTGATCTATTTCATATAACATAGCGACTTATTGAAATACATCTCTGGATGTCCATATATTTATCACTTAAAACAGGCATCTTTGAAATGCTGAACCACATCACTTTTAACTGCTTTAATAGAACCGAATAATTTCTTTACCTCCTTGCCATCGCGGTAACAAATATGCATAGGTAGCCCGACGATGCGATACTCTTTTTTTATAGCTTCAGGGGTTTTATTCCAAGGCGACCACTGCACTCTTAGGAATGAGTAATTACCAGTATGGTTATCGGCGAAATTATCAAAAGCGCTATCAGCACCGATGCAATGCCTGCAATTTTTATCTGGACTCGTAAACTGAACCACCGTATTGTTTTGAGTCTCGATTTTGCCCACCAGAACCTCTGGTTTTATTTCGATGACTTCTGCCTTAACCGTACTACAAATAAAAAGCAGCATAATAGCCGGTATTTTTAATATTCTGTTTGTGCGCATCTTGATCACTCTCCATGTCATATTTGATTCATTATCAATATTTGTTCAGCAATTTTCACGCAGATACACCGCCCTATAAATCAATTGCCGCCGATGTTTGATATATGGTGAATTGGTAAACTGTAGCCTAATTCTCCATTTTGTTTCAACAAGTTATAGATAAACTCATTGTATCAATTACGGTTGAATCAGGCCTTTTTATTTACCCGTTAACGGGACTGTAGTGTTTTTATTTCTTGTCCATCCACAAGTCTATAATTTATAGAGTCAATAGTATTAAAGTCTAATAAAGAGGTTGTTTCTTGCTGTAGCAAATCTATTGCAGTTACTTTTTGTTTAGTATCACCATCCACTTCCATTGCTACACAAATGCTTTTCAGGTCATCACACTTTAGGTCGAACAAAATCGATTCAATCACATTGCGTTCCAATACTTCCAGTGAATTTAACGAGTGAACCTCCCTTATTACCTCGCCCCCGATTACCTCGATAACCCCGTTGGTTATTTTCAGAAGTCCGAAAAGTTATTGATTGTCCAGAAATCCTCGTCACAGCTACTTACCCAATAACGATAGGAAGTGGGTATCATATGCTCAAAATCACATTCAGAACCCCACCAGCCATCTAGGAGTACAGCCTCATATGTACGTCCACGTACTATATGCATAAAATCTTCCGATCAAAATTTACATAAAATTTAGGAAGTTTCGATAACAATTGAATCCTTAAATCTACCAAATGGACTGGAGTAGGAGTATTAAATGAAAGCTCTTCTTGCATACTGCTTTCGAGTTTAGTGTATTGCCCATGGTCGTCCCTGAAAAACCCCTCTCTAAGAATACTAGAGTCAACCACTTTTGCTGATTTGCTATCCCGATATTTAGGAAAATATTCTGGTAGCAGAGTTGGAATACCATCCCGAAAACTCAACAACGCTTTCTCGTACTGATCCTTGTTGAAATCACCTCGCTTCAGGTGAGCATCAAAGTTTTTCTTTTGATCAAGATTGAAGTGTGCTTCCCAATCAATAATCCAATAATAAGCACCCAAATACACAAAGAAGCCAATGCAATACTGACGCTCGAGAATACTATTCCTTAAGTCTTGATTAATATGTGCCAATTTCATTGGAAAATCCGGAGATCAAGACTCTACCATTCGAAGCCCCCCTCTTCTGACTCTAGCTCGATCTACCAAAATGTAGTAATTGCATACATTTATTGGGATCCCCTCCATCTTCTGGTAGCGGTCCAACCCAACCACAGGGGATACCACCAGTTAAAAAAGCTTCGTAAATTCTTTTAATTTCTGGGGATGCGTCTATGCCACCATAGTATGATGCGTAAATCATATTATCGATAAATGCATCTATATCACTCTGAAATGATCTAATTATCTCAACGACAACATCTTTTTGGAATTTTTCATGGTCGACTGACTCACAGAGAAACTGGGTAATTTGGTACTCTTCATATTTTGAATCAAGAAATAGAATAATATTTTTTGTGTAAGCGTCTATATTTTTTTTTCTGATTTTCTCTATTTCAATTCTTTCTTCAATAGTAACATGATCATAAGGATTTATACGACCAGTTATGTCTGCAAAGTATTGGTACGGCCAAGGCTCTGGCATATCCCATATTTCTTGAGAATGCAGCATTTTTTCAGCATAAATAACATCAGTTACAACCGGAAAATCATCAGGGACCATTAGTGCATGAGCATCCTTACCTAAAGCCTTTAAAAAATGATCACTGCTCAGCAAGTCATCGATTCTTTGCAGATCACGATGCTTGAGTGGATCATCTGCTTCAAAATAATCAAAAATCATATTATTCAAATACTTGACCAAACACTCTGTTCCAAGCTTCTGTCGTTGCTCCATTTGAATTCATTAATGGAGGTTGTCCACTAATAAGGGCTTGTCTAGCACGCTCAATACCTTCAGCGACAAGATTTCTCTTATCTGTGTCAGATACATTTAAACTTTCAACACGATCCAAAAAATTCTCGACAGCGTCACTATAGCGTGGATGCTGTGACGAGTGCTGACTAAGACAAGTACCACCACTACAAGGCAATGAGACACCATTATCCACAGCGTTAAAATTTATGCCAAGTCTTTGTGTCAATGCATGGTTTTGAATTCGTCCTTCCCACGGCAGAATATGATGTGCCTGCCAGCCACTTAAAGACCCTAATTCCGGGTTTTCCGCTATTAGGTTTCTTCGCAGATCACTTCTAGGTCCAATTGTACTACCAGAGAAAAGACGTTCAAAGTTGACGAACTCGGTCCAATTTTCTCCTCCATTAGTGTTTCTACCCCTCCTATAATCTCGTATTCTCTGAACCGCACTATCCGAAATATCCCTCACCCAATCAAGTGCAGCCCGTCCAGTTCCTCTCACTCTGTCTAGCGCTCTCTCAAGCGCAGGACCTATCCGTTGAATACGCCCCAGCCCATAGGTTGCCGCATCGATTGCCGCATCTTCCAACGTCAGTGGAACAAGCGCACTTATTGTAGCCACAGTCGTTGCCGCAAACAGCCTTGCCGCCAATGACTGTGTCCGGCTGCTGACATCCGCATCCATCAATGTCATAAGGCCAGCATCGATCATTTCGTTGTTGACCTCGACGATGGCGTCTATGTAGGCACCCTGTGCATTCGATAATTCGGATCTCAATCTATGAAGCTCATCGCATTCAGGTGGAGGCACCTCGGTTTCACAATAGAAACCCTCTCCAAAGACATCCAGCTCAGCTTGGCGCTGATTGACCGCTATCTCTGCTGCCCACACCCGCTCATCACTGTGCAAACGGGTCTGATAACGCGCCAGAATCTCCTGGTAGAGCTCGTAGATATCCACCAACAGTGGTTCATCACGATCCTGCGGCAGGTTGGCAAGGAAGGTGGCCAAGTCTTCGTGGGTCAGCAGATTGCCCATAGACATCATGAGCTCTTCCGCAATCTGCTCATCTGTGGCGCCTGCCGGTATAGTGATATGCATGCGCTGGCCGTTGTAGGCCGGGAGGTGGCCGATTGCTATTCCCACTACATCGATCTGGGTATCAGTCAGGTCCGGGTAATGGACTTGTAGTTGATCGCCATCTCTAACCCATCCACGAATGCCGGCTGTATTTAAAGGCTGATCGGTATATTCCGCTAGAATGCCATCGATGGTGTCGCCATAGATGATGCCAGGAAGTCCTGTACTACCTCTAAGATTGCTAAGACCGATCTGGAATGCTTCTGATGCATTCACGAACTCATTCGGATCATTAGCGTCCCTAATACAGATATTAGGCGCACCCGTGGAGGCAAAATCATCGATTAACCTATCCCCATACTCCTCTCTTTCGAGGGTTGACAGATAGTCAGTCAGTTCGCCGGCATCGATCTCCGGGGTTCCGGGCATGGGATAGAGATCAAATAGGTTGACTGGTTCCGTTGAGCCGTCTGGACCATCCGGGACCCATTGCGGAATACCGTTGACTATCTCCCAGTAGAGTCCTAGTGGGTCAATGGTGTTGAGAGGGTTCCCCCCTACATAAGCATAGGTATTCAACCCACCCTTTAACCCTATTGGGTCACTGGTCAGGTAACGCCCTGTATTGGGGTCATAGTCTCGCTGGTAGTTGTAATAGGTTCCACTCTCCTGATCTTCATACTGCCCCGGCAGTCTAAGATTGAGGGTGATCGCTTGTTGTTCGATC